>GG688422.1:0-368323 GCA_000161975.1 Eubacterium saphenum ATCC 49989
GTGTAGCAAGGTGAAGGCGTGAAGCGCAACAGCCGAAGTGAAAGCGAGCCTTAATAGGGCGAGAAGTTGCATGCTGTAGACCCGAAACCGGGTGATCTATCCATGTGCAGGTTGAAGCGAGAGTAAAATCTCGTGGAGGACCGAACCTGTATCTGTTGAAAAAGGTTAGGATGACGTGTGGATAGGGGTGAAATTCCAATCGAACTCGGAGATAGCTGGTTCTCCTCGAAATAGCTTTAGGGCTAGCCTCAAGAAAAGATTAACGGAGGTAGAGCACTGAATGTTTGCGGGACCTTCACCGGTTACCAAAAACTATCAAACTCCGAATGCCGTATAATTATACTTGGGAGTCAGACTATGTGAGATAAGTTTCATAGTCGAAAGGGAAACAGCCCAGACCTACAGCTAAGGTCCCAAAATATAAGTTAAGTGGAAAAGGATGTGAAGTTGCACAAACAGCTAGGATGTTGGCTTAGAAGCAGCCATACATTTAAAGAGTGCGTAACAGCTCACTAGTCGAGTGATTTTGCGCCGAAGATAAACGGGGCTAAAACTTATTACCGAAGCTTGGGAATTTAAAATAAATTGGTAGAGGAGCGTCCTATGTGGGTTGAAGTTGTGCCGGAAGGCATGGTGGACTGCATAGGAGTGAGAATGTTGGCATGAGTAGCGAGAGACAGGTGAGAATCCTGTCGGCCGAAAATCTAAGGTTTCCTGAGCAAGGTTCGTCCGCTCAGGGTTAGTCGGGACCTAAGCTGAGGGCGAAAGCCATAGGCGATGGACAACAGGTTGATATTCCTGTACCACCGATAGTCGTTAAGAGTGAAGTGGGGACACAGAAGGATAGGTTAAGCGTGCCGTTGGTAGAGCACGTACAAGCGTTAAGGTAGTTGCAGCAGGCAAATCCACTGCAATAATACTGAGGCGTTATGTGGAGGGAAATTAAGTACCGGAAGTAACTGTTTTCATGCTGTCAAGAAAATCCGCTAGCAAGACTAAAGGTGCCCGTACCGCAAACCGACACAGGTAGATGAGGAGAGAATCCTAAGGCCAGCGAGATAACTATTGTTAAGGAACTCGGCAAAATAACCCCGTAACTTTGGGAGAAGGGGTACCTACGCAAGTAGGTCGCAGTGAATAGGCCCAGGCGACTGTTTAGCAAAAACACAGGTCTCTGCAAAAGCGAAAGCTGAAGTATAGGGGCTGACGCCTGCCCAGTGCTGGAAGGTTAAGGTGAAGTGTAAGGGTAACCGAAGCACAGAACTTAAGCCCCAGTAAACGGCGGCCGTAACTATAACGGTCCTAAGGTAGCGAAATTCCTTGTCAGGTAAGTTCTGACCCGCACGAAAGGCGTAACGATCTGGGCGCTGTCTCAACAATAGACTCGGTGAAATTGTAGTACCGGTAAAGATGCCGGTTACCCGCAGCAGGACGGAAAGACCCCGTGGAGCTTTACTGTAACTTGATATTGAGTTTCGGTGTTATGCGTACAGGATAGGTGGGAGACTAAGAATCTGGAGCGCCAGTTTTAGAGGAGTCAATGTTGGGATACCACCCTTGTAGCATTGGAATTCTAACCCGGTAGCATCATCTGCTACGGGGACAGTGTCTGGTGGACAGTTTGACTGGGGCGGTCGCCTCCTAAAGAGTAACGGAGGCGCCCAAAGGTTCCCTCAGCGCGGACGGAAATCGCGCATAGAGTGCAAAGGCAGAAGGGAGCTTGACTGCGAGACCAACAAGTCGAGCAGGGACGAAAGTCGGGCTTAGTGATCCGGTGGCATCCGAGTGGAAGGGCCATCGCTCAACGGATAAAAGCTACCCCGGGGATAACAGGCTGATACCGCCCAAGAGTTCACATCGACGGCGGTGTTTGGCACCTCGATGTCGGCTCGTCTCATCCTGGGGCTGGAGTAGGTCCCAAGGGTTGGGCTGTTCGCCCATTAAAGAGGTACGCGAGCTGGGTTCAGAACGTCGGGAGACAGTTCGGTCCCTATCCGCTGTGGGCGTTGGAAATTTGAGTGGAGCTGTTCCTAGTACGAGAGGACCGGAATGGACATACCTATGGTGTACCGGTTGTTCTGCCAAGGGCATAGCCGGGTAGCTAAGTATGGAAAGGATAAGCGCTGAAAGCATCTAAGTGCGAAGCCAACCACAAGATAAGATTTCCTCCAGCAATGGTAAGACCCGTGAGAGACTATCACGTTGATAGGTCGGAGGTGTAAGTGCAGTAATGTATTTAGCTGACCGATACTAATAGGTCGAACGCTTGACCAATGGTTTTTAGATACTATTCAGTTTTCAAGGTGCATCCGCACCTATCCGGTGACTATAGCGAGAAGGTTACACCTGTTCCCATCCCGAACACAGTAGTTAAGTTTCTCTGCGCTGATGATACTATATGGGTGACTGTATGGAAAAGCAGGTCGTTGCCGGTTTATGGTCCTGTGGTCAAGAGGTTAAGACACCGCCCTTTCACGGCGGTAACCCGGGTTCAATTCCCGGCAGGATCACCATTTTTTAAAAGAGAGGTAAAACCTCTCTTTTTTTATTGTGTTGTTTTATCAAAGGTATTTGGTTTGAATTTTGCATATAAAGCGCCATTGTAGCGCTCACTGCGGTTAACTTATATTTTCATTTTAAAAAGGTTGTAGGGATATCGATATTATGCTAAACTGTATAGGAGTTTGAAATGAAATGGAGGTTGAGATGGGTAATGATAAAAAATTTGAAGAGATTGAAGAAATCACGCTTAGTTTTGAAGATGGTAATGAAGAAGCATGTGAGCCATTGGGCTTGTTGGAGCTTGACGGTAAGGATTATATAGTGCTCGCTTCAAATAAGGAAGAAGAGATTTACTTTTTCGGATATAGCGAAAAGGAAAATGGAGAAATAGAGCTTGACAATATTGAAGATGAAAAAATATTTGAGCAGTTGTCTGACGAATTTTCAAAGGTGCTTGATGAAATCGCCGATGAGGAGGATGAGGATGCCGAGGGAGATCATGGAAAACATGGGAAACAAGGCAAACACGGCCAGCACGGACATCAGGGACATTCTTGCAGCTGTGGATGTGGGCATGACCACAACTAAGTGATGCGATGCGGCTCATAGCACTTGTAGGCAAAAGTGGTACAGGCAAAAGCTTTAAGGCTATTGATGTATGCAAAGACAAGGATATTGACGGGATAATCGACGACGGATTATTTATATTTAGAGGGCAGATAGCGAGTGGCCATTCAGCTAAGAAGGATAAGACAAAAATTGGAGCCATAAAAACTGCTCTCTTTGTTTATGATAAACATGCCGACGAAGTCATTAAAAGCATTAAAAATGCGGCTCCGTCCGGCATATTGATAATCGGCACCTCCGTTGGTATGGTGGAAAAAATACGAAAAAAACTAAAACTTCCTGAATTTTCGGAATACGTTTATATAGAAGACGTAACGACGGAAAGAGAAAGGCTCACGGCCAATAAGCAGCGAAAAAATGAAGGCAAGCATGCCGTTCCTGCACCGACGTTTGAACTTAAGCACCATTTTTCGGGATATTTTGTGCACCCTATTAAAAAGATCAAGGGCAAGAACAGTTCTGCCGGAAAAAATGAGAAGGCGGTGGTAAGACCGATTTACAGCTACCTCGGTGATTACAAAATATCAGACAGGGTAATAGAAAGACTGATAAAGAAGGCATTTCGTGATAACGAACCTGCCGGTAATATCAACATAATATACATAAATTCAAAGAGCACCGGACTTTATATAGCTGTTCAGGTAGTGCTCAGAAAGGGCATATCGTTCATTCGTGAATCGGATATGTTGCAGACGGCTATAAAAAATGAAGTGGAGAAGATGACTGCGATCAATGTGGAACAGGTGGATATAACTATAAGAGGTATAGTGGATTCACCTAAAGGTAGATTAACCGATGGATTTTAAATTACATTCAAAATTCAGCCCTATGGGCGATCAAAAACCGGCTATAGAAAAACTTGCAAAGGGCATAGAAGAAGGAAGGCGTCACCAAACGCTTATGGGTGTTACTGGTTCAGGTAAAACATTCACCATGGCGGGACTCATAGAAAAGGCGCAGAAGCCTACCCTCGTAATATCCCATAATAAGACCCTCGCAGGGCAGCTGTACGGCGAATTCAAGGAGTTTTTCCCTGAAAATGCCGTGGAGTATTTTATCTCATACTACGATTATTACCAGCCGGAGGCATATATTCCGTCTACGGATACCCACATAGATAAAGACGCATCTACGAACTTTGAAATCGATAAACTGCGCCATTCCGCTACCGCTTCACTTGCTGAAAGGCGTGACGTCATAATTGTAGCCAGCGTATCTTGCATATACGGACTTGGAAGCCCCTTTGACTATGAAACGCAGATGCTCTCCATAAGGCTGGGCGAGGAAAAATCAAGAGATGAAATACTCAAAAAACTGGTGGAAATTCAATATCACAGAGCGGACATAGATTTTAGCAGAGGAAGCTTTAGGGTGCGAGGCGATGTGATAGACATATATCCTTCAGGTAGCGAAAATCCTGTGAGAATAGAGATGTTTGGCGATGAAATTGAAGATATCAGGGAGATGAACGCAGTAACGGGAAAACTCCTCGGCAGGCGAAAGCACATAGCCATCTATCCTGCAACGCATTACATTTCGACACCGGATAAACTTAGCTCAGCTATAACGCAGATAAGCAAGGACCTCGGCGAAAGGCTCAAATGGTTTAAAGAAAACGGAAAGTTTTTAGAGGCACAGAGGCTTGAAGAGAGGACAAGATACGATATAGAGCTCATAAACGAAATGGGTACCTGCAAGGGAATAGAAAACTATGCCAGATATATAAACGGGCTCAAGGAAGGAGAAAGACCATATACGTTGATAGACTATTTCCCCGATGACTTCCTTACGATAATAGATGAATCGCACGTAATGCTTCCGCAGCTAAGGGCGATGTATGCAGGGGACAGGTCAAGAAAAACCACCCTCGTTGATTACGGGTTCAGGTTGCCTGCGGCTCTCGATAATAGGCCGCTTAAGTTTAGCGAATTCGAAGAACTTGTAAATCAAGTAGTATACGTATCTGCAACTCCCGCGGAATACGAAAAAGAAAAGAGCGGCGGAATCACCTGCGAGCAAATCATAAGACCTACGGGGCTTTTAGAGCCTGAAATAGATGTAAGACCTATAGAAGGGCAGATAGACGATTTGATAGGCGAAATAAACAAGGTAGCTGAGAGGGGCGAGCGAATGCTCATAACCACCCTCACCAAAAAAATGGCAGAAAGCCTCAGTGCCTTCCTCATAGATGCTGACATCAAGGCATGTTATATGCATTCCGACATCGATGCAATTGAGAGAATGGAAATAATTAGAGAGCTGAGGCTCGGGAAATACGACGTGCTGATAGGTATAAACCTTTTGAGGGAAGGGCTCGATATTCCTGAAGTCTCAGTTGTTGCGATCTTGGATGCCGATAAAGAAGGCTTTTTGAGGACGGAAACTTCACTTATCCAAACCATCGGACGTGCGGCAAGAAATGCAAACGGCAGGGTAATATTATATGCAGACGGAATAAGCAATGCCATGAAGAATGCGATGGATGAAACGACAAGGAGACGAAAGATACAGCAAAGATACAACGAAGAGCATAACATTACACCAAAGAGCATACAAAAGGATATAAGAGAATCGATAGAGGCGACCATCGAAGTGGAGGAAGAGGAGCTTAAAAAGCCTCAGGAGATGTCTAAAAAGGAGCTTTCGGATTTTACCAAAAAGATAGAAAAAGAGATGAAACAGGCGGCGAAAGATCTTCAATTTGAAAGGGCGGCGGAGCTCAGAGAGATCCTTTTTGAATATAGGGCGAGGTTATAGAAGGAGAATCTATGGATAAGGAAATAGTGATAAAAAATGCAAGGGAGAACAATCTCAAGGGAATAGATGTGACCATACCTCGTGATAAATTCGTGGTACTTACGGGGCTCTCAGGGAGCGGTAAATCATCTCTTGCATTTGATACCATCTATGCGGAAGGGCAAAGGCGATATATGGAAAGCCTGTCATCCTATGCAAGGCAGTTTTTAGGAAGAATGGAAAAAGCGGACGTAGAGATGATTACAGGGCTTTCTCCTGCCATAGCCATAGATCAGAAATCAACGCATAATAACCCGAGATCAACAGTTGGAACGGTGACTGAAATCTACGATTACTTAAGATTGTTGTTTGCAAGGGTAGGTGTGCCACATTGTCCGGTTTGCGGTAAAGAAATCGTACCCATGGATCTTGATCAAATAGTCAACAAGATACTTAATAGCGATAAAGGCGACAAGGTGCAGATTTTAGCGCCGGTTGTAAAGGCCAGGAAGGGAAGGCACGATAAGATTCTTGAGAGGATAGCCGCAGACGGATATACGAGAGTGCGGGTGGACGGTGAAATTAAGAACCTCGCAGACGATGAGATATCTTTAGAAAAAAATTACAAACACAGCATAGACATTGTCATAGACAGGATTAAGATAAACGCCGATATAAGACCGAGACTCTCCGAAGCTGTCGAGCTTGCAATAAAAGAAGGAGAGGGTGAGGTAACGGCTCTATATTCAGGAAAAGACGGTGAAATCTGCGAGAGTTACAACACGAAGTTTTCCTGCAGTGAGCACGGTAGCGGCATAACGGAGCTCGAACCTAGAATATTTTCATTTAACAGTCCTCAGGGCGCCTGTGAAACGTGTAAAGGCATAGGACACATACAGCATATAGATCCTAAGCTCATAATCAAGGACGAATCGCTCAGCCTAAGTAACGGAGCCTTATCCACCATCTATCATTCCATAGAATATTCGGGGATCTATAAGAAGATGGTGGAGGAACTCGCAGACTACCACGGGGTATCCATGAGCACCCCATATAAAGACCTTCCCGCAAAGTTTAAGCAGGAGCTTCTTTACGGTACCGGCAAAAGGGATCTCTCCTATGAATATAGGAGTTTATCGGGAAATGTCTACAGCAAGAAACATCCTTTTGAAGGTCTTATAAATAATCTTGAAAGGCGTTATATGAACGCAAAATCCGACTTTTTCAAAGATAAGATGGGAAAATACATGCATGAAACCGTATGTAGCGATTGCGACGGAAAACGACTGAAAAAAGAAGTGCTCGCCGTCAAGGTGGGAGGTATAAATATCCATGAATTTACGGAGATGTCCGCTGTAGATGCCCTTGGCTTTATAGAAAAGTTAAGTCTTGAAGGCAAGGATGAACTGATAGCTAAGGAAATAATAAAACAGATAAGGACGAGGTTGCAGTTTCTCGTGGATGTGGGGCTTGATTACCTTACGCTATCAAGGGCTGCGGGTACGCTTTCAGGCGGAGAGGCTCAGAGGATAAGGCTTGCAACGCAGATAGGATCGGGGCTTGTCGGAGTACTGTATGTGCTTGACGAACCGAGTATAGGACTGCACCAAAAGGATAACCTTAAGCTTTTAGATACGCTTAGGCACTTGACGGATATCGGAAATACCTTGATAGTGGTGGAGCATGATGAAGAAACCATGTATGCGGCCGATCACATCGTAGACATAGGTCCCGGAGCCGGTGTACATGGAGGTGAGCTGGTTGCTTCGGGAGATGTAGAAGCCATAAAAAAGGTGAAGGATTCGGTTACAGGACAGTATTTAAGCGGTGCTAAAAAGATTTCATCCAAACTCCAATACAGAAAGGGAAACGGTAAAAAAATAACCATAAAAGGAGCGGCGGAAAACAACCTTAAAAATATAAATGTAGACATTCCGTTGGGGAAATTAGTTTGTGTAACGGGGGTGTCAGGCTCGGGAAAGAGCACGCTTGTGAATCAGATACTTCATAAGGGCGCTTCGAACATTTTGCACGGCAGTACACATGAAGTAGGAAAACACAAGAGCATCAAGGGAATAGAGCATATAGACAAGATAGTCGACATAGATCAGTCGCCGATAGGAAGAACTCCAAGGTCAAACCCTGCGACCTATACAGGAGTGTTTACACCGATAAGGGATCTTTTTGCGGGACTCAAAGAGGCTAAAATACGAGGATTCAGCAAAAGACGCTTCAGCTTCAATCTTCAGGGCGGAAGGTGTGAAGCCTGCAAGGGTGATGGAATCATAAAGATCGAGATGCATTTTCTTCCGGATGTATATGTACCGTGCGACGTTTGCGGGGGGATGCGTTACAACCAAGAAACTCTTAAAGTGAAATACAAGGATAAATCGATCTTCGATGTGCTCGATATGAGCGTTGATGAAGCCAAGGTGTTTTTTGAAAATATCCCTACGATAAAGAGGATACTCGATACAATTTCAGATGTCGGCCTAGGATACATAAGGCTGGGGCAGCCATCCACTCAGCTTTCGGGAGGAGAAGCTCAGAGAATAAAGCTTGCGAGTGAACTTGCAAAGAAGAGCACGGGAAGGACGCTGTACATTTTGGATGAACCCACTACAGGGCTTCACTTTGCAGATGTAGATAAGCTTATAGCCGTGCTCGAAAGGCTTACGGATACAGGAAATACCGTAGTTGTGATAGAGCATAACCTTGATGTAATAAAAAGGGCGGATCACATAATAGATCTTGGACCTGACGGCGGATCTAACGGAGGTGAAATCGTAGCGACAGGTACACCGCTTGAAGTTAGCCGAGTAAAAAAATCATATACGGGACACTATTTACAACCGCTTTTAAAGTAGTATAATGTATTAAGAGTTATAGAAGCAGGAGGCGCTATGAGAATGAAAAAACCCAATCTTACGATGCTTGTGGATTTTTACGAAATAACTATGGCAAACGGTTATTTTTTATCGGACAAGGGAGATGACATAGCTACGTTTGACCTTTTTTTCAGAAATCTGCCTTACGGTAGCGGTTATGCGATAATGGCAGGCGTAGAGCAGGTAGTGGAATATTTAAACGAACTTAGATTTTCGGATGGCGATATAGAGTATTTAAGAGGCAAGGGCATCTTCGATGAAAAATTTTTAGATTACCTAAGAAACTTTAAATTTGAATGTGATGTCTGGGCCGCACCCGAGGGCACACCTATATTCCCGAGGGAGCCTATACTCATGGTGAGAGGGCCTATGATTCAGGCACAGCTTATCGAAACAATGCTTCTTCTTAAGATAAACCATCAAAGCCTCATAGCTACCAAGGCAAATCGAATAGTAAGGGCAGCGGGTGACAGACCGGTGTTTGAATTCGGTACAAGAAGGGCTCAGGGAGCGAGCGCTGCCGTGTTCGGAGCGAGAGCCGCCTATGTCGGAGGGTGCGCAGGTACGGCGTGTACTATGGCAGATCAGGAATTTTCCGTGCCCGTAATGGGGACTATGGCGCACAGCTGGGTACAGAGTTTTGAAGATGAATACGAGGCATTCAAAGCATATGCAAAGAGCTATCCCGATAACGTGGTATTGCTTGTAGACACATACGATGTATTGAGATCCGGTGTTCCAAACGCTATAAAAATTTTCGACGAATATGCCCCTGTGAATAAAGGGATAAGGATAGACAGCGGTGACGTTACATATCTTACAAAGCAAGCGAGGAAAATGCTTGATGATGCGGGACATACGGATTGCAAGATCGTGGTCTCAAACTCAATGGACGAGTATATAATAAGAGACGTACTTTTGCAGGGCGCAAAAATTGATTCGTTTGGTGTAGGTGAAAGACTCATAACATCGAAGCAAGATCCGGTATTCGGTGGCGTTTATAAACTTTCTACGATAATGAGAAACGGAGAAACGGTTCCGACACTCAAAGTCAGCGAAAACTTGGATAAGATTACGAATCCCGGATTCAAAAAGGTGTACAGGCTGTTTGATAACAACAGCGGTAAGGCGATAGCGGATGTCATAACCCTTGCGGATGAAGTAATAGACGATTCCAAGCCGTACACTATATTTGATCCGAGAGCCATATGGAAGAAGAAGGTCGTTGAGAGTTTTACGGCTACTGAGCTTTTAAAGCCTATATTTATAAAAGGAAGATGCGTGTATGAATCCAAGGATATAGAAAGTACACGTAAATACTGCAAGGAACAGCTTGATACGCTTTGGGACGAAGTTACCAGATTTGAAAATCCGCAGGATTACTTTGTAGACTTATCGAAAAAGCTTTGGGAACTAAAGCAAAAATTGTTGGAAGAATATGGTGAAAGGAACGTAAGATAGCAGTTATGGAAAATTATGAAGAGAAAAAAAACGGCACGGTAAGTACAGTTGTTTCATACCTAATAGTAATAGTTATGACCATTCTCATAGGTATAACATTTGTGAAAACCACGATAGTAAGACAAACTTCGATGCTACCGACATTGCAAGACGGTAATTACCTGCTTTTGAGCAAACAGGCATATGTTTTCAACGAATTTAAACATGAGGATATAGTGGTTTTTGATTCCGGAGAAAGGGCTTATACCACAGGATCGCTATTGAATTTCGATAACAAAAAATACTATATAAAGCGAATAATAGGGCTTCCGGGTGATGAAATTACGATTAAAAATAAGAAGGTGTATAGAAACGGTAAGGAAATAGATCAAAGCTATACCTTGGATAAGGCTACAGAGACGAACGGCAACGGGCAGGTGGAAGTAAATAAATTGAAAATCCCTAAGGGCAAACTCTTCGTTCTCGGTGACAACAGGTACAACAGTGCAGACAGCAGATCGACGGATGTAGGACTCGTCTCTATGGACAAGGTTTATGGTAAGGCGGTGCTCAGGATTTTTCCGTTTAAATATTTCAAAAAATTCTAAGAGGGAAACGCTGATGGCGAAGAAAGGTAAAAAAACCAAGCAGGATAACGGACATATAATTGCAAACAACAGAAAGGCTCTGCACGAGTATTTTGTGGATAAGAGGTATGAAGCGGGGATAGTGCTTACAGGTACTGAAATAAAGTCCATAAGAAAGGGTAATATAAACATCAAGGAAGGTTATGCACGGATAGAAGATGGTGAGTGCATACTCTTCGGGGTGCATATAAGCCCGTATGAGCAAGGCAATCAGTTCAATTCGCCGCCGTTAAGGAACCGTAAGTTGCTTCTTCACAGGCAGGAGATAAGAAAGATCATGGGCTCGCTCACGCAAAAGGGATATACGTTGATTCCTCTCAAGGTCTATATTACTAAATCGGGAATTGCCAAGGTAGAGCTTGGACTTTGTAGAGGTAAAAAAATATATGATAAGCGTGAAAGCATTGCGAAAAAGGATGCAAAGCGCAATATTCAAAGAGAGTTAAAGAAGAATAATCGAGGCGTGAAATCTTGATTTTGCAACATATAAAATGGTAGAATTTTTATATGATTGAGCGTTGTTAGAATGCATAAAGGGAGAACAGATGAAAATTCTGGTGGAGAGAAAAAAGGGGTTTGACAATAAGGCGCAGACGTTAGCACAGGAATTTAAAAATACTCTTGGAATAGAGGGAGTAAAAGAAGTAAGATATCTCAATATGTATGTGATCACAGGACTCGACGTATCCACTGCGAAGAGTCTTTCTTATTACGTGTTTGCAGATCCCACCTGCGATAATTTATATTACGACGAAAATATCGATGCCTTGTTGGAAGGTTATACCTGTTTTGCGTATTCAAGCGTAAAGGGAAGATACGATAGAAGAGCGGATCTTGCCAAGCAATGTATAAAATTATCCAGAAAAGGCATAAAGCCGAATGTTAGAACAGCTACGATCATTGCGATTGCAGGTGATGTAAATGCTGATGATATGTCAAAGATAGTAGATTACATGGCAAATCCAAAAGAGGTCTATTTGATAAATCCAGATAAGGAAGATTTATTTGCATCGGCTGCGGGAGACACTGATTCTACAAAGAATATAAGGGGATTTCGAAATTTTGATAAAAAGAGAACAGAGAAGTTCATAGCTGACGAAGGTCTGGATTTAAGCGTTTCAGATATAAAACTAATTCAAGATGAATTTAAAAATAATGAAGACAGAGAGCCTACATCGGCGGAGATGAAGATGCTCAATGCTTGTTGGGCAGGTCTTGGCAGAAGATCCGCATTTAATGCAAAAATAGGCGATATCAATTTTGACAAGTCGTCATATTCAAAAGAAGTAAAGAAGATCTATGATGATTACTTGGATTGCAGAAAAAAGTTTTATAAAGGAAGTGAAGAAACCACCGATATTTCTCTTATGGATATTGCGAAAATATCGGCTGAGCGAATTCAAGACCGTGAAAATGAGCTCATTGTAGATGAAAAGGAGAAGGATAATGCTTGCAGTCTTCGCATAAAATGCGAGGTAGACGGCAGGAATGAAGACTGGTTGCTCATGCTTAAGAGTAAGGCGTGCACGCATTTGCTCGAAACTGACGCTTTCAGAACTTCCGCTTTGAATTTAGGAGAGGCTATCAGAGGCTCGATTGCTGCACGCAGCTATGTTCATCAATGTATGAGGCTTTCTTGCGCAGATAATTTCAACAAGGGTAGGGATAAACTCGCAAAGAGAAAGTTGGCCGTTGAAACTGCAGACGGATTCAGCTTCTATGCTAAGGGAATGGGAGTACCTACAGGATTGGTAGAACAAGCATGTAGCACAGATTACGCCAAGGGTAGCGTAGAAGTCGCAGCGACTGTATCGGCCGCTCCTGTTGAAAATGTAGTGAAAAAGGAACCTGCGGCGGGAGATATAATAGTGCTCCTGGGCGCAAAAACGGACCGCTCGAATGAAAATAATACCTATTATACAAATCCAATGACAGCAAGGAGTATACAGAAATTATTCAGCTATGACAGGGTGACTCAACTCGTAAAAAAATGTAGAAATGGCGGCATAGGAGGCATTGCAGTAGCAATCAGCGAACTTGTAAGTGGCGCCAGGGTGAACTTAAACATGGTGCCTGCAGTAAACGATACGATAGAAGGTATGGAGCTTGCACTTTCAGATTCTTCAGAAAGGCTTGTGTTAGCTATCGACAGGTTGCATTGGAAGCATTTTAAAAGAGAATCGGAAGGGGAAAACCTTGAAGCTACGGTTATAGCGGAGGTAACAAAGGACGACAGGCTTGTACTTACCTGGGATGGAGATGAAATTGTAAATTTAAATCAAAAATTTATAAAGTCAAGAGGTTGTGTACGTGAAGAAAAGGTCAGTATAGAGGGCAAGGGAGCTAAAGGCGAAAGTACTGCAGAGCTCATAAAACATCCTATGTATAAATCCTTGAAGACGTTCAAACCAAAAAAATATTTGGACGAAGTCCTGACTGATTTAAGCTGTTGCAACAAGAAAGGACTCATACAAAGGTTTGACTCCACAGCAGGTAGTAGCTCCGTCATGATGCCGCTCGGAGGTGAAACGGAGTTAACACAAACCGTAGGGATGGTAAGTAAACTTCCGGTGCAGAAGGGAAATACATCTACAACATCCGTTATGACATATGGATGGGCTCCTGAAATTCTAAATGACAATCCATTGGAAGGGAGTAAATTGGCTGTAATTGATGCCGCTATGAAGGCCGTTTTACTCGGAGTGGATCCATCTAAAATATATTTCTCGCTGCAAGGATGTTTTAATGATTCCGCAGTAGATCCTAAAAAGCTTGGGGATATGACGGCAGCTATGTTGGGAGCCTTTGATGCAGGGATCTCCCTTAACATACCTTGTATAGGTTGTGAATGCGATGTACATGAATTTTCGAAGGGCACAAAAATTCCAAATACACTTGTAAGCCTTGCCGTGGGCGTAGGAAGGGCTGAAAACACAAAGGGAAACGTTTTGACCGGTTTTAACAACAGGCTTATCTGTTTGATGCCGGGGTATAAAGGCGATGGAGGAATAGATTACAAGGCTGCATCCGCTATGTTTAAGGATGTGGAGCGGCTTATTAAATCGGACGATGTAAAATCCGTAACATCGGTAGGACGGGGCGGAATATTTGCAAGTCTTGTAAATTCCATGGCAGGCAATAAGATCGGACTGAGTCTTGACGGGCGATATTTTGCAAAGAACCTCTTAGGAAAGTTACCTAAAAATGAGACGGATATTGAAAAAACTATTTGTGACGTCATTACCAGGTCTTATTATGGAAGTGTGATATTAGAGGTAGAAGGAGATTTCAATGCAAAGGAATTTTCAAATAAGGCATATGGACTTTACGAAATAGGTACCACGAATGAATTCTGTGAACTCGCCGTTCTGAATGCGGACAAAACCTTGATGGACAGCGGCATAGATGAGGTCATCAATAAGTGGACAAAATCGCTTTTGGAAGTGTTCCATACTGAACCTAAGATAGAGATTCAAGAAAAAACCTTGGAGAGAAATAATAAGTTCAGCTATGCCGTTACGATGCAGCCCCATGAAGGGTGTGAAGCGAAGTCTAAGGCGGGGCATGCCTTTAGGCTATCAAAGCCGAGGATAGTAATTCCGGTTTTCCCGGGGAGCGGTTCAGAGAATGATGTAAGGAGAGCGTTTGAAGCAGGAGGAGGAAACTGCACGCTCGTAAACGTCAGAAATTTAAACGGTCATCTAATAGCACGCTCCTTTAGAGAGTTGGCCGCCGCAATTAAAACCGCCCAGATAGTGTTCATACCCGGTGGATTCAGCGGTGGAGATGAGCCTGACGGTCCTGCGAAGTTTATTTCCGCAGTACTTACAAATGTCTACGTAAGGGAAGCCATAGAGGAGCTGCTAAGCTGCAGAGATGGTCTTTTGGCAGGTATAGGGAACGGTTTTCAGGGTCTTATAAATACAGGTTTGCTTCCGTTTGGTGAATATAGAGAAAAAACTGAAGAATCACCGACTTTAACGAAAAACGATGTAGGAGAGCATGTTTCAAGAATGATAAACACCAGGATAATTTCTACTAAATCGCCTTGGATGTCGAGATTTAAGGTGGGAGATGTGTACACCATGCCTGTTTCTCACAGCTACGGTAAATTTTACTGTACGGACTCCGAGCTTCTTTCATATATCAGAAATGGACAGATAGCCGCTCAATATACGGATAAATATGGAAATAGCGGAATGGATATCGAGATCAACCCTAACGGCTCTATCGGGGGTATAGAAGCGCTCACATCGCCGGATGGCAAGATTCTTGGCAAGATGGCGCATTCTGAAAGAATGTTCGGCGAAAATTTATATAAGAATATGCCAAAAAGTGAAAATCAAAATATATTTAAAGCGGGTATTGATTATTTTAAAGGATAGCTTGGGTGATGTATGAAAAAGTTTATTTCTTGGAATGTTAACGGCATAAGAGCCTGCATTAAAAAGGGTTTTCTGGATGTCTTGGAGGGTGAAAGTCCTGATTATTTTGCCGTGCAGGAAACTAAAATGCAGGAAGGTCAGGAAGAAATCCTTACAAACGGATACCATCAATACTGGGATAGCGCAAAACGGAAGGGCTATTCCGGAACGCTCGTGCTTTCAAAGGAAGAGGCGGTTTCCACTTCAAAGGGAATCGGCATAGAAGAACACGATGAGGAAGGACGGGTTGTGACTGCGGATTTCAAGGATTTTTACCTTGTGAATGTATATGTACCGAATTCAAAACCGGAACTTGCAAGGCTTGATTACAGGCAGCATTGGGAGGATGATTTCAGGGACTACGTAGTGAAGTTGAATAAAGAAAAGCCTGTTATTATCTGTGGCGATTTAAATGTAGCGCACACGGAGATAGATCTTAAAAATCCTAAAACCAACAGGAGAAATCCCGGATTTACCGATGAAGAGAGGGAGAAGTTCACAGAGCTGTTAGAAGCCGGGTTTACGGATACTTTCAGATACAAATATCCGGATAAAGAAGGGGCATACACTTGGTGGAGCTACAGGTTTAATGCAAGGAAGAACAATGCGGGGTGGAGGATAGACTACTTTCTTGTATCAAATGATGTAAAGGATAAAATAGAGGATGCAAAAATTTTAAGCGATGTATATGGCAGCGATCATTGCCCTGTGGTTTTAGAACTTGATATTTAATGCATAACAAATAATTTAGGAGGAAAGATGTTAGACAAGCTGGATTTTATAGTAGAAAAATACAAGGAACTTGAGGCCGCCGTGTCAAAGCCTGAGATAATTGGGAATCAGCCGCTTTGGCAAAAATACATAAAGGAAATGAGCGATATGGAGCCTATAGTTAAGACATATAGTTCATTTAAAAAGCATAAGCAGGAGCTCTCAGATGCAAAGGAGCTTCTTGCAGGTGCCGGCGGTGATGAAGAGATGAAGGATCTTGCAAAGCTTGAAATATCCGGCCTTGAAGATGAAATAAACAAGGAAGAAGAACAGCTGAAAATACTTCTGATCCCTAAAGATCCTCGAGACGAAAAGAATGTAATACTTGAAATCAGAGCAGGCACAGGGGGTGAAGAGGCGGCGCTCTTCGGGAGCGATCTTCTTAGGATGTATTCCATGTATGCAGATTCAAAAAACTGGAAGACTGAAATCATAGAGCTGAATGAAACCGGGCTTAACGGCATAAAGGAAGCGGTTATGTTGATAAAGGGAAAGGGCGCATTCTCAAGGCTAAAGTATGAAAGCGGAGTGCACAGGGTGCAGAGAGTACCGACTACAGAATCAAGCGGTAGGGTGCACACATCTGCAGCTACCGTGGCTGTGCTTCCTGAAATGGATGATGTAGAAGTGGATCTTAATCCGAACGATGTGAGGGTGGATGTATACAGATCGTCAGGAAATGGAGGACAGTCTGTAAATACTACCGATTCTGCGGTAAGGCTTACACATGAACCGACGGGGATAGTAGTTACGTGTCAGGACGAAAAATCTCAGATAAAAAATAAGGATAAGGCATTTAAGGTGCTTAAATCAAGACTTTACAATCTTAAGATGGAAGAGCAGAACAAGCAGCTGTCGGATGAAAGAAAGAGTCAGGTAGGATCGGGCGATAGGAGCGAGAGGATAAGGACATATAATTTCCCTCAAGGAAGGGTGAGCGATCATAGGATAGGGCTTACCATATATAAGCTGGATAATTTTATGAATGGAGACATAGACGAAGTTATAGAAGGCTTGATTACAGCCGACCAGGCAGCCAAGATGAGTAAGTTTGGAGAATAGCCCCGTATGAAAACCAAAATTTTGAATCCTGATAAAGAGGGCATGGAGAAAGCAGCTAATATCATTAGGACGGGAGGAACGGTAGCTTTTCCTACAGAAACCGTATACGGGCTTGGAGCAAACGCTTTAGATCCGGATGCCATAGAAAAAATTTACAAGGCGAAGGGAAGACCCTCCGATAATCCGCTAATAGTTCATATTTCCGATATTTCCGAACTTCAGGGAGTAGCTTCTGACGTAGATAAACATATCTTGGCTATTGCAAATGAATTTTGGCCGGGTCCCCTCACCTTGGTGTGCAAAAAGAGTGCTGACATACCGGATCAGGTTACAGGAGGGCTTGATACGGTAGCTGTAAGGATGCCAAGTAGTAGCATTGCAAGGGAGTTCATACGTTCTGCAGGTGTTCCCATAGCTGCTCCGAGTGCAAATAAATCGGGAAAGCCAAGCCCGACTTCCACTTCACATGTTATAGACGATCTCAACGGCAAGATAGATGCGGTGATCATGGGTGATGATTCCGATATCGGGATAGAATCCACGGTTATAAGTGTTACCGGCGGCAAAGTCAATGTACTGAGACCCGGAGTAATAGGCGAAGTTGAAATCCGGGGTTGTCTTGAAAAAAGCGGTTATAAATTATCATCGGGTTTCGATGGTAGCGCTTCGGATGAGCGTAAATCGATGAAAGACGTTCCAAAGTCACCGGGAGTTAAGTACAAACATTATTCTCCCAATTGTGAGTGTTTTGTAGTTGTAGGTAGCGCCGGGGATATGGACCGCATGCGAGGCAGCGTGATTACACAAAAGTTCAGCGGTTTTTTTGATAAGGAAACTAGGGTGTTAGATTTTATGAATTTGAGTACGCAGGATGTGATAAACAAGATCTATCATAGCCTCAGAAAGCTCGATGAAGATAATATAAAAAGAGCACTTATATTCATAAAAAAAGATGCGACTCCCGAGTATGAAGCTTTAATGAACAGGTTGCACAAGGCAGCTGAGGGCAATGTGAGTGAGCTTTAGCTAAGTTACACTTATAGGGTAGTAGAACAATTAACACTGTTGGTGGCAACTATAATGAACTTAAGGTTATAACTTTGGGAATGTATGGTTTTAATGTATGTATGTTTTTAATGACAACTTGCTGTCGTTAATGCGAATGAGCTTTAGGGGTTAGGAAAGTTTTTCGACCATATTTATATCATCGTTTACCTTGCAGCCTGTAGTCGTAGCCATATCACCTGTAATGAGGGCACTTACAGAATGCTTTAGAAGATTGTAACCGGAATCTTTCAGATGGATCCTGCCTCCTGCAAGGCGTATTTTTTCAGGCGATAGTATTTTTGCAATTTCGGTTATGCTGCTTTCTATTTCCTGCTCAGAAAGCACCTTGTTATCCTCAAGGGGAGTGCCCTTTATTGGGATTAATATATTTATAGGTACGGAGTTTACAGATAGCTCTTTGAGCTCTCTTGCAAGTTCCAGCCTGTCTTCAAACGATTCGCCCGCTCCAAGCAGCATGCCGCTGCATACCGCAAGGCCGGCCTTTTTGGCATTCTCAATCGTTTCCACCTTTTCATCATAGGTATGGCTTATGCACAGCTTAGGGAAGAATGACTTGCAGCTTTCAAGGTTGCAGTGGTATCTGCTAACGCCTGCCTCTTTTAGTTTTTTCATAACCTCATAGGATGCAATTCCGAGCGAAGCGCACAGGTGTATATTCGCACGTTTTTTTATTTCTCTGTAAATTCGCACCACTATTTCGACTTCCTCAGGGCTAGGGCCTCTTGATGAAGCAACCAGCCCGAATCTTGTTAAATCATTTTCTGCAGCACGCATTGCCGCATCTATCGCTTTTGCATCGAAAGTTATCTTTTTAGCAGATCCTCTGTTTTTAGCAAGAATGCCCTGAGCACAGAATTTACAATCTTCCGTACAGAGATTGTTTTTAATATTATAGATTCCGCACAACTCGATTTTTCTTTTCATCTTACCTTAATCTTTCAAAAATAATACTAGGATTATATCACAATTTTTTGCAATATCTAAGATAGAAATAGTAGATGCTTTTTTTATGAAAAAGCAAGTCAAAATGCCGGGTGGTAGGATAGAAAGTAATGATCGCAATTAAAAAGGGCTACGTCTGTAGCCCAATTTGATGAAGAAGTTATTAACCATGTTAAATAGATACCATACAGTTGATTTTTGTTATATCTTCATATCTCCTCGTTTTATAATTCCCAGTTTGTAAAATGATTCTGAGAATACCAGGGTTAAGATTGCGGGGGCTATGAAGTGCAGCAATATAACGTACGTCCAAATTGTGGATGTTGAGGTAGTCGCCGCCATGGATTTAAAAGTCATTATCTGCCCTACAAGGCCTGAAGTTCCCATCCCGGAACCTGCAGGAAGGTTGGTCATTTTTAAAACTATGGTAGATACCGGTCCTAAAATGGCGCTGGCAAATATCGGGGGCAGCCAGATTATAGGTTTTCGCAGGATATTGGGCACTTGAACCATAGAAGTTCCGATGCCTTGAGTGATGAGACCGTTGACACCGTTGTCTCTAAAGCTTGCAACGGCAAATCCTATCATCTGACAGCTACAGCCTACCGTGGCGGCTCCTGCGGCTATTCCGGACAGTCCTAAAACAATACCTAAGGCGGCGGAGCTTATAGGCAGGGTGAGTACCATTCCCATAATAACAGCTACGATGATTCCCATGAGAAAAGGTTGGTATGTAGTTCCATATTCAATTGATTTACCGATTAGTAGCATCAACTTACTGATGGGAGGTCCTATTACAAATCCTATAAAGCTGCCAAATAGCATGGAAAATGCTGGTGTTAACAACAGATCAAGTTTTGTTTTGCCTGAAATAAAAATACCGAATTCTACGGCAACCAAGGATGCGGTAAAGGCTCCAAGGGGTTCGCCGGGGCCTATAAACAAAACACCCTTACTTACAGAAAATGTACCGGCGAGGATCGATTGGGCATGGGCTGCCACAAGTCCTGCAACTGCACTTCCAAGAGCTACAAAGGCGGAAGCGTTTAATTTTCCCGCAAGCCCTACACCTATACCGGCTCCTGTCAGAGCCATTGCGATCTGCCCGATGATAGCTATGTAACCTCCGTAGGGGTTTGGAATCAATTTTGAAATCTGAACTAAAATTGTTCCGATGATAAGCGTTGAGAAAAGACCGTGTGCCATTCCTGTAAGCCCATCTATAAATATACGACTTAAATACTTTTTCATAAATCTTCTCCTAAATTTATACTATAATAAAAAAACTAATAGAAAATTATAAATTCAAGCAAAAGGCAAATCAGCAACAAATACTGCAATATTTTTATGGAGGAATCTTTGCGTGATAAGATTTATTATTTACGTTAATAAACATAAAAAACCTTTCGATCTTATTTTTCAGACAGACAAACGTAGTATAACATCTATGAGCCCTATATCAATCCGTCCTCGCACAAAGTTTTGTCGGAATTAGGTTGATTTTTTTGATTTTGTAAATAAATACATAAATATAGAGTTGCACTCAATAAAAACTCATGCGGTATACCGCATATATTCATAATCTGATTGCACAGGTGATAATAACCGTCTGGAGTTTTTTGAGTAACAAAATATTCCCCGTTTTATTCCCCATTTATGATATGATAAACGTGGGTAATAAAGAGGGGTATAAAAGATCCCTGAATGCAAGGCGAAAGAAAATTATGGATGAAATGAGAAATAATCCTAATATTACACAGGAAGAGTTAGTTAAAATTATTGGAATAAAATCAACCGCAATCGAAGACAACATAAAATTTTTAAAGGAAAACGAATATATTGAAAGAAAAGGTTCAAAAAAAACAGGTTATTGGATGGGATATTTTGATTAGAATCTCGAAGAATTAATATTTATAAATGCTATAATATTAGGGTCGGAAGGAGAAACTTTAATGAAAAACAACCTAAAAAAAATAGGGCTCATAATGGGCAGCATAAGTGATTATGAAAAAATGAAGCCTGCGATAGATTTATGCGAAGAAATGGGTGTCTCGTATGAGGCGCACGTTTATTCGGCACACAGGACGCCCGAGGCTCTCAATACCTTTCTGACCGAGGGAAAAGAGCACTTGGGCGTTATTATTGCAGCTGCAGGAAAGGCGGCACATCTTGCGGGCGTTATCGCATCTCATACAACAATCCCGGTGATAGGCGTCCCTATTAAATCATCCACCTTGGACGGACTGGATGCTTTGCTTTCAACGGTGCAGATGCCGAAGGGAATACCGGTTGCAACAGTGGCAATAGACGGATCATATAATGCTGTTATGCTGGCCTTGCAAATACTTGCTCTTAGCGATGATGAGCTTTCAGATAAGTTGACCCGAAAGCGAAGCGATATGAAGCGAGATGTACTCAAGGCTAATGATGAATTACAAGGATTGGTAGGAAACAATAATGGATGAATTAAATTTTGATAAGTTGCACGAAGAATGTGGAGTTTTCGGAATTTATTCGCCCAGTGAATCCGATGTTGCGATGAAAACATACTACGGCATATTTGCCTTGCAACATCGAGGACAGGAGAGCTGTGGAATTGCCGTGAATAATGACGGCGATATCACAGGATACAAGGATGTAGGTATAGTAAACGATGTCTTCGATTCAGAGACGATTTCAAAATTGGGAAGCGGACAAATTGCCGTAGGTCACGTGCGCTACGGTACGAAGATCACGGCAAACCAAGCGAATGCACAGCCGATGATTGTAAATCACAAAAAGGGGTCAATGGCGCTTGCGACCAACAGCGCTATTATAAATGCGGGTGAACTTCGTAGCGATCTTGAAATGAACGGACTTATATTCCACTCCGTAAGCGACAGCGAGATAATGGCATCCATCTTCATAAAGGAGAGGCTTAGGACGGACTCAATAGAAGCTGCCATCGCTGAAGCTATGAAAACCTTGGAAGGTGCATATTCTATTGTGGCAATGTCACCTAGAAAGTTGATAGGGGTAAGGGATCCGAGAGGATTCAGACCGTTGGTAATCGGTAAGACAAGAGATATATATGTAATAGCTTCTGAGACTTGCGCATTGGATGCTGTGGGCGCAAAATTCATAAGAGATGTAGAGCCCGGAGAAATCGTTGTAATCGATGAAAACGGACTTCGCAGCATAGATATGCATACTGAAAAAAATGAAAAATCACTTTGCTCATTTGAATACATATATTTTTCAAGACCGGATTCGATAGTTGACGGCACATCCGTGCATGAAGCTCGAAAAAGGGCAGGGGCACTGCTTGCGCTCGATAATAGAGTCGATGCGGATGTTGTAATAGGAGTTCCTGATTCCGGTATAGATGCGGCTATGGGGTATTCCGAGCAATCAGGCATTCCGTACGGACTCGGGTTTATAAAAAATAAATACATAGGAAGAACGTTCATTCAAAACGACCAAAAATATCGTGAAGAACGCCTAAAGATAAAACTAAATGCCGTCGAAAGCACGGTGGACGGCAAGAGGGTGATCATGGTAGACGATTCGATCGTAAGAGGGACGACAAGTGCGAGAATAGTAAGGTTACTTAGGAATGCAGGCGCAACGGAAGTACATGTCAGAAGTTCCGCTCCAAAGTTTTTAAATCCTTGTTATTTTGGTACAGACATAGATTCAAGGGATCATTTGATTGCGGTTAAATATTCGGAGGATGAAATTGCTGAGGTGATAGGAGCGGACAGTGTGGCGTTTCTTGATCTAAGAGATCTGCCAAGGATCGTAAATGAGTCCGAAATGGGAATGTGTTATGGATGTTTCAGCGGGAAATATCCGATCGATATAAATGAAAAGGAAGTTTAAAAATGAAGAGTTCCAGTGAAGCGTATAAAAATGCAGGTGTAGATATTACTGCCGGTTACAAATCGGTGGAACTTATGAAAAAACACATAGAAAGGACGCTGGTTCCGGGTGTCATTTCAGAAATAGGCGGATTTGGAGGACTCTTCAGTCTGAAGGATGCAGGAATATCAAATATGACAGATCCCGTGCTCGTTTCAGGCACAGACGGTGTGGGCACGAAGCTCAGGTTGGCATTTAAGCTGGATAAGCACGATACCATCGGTATCGACTGTGTTGCAATGTGTGTAAACGATATAATTTGCAAAGGGGCAAAACCTCTGTTCTTTTTGGATTACATAGGGACAGGTAAAATTTCTCCTGAAAAGATGGCGGAAATTGTGAGCGGAATAGCTACGGGATGTGAAATGTCGGGAGCAGGTCTTGTGGGAGGAGAAACGGCGGAGATGCCGGGATCCTATCCGGCTGACGAGTATGATCTTGCAGGATTTTCCGTAGGAATCGTAGATAGAGCGGATATTATAGACGGTAGGGACATGCAAGAGGGGGATAAGATTATCGCATTGAAGTCTTCGGGATTCCATTCAAACGGATATTCTCTTGTTCGCAAAATATTTGATACGGAAAACAGTGATTTAAAAGAGCATGTCGATGAGCTCGGCTGCAGCCTCGGGGAGGCACTCCTTGAGCCCACAAAGATATACGTAAAGTCTATTTTAGCTTTGATTTCCGCGCTTAAAAGTCATGCGGGAGTAAAGGGGATCGCTAATATAACAGGCGGAGGATTTTATGAAAATATTCCCCGTGCAATACCGAAGGATAAAAAGTTGCTGGTAAGGATTGATAAAAAATCGATACGGGTATTACCGGTGTTTGAAATGGCAGCACGCTTCTCTAAAATTTCAGAGCGAGATATGTTAAATACATTTAATATGGGCGTGGGAATGGTAGTTATAGTAGCGAAGGAAGATGCGAAATTGGCGCTGGAGGTACTGGAGGCTCAAGGTGAAGAGGCATATGTGATAGGAGAAACGGTATCTGCCGGCGGTGATGATAGAATTGAGATAGTATAGATATGAGCGAAAAAGAGGATGTGATGGCATACGCAAACAACCCTAAAAATACAAAGATAAGAATTGCAGTGCTCGTATCTCAAGGTGGTACAAATCTGCAAGCGCTCATAGATGCTGAAAAGGCGGGAATAATAAATTCCGGAAAGATTCAAGTTGTAATTTCAAATAACAAGGATGCATATGCACTTAAAAGAGCACAGAATGCCGGCATAAGGAGTTACAGCGTTTCCAACGAAGGGGACGAGAGTATTGAATCCGAAATCTTGGATATCCTCAAAAGAGAAGAAATAGATTTTATTGTCCTTGCAGGTTTTACCATGATTTTAAGCGCAAATTTCATTTCAATGTATGATCATAGAATAATTAACGTACATCCATCGTTAATACCTTCATTTTGCGGTAAGGGATTCTATGGATTAAAAGTACATGAGGCGGTGCTTGAATATGGCTGCAAGGTTACGGGAGCAACTGTTCACTTTGTAAATGAAATACCGGATGGCGGAGAGATAATAATGCAAAAAGCTGTCGATATCTTGGATGGTGATGAGCCTGAGTCACTTCAAAGGCGGGTCATGGAAGAGGCGGAACACGTCATCTTGCCGCAAGCTACCGAGCGCATAACCGGTAGAATGCTTAAAGAAAAGACGGCATAGGAAATGAAGACGGATAGGAGGAGTATGGAAATGTTTGAATATTTTGATGGAAAGGACTATCCGGGCAGAGGAATCATGATAGGTTTAAGCGACTCGGGGACTCACGTCGTCATCGCATATTTTATAATGGGACGTTCTGAAAACAGCAGGAATAGAAAATTCGACCTTGAAGGTGAAAAAAATCTGATAATCCATCCCGTTAACGCTGAAAAGGTCACAGATCCTTCACTCATAATTTACCGCCCGCTCGTGGACTTGGGAAATACCGTAGTTGTTACAAACGGAGATCAGACAGACACTATAGTAAATTGTCTAAATGAAGGCGGTGATTTTGAAACAGCGCTTAGCACCAGAGAATATGAACCTGACGCTCCAAATTTCACTCCCAGAATCAGTGGGATTTTGCAGATTAAAAAAGATGCGCCGTGCACATATAAGCTCAGTATACTCAAAAAGCATTCAAAAACAAGCGATGAATGCGACAGACTGTTTTACGTGTATGAGGCGGAGGCAGGCAAGGCACATCTTATTCATACATACAGAGGCTCGGAAGATGGGGTGTTGCTTTCATTTGACGGAGCACCGATCGAGCTTAATATCGGCGATGATAATATACAGAAGTTTTTTGATGATCTTTATAAGGCGATAGATGGAGAAAATCTTATTTCGTTATTCGTAAGGTTTATAGATGTTAAAACAGGCGAAATATCTACGAAAATCATAAATAAAATGGAGGAATAATCAATGGATGAAATAAGGCTTAAGTACGGATGCAATCCAAATCAGGGAAACGCCAGAGTTTATGTAGAGGACAAGTTACCTATACGGGTATTAAACGGAAGGGCAGGGTATATAAATTTGCTCGATGCACTGAATGCATGGCAGCTTGTACGTGAGCTAAAAGAGGCTACAGGGCTTCCCGCCGCAACATCGTTTAAGCATGTGAGCCCCGCAGGAGCGGCTGTAGGTTTGCCACTTACAGATATTGAAAAATTGATATACAGAATATCTCAAAATGAACTTTCAGGCTTAGCGTCCGCATATGCAAGAGCAAGAGGCGCGGATAGAATGTCGTCGTTTGGTGACTTTATAGCACTTTCGGATGTATGTGATTACGATACTGCGATGATAATAAACTCGGAAGTTTCAGATGGAATCATAGCGCCGGGATATGAGTCTAAAGCGCTTGAAATTTTGAAAAATAAGCGTAAGGGCACATATACGGTAATACAAATAGATCCTTCTTACGAAGCGCCTGAATTAGAAAAAAAAGAGGTTTTCGGAATTACTTTTGAGCAGGAGAGAAATAATTTAAAAGTGAATTTCGATATGCTCAAAAATATAGTTACTATCAAAAAGGAACTGCCTGAAAACGTCAAGCGAGACTTAATAATATCGCTGATAACATTGAAGTATACGCAGTCGAATTCCGTTTGCTATGCGAAAGACGGACAGGTTATAGGTGTAGGCGCAGGGCAGCAGTCACGTATTCACTGTACAAGCCTTGCGGGGGATAAGGCTGATATCTGGCATCTGCGTTCTCACGAAAAAGTGCTCGGACTTAAGTTCAGGCAGGATATAGGACGTGCCAACATAGATAATGCTATAGCGATTTACGTGAGCGATCATCCGGAAGATGTGATCGCAGAGGGCATATGGCAGACCGTTTTTACAGATAAGCCGAGTGAGTTTACGAAAGATGAAAAGAAAGAGTTTCTGGAAAATATCAGCGGTGTTTCGCTTGGAAGCGATGCATTTTTCCCATTCAGCGACAATATTGAAAGAGCTGCGAAGAGCGGCGTTAAATTTATTGCAGAGCCCGGAGGATCCATTCGAGATGAGGAAGTTATAAAAAAATGTGATGAACTTGGAATTACCATGGTATTTACCGGCAGCAGATTGTTTCACCATTAGGAGTTAAGAGGAGATTTTCATGAAAATTTTAGTTGTAGGCGGTGGCGGTCGTGAACATGCGATAGTTAAAAAAATAAGCGAAAATCCGAAGGTAGATGAAATCTATGCACTGCCGGGTAATGGCGGAATAGAAAAATTTGCAAAATGCGTTCCCACAGCTGCCACGGATATTGAAAAGATTGTAGACTTTGCTGTATCCTGCAAAGTGGATTTTGCGGTGGTTACACCCGATGATCCATTGATAATGGGCTGTGCTGATTTGCTTCGTGATAAAGGCATAGCTGTATTTGGACCGAGTAAAAAAGCCGCACGTATAGAGGGAAGTAAATCGTACTCAAAGGCGTTCATGAAAAAATATGGAATCTCGACTGCAAATTACGAGGAATTTACATCATATGAAGAGGCCCTTGACTACGTAAAATCGCAAAACACTTATCCTACCGTAATCAAGGCGGACGGCCCGGCTCTCGGTAAGGGTGTGATAATTGCAAAGGATGAGGTTGAAGCGGATGCGGCGCTGCGTTCTATGATGAAGGAGAAGGCTTTTGGAGCGAGTGGAGAAAAGGTAGTTATAGAGGAATTTTTAGAAGGCCCTGAAATTACAGTTCTCGCATTTTGCGACGGGGAGAATATCAGGCCTATGCTATCCTCAATGGATCACAAAAAGGTCGGGGATGGAGATGTAGGTTTGAATACCGGCGGCATGGGTGTAGTTGCACCTAATCCGTTCTATACGAAGGACGTTGAAACCGAAGTGTATGAAAGAATAATGCTTCCGACAATTAAGGGATTGATTAAAGAAGAGGCGCCATTCAAGGGATGCATATATTTCGGACTTATGCTTACAAAGCAGGGAGTAAAAGTTATAGAATATAACTGTAGGTTCGGTGATCCTGAAGCGCAGACTGTCCTTCCCATGCTTAGAAGTGATCTGCTGGATATAATGATCGCAACGGAAGAAGGAAGAATAGATAAAGTCCATGTAGAGTTTAAGGACGGAGCTTCGTGTTGCGTTGTGATAGCATCGGGCGGTTATCCTAAAGAATATATTAAGGGATACGATATCGATTTTAGCGAGCTTTTCGGTAATTCTCCTAAGGCTCAGGAAGAAGCAGGATTTGAGACGGATGGAGGAGTTACTGTATTTCATGCAGGAACAACGGTAATACACGAAAACGATGATTCTGTTTATCGTACAAATGGCGGAAGAGTTTTAAACGTTGTAGCGACTGCAGACACCCTTGAAGAGGCTATAGGAAAAGCATATGAAGCGGCTCGTAAGATAAAATTCAAGGATATGTTTTTTAGGAATGATATAGGTGCCAAGGCTATGGAAGAGGAACGGAGGAAAAAATGAGTTTGTACTGCCTGTACGTTTGCAAGAAACAGGGGTTTGATTTCGAAGCGAAAAAAATGCTGAAAGAAATAAGAGAATTACTTGGAATCAAAAGTGTGAACGATTTAAAGATCGTGAATAGATATTATGTGTCCGGAATATCGTTTGATGTTTTGGAAAAGGCGAAGGGAAGCGTTTTTTCAGAGCCGCAGGTAGATGTAATAGTAGATGCTTTACCGTTAGCTGATGAAGCGTTTGCCGTAGAATACATGCCGGGACAATTTGACCAACGTGCAGATTCGTGTGAGCAGTGCATACAATTCATATCAGGCGGGGATCGTCCGCACGTAAAGGCTGCAAAAGTATATCTTCTGTATAAGGAAGATTCACAGATGAAAATTTCAGAGGAAGATGTTGCAAAGATAAAAAAGCATATCATAAATCCCGTTGAAAGCAGGGAATCATCTCTCGATGTACCGCATGATATAGATGAAAGGTATGAGGAAGCTCCAAACGTTGAGGTTGTCGAGGACTTTCCGCTTTCAGGCTCCATTTCAGATGATGAAGCAAATGCTTTTATAAACTCCTATGGTCTTGCCATGGATGCAGGAGATTTGAGGGTCTGCGCTGAATATTTTGCCGGAGAAAAGCGTCTTCCGACAATGACTGAGCTTAAGGTGATAGATACCTATTGGTCAGATCATTGCAGACATACGACTTTTTCAACGGAGCTTTCAGGTGTGAAGATAGATGACGCCGCAGTGCAGGGCGCATATGAACGATATCTTAAGTTGAGGAAGAGTCTTGAAATTACAAAGCCCGTAACGTTTATGGATATGGCGACGATAGTTGCAAAGCATTTGAAGGTGAGCGGTGTTTTAACAATGGTGCTTGAAACGGAAGAAATAAACGCCTGTACTGTAAAGGTTAAGGTAAATGTAAACGGAAAGGCCGAGGACTGGCTGTATCTTTTCAAAAATGAAACACACAATCATCCAACCGAGATAGAGCCGTTCGGAGGTGCAGCCACATGCATAGGAGGAGCCATTCGGGATCCGTTATCAGGGAGGAGCTATGTTTATCAAGCCATGAGGCTAAGCGGTGCAGGAGACCCTAATGAGTCTATAGAGGATACTCTGGTAGGTAAACTTCCACAACGCACCATAGTTCAAAACGC
The DNA here is from genome assembly GCA_000161975.1 of Eubacterium saphenum ATCC 49989. GTDB lineage: Bacteria > Bacillota > Clostridia > Peptostreptococcales > Anaerovoracaceae > Eubacterium_N > Eubacterium_N saphenum. The sequence continues at coordinate 29,119 of GG688422.1, forward strand.
GGCATTCGGTTATTCTTCGTACGGAAATCAGGTAGGGATTGCGACGGGGCTTGTAGATGAAGTGTATCACCCGGGATTTAGGGCCAAGCGCATGGAAGTGGGCGCCGTAGTAGGTGCTGTAGAGGAGGCGAAGGTACGTCATTTAAAGCCTGAGCAGGGAGATGTAATAGTGCTCCTTGGCGGAAAAACGGGACGAGATGGCTGTGGAGGTGCTACAGGTTCTTCCAAATCACATGATATGGATTCCATCACGAGTTGCGGTGCAGAAGTGCAAAAGGGTAATGCACCGGAGGAGCGAAAATTACAAAGGTTATTCAGAAATCCTGAGGTTTCATTCATGATAAAACGTTGTAACGACTTTGGAGCAGGAGGAGTATCGGTAGCCATAGGAGAGCTTGCGGATGGAATTTTAGTGAATTTGGATCGAATTTCCAAGAAATATGAAGGACTTTCAGGTACAGAGCTCGCTATATCGGAATCCCAAGAGCGTATGGCCGTCGTGATTGCGAGGGAAGATTTACCTCGTTTCATGGAGTTTGCCGAAGTTGAGAATCTTGAGGCAAGGCATGTTGCGGACGTTACTTCTGACAATCGTATAATTATGAAGTGGCGGGGTGATAAGATAGTAGACCTGTCTCGTGATTTTTTAAATACTAACGGAGCGAGGAAGGAGACTGCTGTGCATTCTCTTGATACGATTTCGGACTTTATATCATCAGAAAGAAAAAATGCAAAAATTACCTCACTTAAAAACGCCCTTAACGAATTGGTCGCTGATTTAAATGTCGCTTCAAAACGTGGACTTTCCGAGATGTTTGATTCCACCATAGGCGCAGGGAATCTGATGTTTCCGTTCGGCGGAAAGCGTATGAAAACACCTGCGTCGGTAATGGCGAGCAGATTCCCTGTAAAAGGCGGAAATACCGATACCTGCTCTATGATGGCGTATGGTTACAATCCATATATTTTTGAAATTTCATGTTATGCAGGTGCAAATTTAGCCGTGATAGAGTCTGTTGCAAAGCTTGTAGCTGCAGGCTGTGATTTAAAAAATACATTTTTAAGCTTTCAGGAATATTTTGAAAAACTTAAAGATTCAGGTGTAAGGTGGGGAAAGCCGATGGCAGCGCTCATGGGTGCATTTGATGCGCAGATGGATCTTAAAATCGCAGCTATCGGGGGAAAGGATTCCATGAGCGGCAGCTTTGAAGAGTTGGATGTGCCGCCTACGCTTATTTCCTTTGCAACATCCGTGCAGGATGAAAGTCGTCTTGTCAGTGAAGAATTTAAGCAGAAAAATGCGGATGTTTTACTGATAAGTCCGGCACTTGGCGAATTCATGTTGCCGCGAGGAGATGTTTTACGTGATTACTTTGACGCTGTATCCGATGTTATATTGAGCGATGTTGTAGTATCAGCAAGTACCCCTACATATGGCGGAATAGCAGAGCGCATCTTCAAGATGTCGCTTGGAAACGGCATAGGCTTTAGGTTTGACGATTCCTTTGATGTATCTCGTGCATTTATGCATTCCTATGGGTCTTTTATATTAGAGCTTAAAGAAGGTACTGAGCCTTGTGATGTCATGGATGAGCTTAATGAAAAGTTACCTGAAGGCGCAGAAGTCGCTTATTTAGGACGTACTTCTGAGGAATATGTTTTCAGCGCAGTGCTTTCCGGTGGGCGTCAGGACGTAGAAATTGCTGAACTTGAAGATGCTTATTATTCAAGGCTCAGTGATATCTTCCCGTTCAGTACCGAAGGTGAGCAAATATATGATGATATTTCTAAAAGGCTTTCAGAAGATGCTTCGGCAGTAAAAAGCGTTTCAGCACCGGAACTTCCTAAAAAGGCATTGCATTCTACTGTGAAACCTCGTGTTTTGATTCCGGTGTTCCCGGGCACCAACTGTGAATACGATACGCAGTTTGCGTTTGAAGATGCAGGAGCCGATGTACAGATTATGGTAATAAGGAATCTCACCGCTCAGGATGTGCGTAATTCCGTGCAGGATATGGTAAAGGCTGTATCTCAAAGTCAGATAATTATGATTCCGGGAGGGTTTTCCGGTGGAGATGAACCCGACGGTTCAGGTAAGTTCATAACTTCATTTTTTAAAAATCCGGAATTGGCGCAGGAAGTACAAGACCTTTTAAATTGTCGGGATGGATTGATAGGAGGTATATGCAACGGCTTTCAGGCTTTGATTAAGTTGGGTCTCATTCCATACGGAGAAATTAGAGATGCAACAAGTGATTCTCCGACAATCGCAGGAAATGACATAGGTAGGCATCAATCGAGGATAGTGCGTACAAAAGTCGTATCAAATAAGTCGCCGTGGCTTTTATCATATGATGTAGGAGATATACATGCTGTTGCAATATCACATGGCGAAGGCAAGTTTGTGTGCAGCGAGGATTTGTTAAGGCAATTAATTGAAAACGGGCAGATTGCTACGCAGTATGTTGATTCAAAGGGCGTGCCTACTATGGATATAGAGTTTAACCCTAACGGTTCTCTGATGGCTATAGAAGGTATTACCTCGCCTGATGGTAGAGTTTTCGGCAAGATGGGGCATACTGAGAGAATGCGCAGAGGGCTTTATAAGAATATAGGTGCGGATAATTTCGGGGATAATCTGATGTTTGCAAACGCAGTCAGGTATTTCAAATAGATTTTTATTTTATAGATTTTGGAGGTGGAAAATTATGAAAAAGGTATATCAGGGCAAGACAAAGGATGTATATCTTTTAGAAAACGGTAATTATTCTTTGTTTTTTAAGGATGATGTAACAGGTGAAGGCGGAGTTTTCGATCCCGGAGCAAACCATGTTGGCGGGAGTATAGAAGGTATGGGTAAAGCAAATCTTAAAACAACCGTGAAATTCTTTGAGATGCTCAAGGAAAAAGGCATAGGTACGCACTACATTTCTGCTGATTTAGAGAAGGGTACCATGGAGGTGGTGCCGGCAGAGCTGTTTGGAGAAGGGCTTGAAGTTATATGCAGATTTCGTGCTGTAGGCAGCTTCTACCGCCGTTATGGGAAATACGTTAAAGAAGGTCAAAAGCTCGATTCCTACGTTGAGATAACCCTTAAGGATGATGACAGGAACGATCCTCTTATAACTAAGGAAGCACTTGAAATGCTGGATATTATGAATGGCGATGACTATGATGATACGGTGAAACGTACAAGGGAAATAGCTTCTGCAGTTGCAGATGTGCTCAGCGCTAAAGGGCTTGAGCTTTACGATATAAAATTTGAATTCGGTAAGGATATGAACGGGAAGGTATTATTGATAGATGAGATCGCAGGTGGCAACATGAGAGCTTATAAGGATGGTGAATACGTTGACCCTGTAACGCTTACGGAAATTTTAAATATGGACTAAGCATAGTGGGGGCAAGTGGCAGCCTTACATGATTATGTAGGAGGTGTAGATAAAAAGCTTGAATTGCTTAGATTTGAGTAAATAGATATAAATAAACCGGTTATGTAAAAGTGCTATATGTTTTAGTACGAAAGGCATGAATATGATAAATACTTGCACATATGAATCTCCGTTGGGAAATATGTTATTGGCGGCAGACGATGTCGGTCTTAGAGGTTTATGGTTTGAAGGACAGAAGTATTTTGCAAGTACCCTTAATGATGAGTGCGTCCCCCGGGAGAATGAGATCCTAAAAAGCACAAGGCGTTGGTTGGATATGTATTTCTCCGGTTTAAAACCAAAATTTACTCCAAAGCTTCATATGATCGGTTCAGAATTTAGGCAGGTAGTATGGCGCATCTTGTTACAGATACCATATGGTGAGGTCACTACGTATGGAGCTGTTGCGGAGGAAGTTGCGAAGACCTTAAATGTTCCCGAGATGTCAGCTCAGGCAGTAGGAGGAGCAGTGGGACACAATGCGATTTCCATAATTATCCCTTGTCACCGCATAGTGGGGGCAAATGGTAGCCTTACAGGATATTCAGGAGGTGTAGATAAAAAGCTTGAATTGCTTAGACTTGAGCAAATAAACATTGAGGCGTTGGCTTTGTATTAGTGTATGATAAAAAAGACAAAAAGGAAATTCATTTAAGCGATACTATTTTACTGGAGACGAGGTTGAAAATTTGAGGTGCAAAAATTTTACCTTAAGTTGAGCCGTTCAAGATATTTACAAAATGTCTTTGGTGTTTGGTTATTTCGGATATAAAAAAACTCCCTGAGATTACAGGGAGTTTTTTGTGGATGGTCTTCGAAGTATTTTTTTATAGTTTTCCTACGAGATCGATTCCAGGTTTTAGAGTTTCTTTGCCGGGAGCCCATGCTGCAGGGCAAACTTCATCGCCATGTTCAGCAACGAATTGACAAGCCTGCACTTTTCTTAGGATTTCAGCAGCGTTTCTACCTACTCCTGATGCAACTACTTCATAGCCTTGGATTACACCGTTTGGATCCACAATGAATACGCCACGTTCTGCGATGCCGTCTTCTTCAATCATAACTTCAAAATCTCTAGCTAAAGAACCTGTAGGATCTGCAATCATTGGGAAGTTGATCTTGCTGATTATCTCTGAAGAGTCGTGCCAAGCTTTGTGGACAAATTCGGTATCGCATGATACGGAGTAAATTTCGCATCCCGCATCTTCAAATGCGCTCTTGTGATTTGCTAAATCTTGAAGTTCTGTAGGGCATACGAAGGTGAAATCTGCCGGATAGAAGAAAAAGATCGACCATTTGCCGGCGATATCCTTGTTTGCAACTTCAATAAATTCATCGTTGAAATAAGCGTTCTTTTTAAATGAACCTACTTTTTTACCAATTAGTGACATGTTAGCCTCCTTATTTTCTTTACTGTAACACGCCTCTTATTTACCCGTGGATTTTAAGTTTAAACATTGATTACATGAAGTACACATAATTAAAGTCTATATTAATAAATTGCGATGCCTATATTATCCGGCGTAAGCATTCTGAAAATAACAGACACCTCACTGAGTGATCCCACTTGCGCTATTCCCTTTTGAAAATAACAGGTGATTCACTCAGTGATACTGCTTGCACTATTTCCTTGGATACTTAGACGCTAATATAATCAAAGTCTATGTACATTGTTATTGCTGAAGGAAACGAATTTTGACTAATCATGTCGAATGTATTTCCCGGCACTGTTTTTGAAGTATCATGAGATCACGCTCAATTTATATTGGTCCCTGTGAATGTGAGGTGGGTATGGAAAATAAAAAAATAGGTTCGCTCGGTGAAGAAATGACATGTTCTTACCTTAAAGACAGGCAGTTTGTGGTGCTTGAACAAAATTACAGAAATAGGTATGCGGAGATCGATGTGATTGCCCTGAAGGGTGATACCGTACATTTTATTGAGGTGAAGACCAGGTGTTCTGAAGTGGCGGGAAGGGCTTCCGAGGCTGTACCTGTAAGCAAACAAAACAGGATAAGAAGATTGGCTGAAATCTATCTTGCAGATAATGACCTTTGTGACAAAAACGTGGAATTTCATGTGGTTACCATAGACCTGCACGATATAAATTATGCCTTTTAGTGAAGAAAAAATTACTGACAGTCCGGTTAAATGATGGAGGATATGAATGATAAATGCTTTCTATAGTAGCTCTATATGGGCGATGGAACCAAGCCTTATAACGGTTGAGACGGATATTAGAAACGGAATACCTATGTTTAATATGGTAGGGCTTGCAGATATTACCATAAACGAAGCAAAGGAAAGGATAAGAGCAGCGTTATCGAATAGTGGTTATAAATTTCCTAATAAGAGAATAACGGTGAACCTGGCTCCTGCAGACGTTCATAAGAGTGGAACGGGATTTGATTTACCTATAGCTATAGGACTTTTAAGCTACAACGATTTAAACGAAGGACTGGACGATGAAAGGTATGAGATGCTTGAATACATCAAGAAAAACTTTGCTTTCATAGGCGAGCTTTCGCTTAGCGGTAAACTTGTTTCAGTTCATGGAGCTTTGGCGCTCGCTCTTGGCGTCAGGAATGCAGGAGTTAAGAATATAGTAGTGCCTGCTGCAAACGTAGATGAAGTAAAGGTACTTACGGATATAAACGTATATGGATTTAGCCATTTAAATGAGGTCATGGATTTTATAAGAGGGGATCTCGATGCAGAACCTGAGGATAGGAAGGTGATAAAAAAACGAAATACTATTAAACGAAGCGAAAACTTTTCGCAGGTTTATGGTCAGGAACTTGTAAAAAGAGCCATAACAATAGCAGTAGCGGGGCATCACGGAATATTGATGGTAGGACCTCCGGGTGTAGGAAAAACGATGATAGCAAATCGAATCCCGTCTATAATGCCTGATATAAAATACGATGAAATGCTTGAGGTTGCAAAGATTTACAGCGTAAGTGACGTAGCAGATATCAACGATGTGCTTTGTTATAAAAGACCGTTCAGAAAGGTGTCAAGCGGTATTACAGAATCAGCACTCTTTGGTGGAGGAAATATTCCAAAACCGGGTGAGATATCGCTTGCACATTCAGGAGTATTGTTCATAGATGAATTCGCTCAGTTTGCACCTTCGTTAATAGAGCAGCTGAGGGGACCGATGGAGGATAAGGTCGTTAAGATACAGAGGAGAAAGGGTGTATTTACATTCCCATCGGACTTTATGTTTGTAGCAGCCTCAAATCCTTGTAAATGCGGCTATTTAGGCGATGATACGAGAGAGTGTACGTGCAGTGCGAAGGAGATAAGCAATGTTGCAAGCAGATTCTCAGGGCCTATATTGGACAGGGTAGATATACATGTTCGTATGAATAACGTTAAATTCAAAGACCTTAAAAACTACAATCAAGTACCCGACGAAGAAACAAAATCATCTGAAGATATGCGTAGGGAAATAGATAGGGCATTATCTATGCAAAAGAGCAGGTATGCAGGCGAAGGAATCGTATATAACAGTCAGATGAGCGAAAGCATGATTAAGAAATACTGTGTTCTTCATGAAAAAGAAAAAAGATTCTTGGAAAACGCATATAACGTGCTGAAAATAAGCCCGAGAAGCTTATCTAAGGTCGTAAAGGTAGCGAGAACCATAGCTGACATGGAGATGAGCGAAAATATAAGGGTAGCACATATATCGGAAGCGATAGGATATAGGGCTCTTAAGGAGTTCTATAGGGAAAAGGCATAGCAGGGAGCATTAGGAGAAATGATGGCAAACATAAAGATTGTTAAAAATACAGATTCTGAATATTCGAAGTTACTGGAAAAAATCAAGAGACCTCCGGAGCTTTTGTACTGTCTGGGAGATACAGCCTTATTCAATTCGCCTTGTATAGCGGTGGTAGGTACAAGAAAACCTACAGAATACGGTAAGTGGTGTACGTACAATATAGTGAAATCGCTTGTAATGAGAGGGCACACCATAGTGAGCGGTATGGCGAGCGGAATAGACGAAATGGCGCACAGAACAGCATTGGAGCTCGGCGGAAAGACCATAGCTGTAATGGGTACGGGGATAGATGGATGTTATCCCGCACGCAACAAGGCTTTGAAGAGAAGAATAGAACAAGACGGACTTGTCATATCTGAAGATGGAGAAAAAGTAAAACCCAGAAGGTATAGCTTTCCTATAAGAAATAGAATAATTGCCGGGCTCTCAGAGGCCACGGTAGTAGTCCAAGCAGGTGTATACAGCGGATCGCTGATAACGGCTCAGCTGGCCATGGAAGAAGGAAGGCAGGTCTATGCGGTGCCGGGAGACATCGATAAGGTTATGAGCATAGGATGTAATAAGCTGATCGCAGATGGAGCTATCATAATCACCGTGCCCGATGATGTAGCCTTCTTAGAAAAGACAAACGGTGATAATGAAGTGGTTATAGATTTGGAAAGTTTAAGTGAAGTCGAGAGGAAGATATATGAACTTGTAAAAAGGGAAGGAGAGATGAGCTTTGAAAAGATTGCAAGACTCACAAAGACAGGCGTATCCAAGGTGATGTCGGTAATCACGGAGATGGAGATAAAGGGGCTGATCACAACATCGCTTGGAAGAGTCTTCATCCCATAAAAAAGATCCCCTGCAGCGCAGAGGATCTTAGATTCAAGATTAAACTTGGATGTTTATCCTTCGATGATGGCAGCTGCGCCACACACTGATGCGCAAGCTCCGCAGTCGATGCAAGTGTTCGGATCGATAGAATATGGAGACCCTTCAGATATAGCCTCTACCGGGCACTCACTGATACAAGCTCCACATGCAACGCATGCATCTGTAATTTCATAAGCCATTTCAACCTCCTTATTAAATTGAAAATTTGCTACACTCCTTTAGCAGTTTCATTATAAGTAATTTTTTTCGCAAAGTCAACGAAATTTGCGAAAAAATATTCTTTATACACAGCTAACAATCGTTGAAATTTCAATAGTTTAACGGATTTAACTACTTCCCCGCACATTGATATATCTATTAATTAAAGTTTTAGAAAACAGGAGAAAATATGATGAAAAAGAAAATAATTTTTTTAATGGCAGCCCTGGTTGTCACATGCGGAGGACTGTTTGCAGCGAGCATAAACAATGTGAGTGCTGTCAAAAAAATACCGACAAGGTATGATTGGTTAGATCATCATAGAGGTGAAAACTGGACGGGAGGACGAACGATTACTGCTAAAGAAGGAGCGGAGATAGTTCGTGCGGCAAAATCATATAAAGGAAGGCCGTATAACGGTTTTGTATGCACACAGCTTGTAAAGGCAGCCTTCGGAAAGACTCGCATTTCCCCTATGGTAAATGTATCCAAAAGGAACGGTTTCTTATGGATCCCTTCATTTCTTGCAAGGCTTAGTGGTAAAGAAACGGTACTGTATTCCGGTAAGAAGTCCACTTCCACTGCAATCAGAGAATCAAAGGCGGGAGATGTCTTTGTGATAGAGGCAAATAACGGACATACAGGTATTTGTAACGGAAGAGGAGGAGTATGGCACAGCACGTCAGGAATATACGGTAATATCAGGCGAAATGGTGTGTGCTATACCTCGGCAAGGGATCTTGAAGGTGGGATAGGATATAAAAACGGCAAGGTAACTAAGGTACTTACCAACTTTCTCGGAGAGCTTGTTATAAAAAAGGAAATTAAAAAACGAAATAAAGGAGAGGCTTTAAGCGGATTTCACTTTAGGGTAAGGTGCGCAAAAAAGAAGATAAACATAAAGGTTTCAAGCGATAAGAAGGGAATAGCCGTAGTTAGAAATCTCCCCCTCGGCGTAAAGTATGTGGTGAGCGAAGAATATGAAGGAAGAGCGAAAAAATATCACAGGAATAAGAAAAAGCTAAAGTTGACTTTTTCGGCAAAAAAGAGAAAAGTAACCGTAAAGTTTCTAAACACGCACAATCCGGTGCCGAAGGAACCCAAGGAATATAAATTTAGAATACAAAAAAAGGACAGCGACGGCGGATTTAGCATAAAGGAAGCCGGGTTTAAATTCAGGATAAAAAACGAGGATACGGGGAAGTATTTAAGTGTCAGTGCGAAGGGCGGCAAGGATTATAAGGAGGATAAATCAGTATTTACAACAGGTCCTGACGGAAAGACAAGCGTGTACTATGTAAGAAGCACGGAGCATAAGGGATCGTTTGATTTTAGCGGCAGTTATGTCATTGAAGAGGTTGAGGTTCCTAAGGGAGCCAGGTATAAAAAAGATGCTGACGATGAGAGCTTTGCCTTTGATGAGGGATGTTTTGACGGTATTCGAGAGTTCTGCATTCAGGATGGCAAGAAAATAGGAGTAATTGAAGTAGAAAAGTATGGCGAAGTATTAAAGAGCATAAAGGAGAAGAAAGAAGGCGGGAGGAAGATATTTGAACAGGAAATAGGAAGAGGAAAATTAAAAGGAGTGAGTTTTGCCTTAGAGGCGGATCAATCTTTTAGTAAAAACGATACCACGGGGACATCACTTCAAGGGCAAAGTTATACGAAGGGCAATAAAATCACCGAGCTCACTTCAAATGACGATGGATATGCAAGGGTAGAGGATTTACCGCTTGGCAGGTATAGGATAAGGGAAATTGCCGCACCGCATGGATATGAGATATATAAAAAGCCGATGAAGGTGGATCTTAAGGCTAAAGAAGATGAAGAAGAGGCATCGGCAAAGGTTATATACGATGATAACAGTGATAGTAAAGCACTGAACAGGTTAAAGCCCACGGTAGGAAGATTGGATAAGTCTATGGAAAAAGGCAAGAAGGAAAATCCTATAGATGAGGTGAGTTTCGGGTTGGTTTGCAATGAGACTATAAAAGCGGAAGATGGAAGCAGTATGCACCCAGGAGATATTACAGCCATATTCAAGCAGGGCAAAAAGGATGGCTATAGCGCAAGTTTTTCACTGGAAAAACAAGTTATACCTGCAAATTATGACGTACAGGAGTTATCCACGTCGAGTGAACACAGTTTATTACCGAAATTTAAAGCTACAGAAGGTGTTATGAAAAAAGAAAATAAGCTCAAGACCACATACAAGTTTATAATCGAAAAAAGAGAGAAGGGCAAGAAGGATGAAGACGTAGGGGTCATAAAAGCAGAGGGATTCAGGTTTAAGATAAAGGATTTGGAAACGAATAAATTCATAAAGGCCGGCAGGAAGCCCGATTCAAATTACAAAGAGGATGTTGAGGAGTTTGTAACTCAAAAAAACGGAGAGACGGAGGAATATTATCTGAAGGAAGAGGGGAATGGCGGCAGTTATAAGCCTCAAAACAGATATGAAATAGTAGAGGTCGCAACCCCTAAGAACAGTCCGTTTGCGAATGATTCCAAGCCTCAGAGACTCACGCCTAAAAGGATGGATAGTAGCGGTAAGGCAAAACATAGGATTTTTGACAGTAGATTTAAGAAAAATGCAAAGAAGAAAATAACAAAGTCTACAAAGGGCGATGCAGTAAGCGGCAGCAACAAGGCGCCAAAGACGGGAAGGTTTACAGGCGATAAACTGGCTATATTGGTGATGCTCATAGGATTTGCAGTAGTTTCAGGAAAGAAGATATTTTCAGCCATAAGGGGATGATAAGGTAGATGAGGAAGGTGAGATGAAGATAAGGATATTCGTTTGTGCTTTTGTAATGGTATCGATCGCGGCGATAATATACACATGGATAAGCCCCAAGGATGATGAAAAGCTTCAAAAAAACGATTTTTTAAAGGTGTGTGAAACCTTAAACTGTGACAAGTCAAAAAGCTGCACTTGGATCAAGATACCGGATACATATATAGATTATCAAGTACTGAGACCCAAGGATAATAATTATTATCTAAGGCGAAATGCCTCAGGAAAACTTGATAGAAACGGTGCAATATTTTATGACTGCGACACATCTTCAGGTGATGGAAATGTTGTGATATATGGGCACAACATGCAAAACAACAAAATGTTTTCGGAACTTGAATTTTATCGTAAAGAAGCGTTTGTGAAGTCGCATAATTTCATCTACATAATGGATAAAAGAGGGAGTAAAGTTTCAAAGCAAAAATATTTGGTGAAGGCGTGGATGTTGATAGATGATAAATTTTCGAAGAAGAAACTGGACGAACTTAAAAAGAGCTTTGTAAACAGAGGAAGAGTTCAGGGAGGTGTAAGTAAAATAAAGTGTTACGGTGATATTGATGGAAATAAATCCATAATGCTCATAACGTGCGCCTCGAGGAGGACTTTAGAAGATAAAAGAATTTTAGTGTACGCTGAAAAAAGTTAATTGGAGGTAAAATGAATAACGAAAAAGCAAATAAGGTGCAGGATAAGTCGCTTTTAAGCATAGTAGTAAGGACGGTTTTCAATTCCGCCATTATGGTGCTGTCAGCTGCAGGGTTAATTACTTTGGCTATTCCGACGCTTAGAATGGAACTATACCTTGTTATTAAAGAAGCATTAGACTATTCATTTCATTGAAAATTCAGGTTTATTTGAGAAAATAAAATTTTTTTCAAAAAAAGTAAAAAAAATCGATCAGGTTATTGACATATAACGTTAGCGTGGTATAATGGGTACGAGTTAGAAATTCTAACTTCCTTATTAAACACTCCTGCACCATATATGGTGCAAATAACCTCAAACAGGAAATTGTTATAGGTGGGACATACTCCTTTCAGCAAGCACACACTCCTTAAATCTTGCTACAAAATGTCTTTCACCTATAACGTAAGTTCCTTGGGGAAACGAAACAGAAGATTACAAAATAGTACCGATAAAAATTATTGGCACTATTTTTTTATTTAATTTAGTCTCTATTGTTTATGCATTTAAGTAGCAGGTATGCATGTTACTTATAAAGCCTTAAGTTTTAGTCATAAAGGATAATTCTTATCATGAAAAATAATGTTATTTGAATACATATCTTGCAAAGTTATATAGCGAATTTTTCCAGATTTTATTTTCATGTCCTCCGTCCATATGGTAGAAAATATGTTGTACGCCTTCATTCTTCATGTATTTAGATAACTCGTCGACGGATTTTCCTACTCTATCATCATTTGTGCCTACGGATAAAACGATTTTTTTCATCTCTTTTCCTTTGGGTAGTTTAAAGGTTTTCAATAGGGGCTTTATCCATTTTAGCTTCCCATAATTTGCAACCCGTACGGGCGCAAAAGCTCCAACATATCCGAAAGTTTCAGGATATGAAAACGCCGTGTAAAGTGCATTTCTACCTCCTAAAGAGTGACCTGCTATCGCCATGTTCTTTCGTCCTTTTTTGATTTTATACTGTCTTTTTAACTCAGGTATTATGCTGTCAACCACTTCGTCTCTGGTTCTATCAAAGTAATTTACAATTTCAGGGAAATCGAGTCCGCTATAATCTTCAGCATGGTTCAAATTGCTGTCCGGGCATACTATGATCATTTCGGGTACATTTTCAAAATACGTTAAATTTTGGATCATTACATCTGCATCCTTATTTCCCCATGTATTTTGAGTTCCATTTAATCCATGTAGCAGAAATAATACAGGATATTCCTTGTTTTTATTATAGTCAGCCGGTAAGAAGACCTTTGCTGTTCTTCTTCTTTTTAATACCTTGGAATAATATCTCATGTTTATCTCTGCGGGATAATTATATCCTCGTTGTTTATTCAGAAAGTAATAGTCCTTGGACATATCAAATACTCTGATGCCGTTTTTCATTGTCTTGTAATTCGAAATTTCATTTTTAATTTTTTCTCTTGTAGCCTTCTTGGTAGCTTCAGTATCGATGCAGGAAATCATTGTGACGCTCGTACCGATTATTAGTAAAGCTATTACTATCAGGTTAAGGATTTTGCATGGATTCAGCTTTCCATTGCTGTTATTTTTCTTGCATGTTACTTGAGTTGTATTTCTATTCATGTGATTCCTCGCTTATCTTTTTACGTAAGTGTGACTTTTTTATAAGGCGATGGAATAATCGTTAAAGATCTCGAGAGTAGATTATTCCTTTATATTATTTAAATCAGCAATTATTTCGTTATTGTGTTCTTCATAAGGTTTAGGGTAGGGATTTATTTTGCAAGTATATCTGCAAGTTCCAACATTTCAAGGTTAGGGTTCTTTTGGATATTTATAGCTTCATCGTATGGGAGGGTGATTATACTGAGCCCTTTAATGCCTATTGCTCTATTGCTGATATTGCTTGAAGCTAAATCTATAGCGGTTTTACCCATGGTGGAGGCTAGAAGTCTATCGTTTGCGCTTGGGCTGCCCCCACGCTGTATATAGCCTAAAATTACAGTTTTTACCTCTCTTCCTATGGTCTCCCTTATGTGATTGATGATTTCATCGTTTGAGAGGGATGCACCCTCAGCCCTTATTATTATACTGTGCATCTTGTTTCTGTCGAGCCCTCGCTTTATTATTTTTAGCACATCATCTTTGGTATTATTTATCTCCGGTAGCAGAATTATATCCGCTCCGCATCCAATGCCTGAATATAGCGCTAAATCACCGCATTTTCTCCCCATAACCTCAATTATTGTACTTCTTTCATGGGCTGAAGCTGTATCTCTTATGTTTGAGGCAGTGCTTACTATAGTATTTAATGCCGTATCAAATCCTATCGAATAGTCGCTGTAGCCAAGGTCGTTATCGATGGTTGCAGGAATGAATATGGTGTTTATTCCTGCTGCTTTTAGTTTATTGCACGCCAATATGCTGCCGTTGCCGCCTATTACGATGATGGCATCAAGGTTTCGCTTTTTATAATTATTTACAGCTTCGTTGAAGCCGGCATCCGTCATAAACGCATCGCTTCTTGCGGTCTCGAGCATGGTACCGCCATACTGCAAAATATTCGCAACAGAAAATGTATTCATGCTCGACATGTCATCGTAAATAAGACCGTCGAGCCCTTTTCTTATACCGAGGATTTCGATGTTTTTATCAGCTGCGCTCCTTACAGCTGCACGTATAGCTGCGTTCATCCCCGGGGCATCGCCTCCGCTTGTCAGTATGCCGATTCTCATCATGATTATCTGAATTTCGGATTTAAACCGGAAACGTCTTTAATATCGCTCATGCATTCAGCGGAGAATTTTGCCCTTATGTATTCCTTTGTAAGCAACTTAAGATCAAGTTCTGAAATTACATCCAGCGCAGCGCCTTTCCTTGCTACTGCAACTGATCCCTTTGAAAAGACAAAGCGTTTATGTTCCATCTGTCTAAACGATACTATTTTGTATTGACATTTTTTACTTTGAGGGTGCTTGTCAGTGTAGGTGTTTTTTAATGTCCAAGTGACGTACTTATATTTCTTTGTCTTATTATCCCAGCGATAGATGTCATATCCCGATGCGTACGGTGCATATGCCCATTTTAACGACACTTTGTTTCCGTGTCTTTTTGCGTTTAAGTTCTCTACGTTTTTTGGCCTTAGATTTTTTGACCCTTTTATGAATCCATACATTACACCTATGTCATCTGCCTCACGGGTTCCCAGTTTTTTAAGGTTATGATCTTTCAAGAGCCATTCCGTAACTCGCCTGTTGCTGTGGAATGAATGCTCCATCAAAAGACCCGGAGTACCTACGGCTGCGCTACCTCTTATAACGCCGAACCAGTCTGTGCCGGCATCATTTTTTCTGCCCCAGATTCTGTTTGGTTGTTTTGTTTTAATTGTATCTCTTACGGTGTCGCCCATTCTCCATCCCAAGGCTTCAGATATCGGTTTGTTATATGGCATTGTAGCCGTTAGTGCTACCGGATAGTCTGCAAACCCTCCGGGCGTGTAATTTGAGTGTAGAGAAAGAAAGAGGTTACAGCCTCGTGACATCAATCCGCGCTCTACCACGCCTACATCTGAAGTCAGAGATCTTCTGGTAGTGTGCACTTCTATGTTAGGGATTTTTTTAAGCCTTGCTATGAGTGGAAGGTGTAGTTTCCACATCTGTACGGATTCATAGTAGCTTTTATTTATAGGACTTCTGTTTTCCCATTTTGCGTGTCCCGGATCTATCATCAGCTTTATTTTTTTACGTTTCAATAAAATATCTACCCGTGTATCCTTTTTTACCTTTTTTAACGTAAATCTAGGACCCTCGCTTACTACTTTGCCGTTTACCAAGACCCTTGCTACACTAAATAGCCTTGCAATCTTGAGTTCAATGTTTATGCTCTCTCCATCTTTGATTTCAGAAGGAATGTCATGCGTTGCCAGTTGGTTATCCTGTTTGGATTTGAATATTACCCTTGTGGTTATCTTGTGAGTTGTCTGCGGTCCCGGAGGTAGGGGATCTTCTTTTTTGTTTGCGGCTGCGTTCAAAGGATTTGAAAAGCAATATCCGACTGCTGTGAATGTCATGGCGAATACGAGTAACTTTGACAGTACCTGTCTGTTTTTTATAAGTTTCATGATGATATCTCCTTAAATAAAAAATCACATTAAATGTATAAAACTACATATCATAATGCCACACGTAGCTTGTAAAGTCAAATTCTGTTCATATTACATGCTTTTTTCCGAATCCGAAATGATGATGCCCTGGTGTATCGCAAAAGAAGATCCAAATTAAAAGTTACAGTATGCTCCTTTGTTGAGAGGGGATATTATCAGAATACTCCTGCTTTGACAAGTATCTATGATACATGATAAACTTTGATGTGATTTATTGTGAAAAACATCAGAAAAGGTAGGCATGTCACACAAAAAAGTATTAGGTGGCGCAGCGGTGCTTGGCGCAGCAGGCATAGTGGTGAAGCTTTTTGGCTTTTTATTCAGGGTGGTACTTGCAAATATAATAGGTGCAGAGGGTATTGCATACTATCAAGCTTCATATCCCATATATCAGTTCTTTTTAATCCTTGCCACTGCGGGTTTGCCCGTAGCGATATCAAAGATGGTTTCTGAAAATGTAGTGATAGGAGATTATAGATCTGCTTCTGATATCCTGAAGCTATCGATAAAGCTTATGCTTGGAATAGGCTTTGCGGGTTTCGTTATCTTTTTCTTTTTTGCCCAAAATTTTTCTGAATTTATAAACATGCCAAAGGCGGCGTTTGCAATGAAATTACTTGCTCCTGCCTTGATAGTGGTGCCTGTTATGGCAGCCTTTAGAGGTTTTTATCAGGGTAGACAGAATATGAGACCTACAGCCTTATCTCAGGTTGTAGAACAGTTTTTTAGAATGATTGCAGGTACGATTTTGGCGCTTATATTTTACCTGTCTTCAAGTGGACATTTCGGTGTTTCGAATATAGAAGCGGCTGTCGGAGGCGCTACATTCGGAGCTACCGCAGGCGCTATAATAGGAATGCTCCTCATGATATACATTACATATCTTATGAAGGGGAGGTTTGCATATGAAAAGAGACGCAGTAAGGTCTATAACAAGAGAGAAAGTAGCGTTATATTAAAGCGAATCCTCGTAATTGCAATTCCTATTACAATAGGTGCGGCGATATCTCCGATACTCGATGCTACCGACGTGTTTATAGTGGTAAAGAGGTTAACCAGTATAGGATTTTCAAAGGATGTTGCCGCTACGATGTATGGAAGATACAGCGGACTTGCAATGCCGCTCATGAATGCACCGACAGTGTTCATACAAGCTATTGTCATGAGCCTTGTTCCTACGATTTCCGCCGCCTATAAGCTTAGAAACAGAAAAGAACTTAATATCTCCACAAACTTGGGATTGAAACTCGCTATGATAATAGCAGCTCCCTGTAGTGCAGGCATGCTGGCACTTTCAAAGCCCGTGCTTATGCTTGCATATCCCGGCAGACTTCAGGATGCAATCGCCGCAGCACCGATACTTGCAATAATGAGTCTTGGGGTCTTTTTCCTTGCCATGATACTCACGCTTTCAGCAGTGCTTCAAGGCATAGAAAAACAGTTCCGCCCTGTGAGGAACATACTTATTGGAATAGTTGCAAAGATAATTCTTACATACGTATTGACATCAATTCCTTCCATAAATGTGGTGGGGGCGGCGATCGGTACGGTGTGTGCATACGGTATAGCAATGCTTTTAAACTTTAACGACGTTAAGCGGTTTGCGAGGGTAAGATACGATGTGAAGGGAAGTCTCGTAAGACCTGTAATTGCGGCACTTATCATGGTAGTACTGGCTCTTGCTCTACATAAAGGGCTTTTTGCTATTACATCGAGAATGCAGATATCCACCTTGATAACTTGTGTGATTTCAGCGGTTGTATATTTAAAAGCTCTGTTTGTAGTGAAAGCTATAAATGTGCGTGAGCTTTTAGACATTCCAAAGGGAGATAAGCTTGTTAAGTTACTTGTTAAGCTTCGTATGGTAACGCTTGATAAAAATATTGCTCCAAGAAGGCGAGAGGAAGTGTAGCGATGGAAAAGATACTTTTGCATTCATGCTGCGGACCTTGCAGCAGCGCCGTCATAGAGCGATTAATAGAAAGATTCGATGTTACGGTCTACTTTTATAACCCGAATATTACATTGGAAGATGAATATTTCAAACGATTATCCGGTCAAAAGAGACTCATTAAATCCATGAGCGAGGAGCATGAGGTTGATATAAAACTGCTTACAGGAAGTAGTGACAGCACGGATTTTTATAGAGCCGCATCGAAATACTCATATGAATCTGAGGGAGGGAACAGGTGCAGGGCATGTTATGATTTGCGTTTGCTTGATACGGCAAGGCTTGCGGATGAGCTTGGTATAGAGACGTTTTCGACAACGCTCAGCATAAGTCCTCACAAGAGGTTTTCCGATATTGTGATTTCTGCTGAAAATGCTCGTAGATGTTACGGCGGTAATTTTTTGGCGGAGGATTTTAAAAAACGTGACGGCTTTAGAAGGAGTATAGAGCTTTCTAAGAGATACGGTCTTTATAGACAAAACTATTGCGGATGCAGGTACTCTAAGAGAGAGCTTGCGTACTGATGTGCGCGGAACGATTTTTTGGGTGCATCGATGGTGCGGATGAAAGAAGAACTTGGGTTATCGATATGCAAAGAATGGGGTTTTAGATGAAGGATTTGATAATAAAGGAAGGTTATAAACCGTTTGAAAGTTATGAAAAAACTCAGCAGGCTATCAAGCTTGTTAAGGACTTTTTCCAGCAGGAACTTGCATATAGACTCAAGTTGCTCAGGGTTACAGCACCTCTTTTCGTAACATCGAAAAGTGGGCTCAATGATAATCTTTCGGGTGTGGAGCGAGTTGTAAGTTTTACGGTAAAAGATTTAAACGAAGAAAATGCCGAGATAGTACAGTCGCTTGCAAAGTGGAAACGAATGGCATTGGGAAAGTTCAAGGTAGAGCCTCACAGAGGAATATATACGGACATGAATGCCATAAGACGCGATGAAAAGCTTGATAATCTACATTCTATATATGTCGATCAATGGGACTGGGAAAAGGTGATAACGAGAAGCGACAGGACGAGCGAATATTTGAGAAGTACTGTGAAAATTTTATATGAATGCTTTAAAAACCTTGAAGAGTATGTAAACAACCTATATCCTGAATTGGTTTTGATGATGCCGGATGACATATTTTTCATAACTTCGCAAGAGCTTCAAAAAATGTACCCGAATATCCCCGCTCCGCAGAGGGAATATGAAATAGTAAAGCAAAAGAGGGCGGTATTTATTGAAAAAATAGGTGGCAAGTTGCCTGACGGTACGGTGCATGATGATAGAGCTCCGGATTACGATGATTGGGAATTAAATGGTGATATTATACTTTGGAGCGATATGTTGGATGAGCCTATAGAAATTTCTTCTATGGGAGTGAGGGTTGATGAAAGATCGATGTTAAGCCAGCTCAAGGCTGCAAACAAGGAAGAAAGAGCAGAGCTCGAGTTTCATAAAAAGGTCATAAACGGAGAATTGCCGCTTACGATCGGCGGGGGAATAGGCCAGAGCAGACTGTGTTTATATTTCCTCAAGAGAATGCATATAGGCGAAGTGCAGGTCGGTATTTGGCAGGATGAAGTAATAGAAAAATGTAATGAAGCGGGGATAATGTTACTGTAACACTTGAACACAAAGAACTTTTAACTCTGAAGCTTTACGGCATATGTAAGTTGTTCCCATTGTGTATCCGTGAAATGCTGTTGTACATTCAGAGCCGGAATTAAGCATACTTCGATAGTGGGGTATATAATAAAACGATGGCAATTGATTTTTGATACCGTAGAATTTGTGTGTTCCATATAAATTTACAGGATGCATAAATTTAAGAACGTTTGTTGTTATTGAGGCGCAAAAAATATTATGTGTTTTTGTAAGTGTATGCTATAATTTAAGCGTTGATTCACGTATATTTGCGTTCTTACGACGTTGTAAGAAGCAATAGTTTTAAGAAAGGTGGAGGTGTAATAATGTTAAGAGAAGCATTACCTAAAGTGAATGGTACGTTACCGGGACCGAAAGCGGCAGCGATTATTAAAAGAAGAGAAGAATCTATGCCGGCTGCAATCAAGTGCATTTATCCTTGCGTTATAGCAAAGGGTGAAGGCGCAATGTTCGAGGACGTAGACGGAAACGTATTTTTGGATTGGATCGGCGGAGTAGGCGTATTGAATATCGGATACTCACATCCACAGTTAATTGAAGCTGTCAAGGATCAGGCTGATAAATTTTTCCATTCTATGATGAATATTACTACTCATGAGAATTATATTAAGCTTGCTGAGAAAATGAATGAAATCGTTCCTGTTAAGGGCGACAAGAAGATGACTATGTTTGTAAACTCCGGTTCTGAAGCTGATGAGAATGCAGTAAAGATTGCAAGAAGCTACACAGGAAGACCAAATGTAATCGTATTCTCAGGTGCATTTCACGGAAGAACAACTCTTACA
Organism: Eubacterium saphenum ATCC 49989; assembly: GCA_000161975.1. Lineage (GTDB taxonomy): Bacteria > Bacillota > Clostridia > Peptostreptococcales > Anaerovoracaceae > Eubacterium_N > Eubacterium_N saphenum. The sequence goes on from GG688422.1 coordinate 49,426, forward strand.
ATGACTATGACAGCTAAGAAAGCATATGCAGTAGGTATGGGACCTTTCCCTGACGGTATTTACAGAGCGGAATTCCCTTATCTATACAGAAAGCCTCATGGTCTTACTGATGAAGAAGCTATCCAGTACTATGTTGATAAGTTAAATCAGTTATTTATAGAAGCTTCACCTGCAGAGCATGTAGCTGCTATCGTATTCGAACCTGTACAGGGTGAAGGCGGTTTCATACCGGCTCCTATCGAATGGGTAAAAGCTGTTAGAGAGATCTGTGACAAGAACGGCATCTTAATGGTTACAGACGAAGTTCAGACAGGTTGGGCACGTTCAGGAAGAATGTTTGCTTCTGAATATTACAAGGAAGCAGGATGTGAGCCTGATATCATGACTACAGCTAAGTCAATCGCCGGCGGTATGCCGTTATCCGCTGTAACTGCAAGCGCTGAAATAATGTCAAATGTAGCTCCAGGAACAATCGGTGGTACATATGCAGGTAATGCGGTTTCTTGTGCCGCTGCACTACAGGTAATCGATGTTATGACTAAAGAAGATTATCCTGCAAAGGCAAGAAAGATTGCTGACAAGTGTATGGCTAAGTTCAACGAATGGAAGGACAAGTATGAAGTTGTAGGCGACGTTAGAGGTACAGGTTCTATGATGGGTATAGAATTTGTTAAGAGTAAGGCCGGCAAAGAACCTAATGCTGAATTGGTATCTAAGATAGTAATGGCTGCTGTACAGAAGGGATTACTTCTTGAAGGAGCAGGTACTTACAACAATGTTATAAGATTCCTTTGCCCACTATGTGCTACAGATGCTCAGATCGATAAGGGTCTTGAGATCTTCGAAGAGTGCATAAAGGAAAATGCTTAATAAACATTAGATAAAGTACTTAGTTTATTAAAATTCAAAAACCCCGCTTCGCGGGGTTTTTGCTATCTGAACTTTTTAAATTGTCGAAAATATAGAGGGATATAATTATTTGTGAGTCTAAAATAACATAAAAGCTTCAAATGTTTGCTTAAAGATTTGCTATGCGGGTACAATAAGTAATATAATGCTTATCGGGTTTTTGATTTTATAATAAGAAGGAGGTAATGGTGCAAAATAAAAATATGAAGTTTGGGAATTTAACACCGGCATTAGCGGTTATGATCGCTGTTACCATAGCATTTTCAAACGGATTCCCTATAGAGAAACTACCGAAATTAATAAAGGCGAAGGTAAGACCGGCCTTTGCGGCAAAAAATAAAACCACAACTACAGCAAAGAAGGGAGGAGCATTACAGGCTAAGGGACAGACAGGTAAGATTGAGCTCCCTAATATAGGTAAATTAAAAGACGGTGAATATGAAGGCGTAGGACAAGGCTTTAAAAGCCTTATAAAGGTGAAGGTAAAGGTATCGCACTCAAAGATAGAATGGGTGCATCTCATATCGCATGGAGACGATGCGGCATATTTTAATAGAGCAAAGGTGATCATGGATAGGGTTGTAGAGAAAAACAGCCTTAATGTAGATACCGTAAGCGGTGCAACTTACAGCTCTAACGGGATATTATTGGCTATAAAACATGCTCTCAGTAAAGCGGCCGTTTCCGGCAATGACAAGATAAAAAAGCCGCAACAGAAGAAGCCTAAGAAGCCAAAAAAACCTGAGGCTCCCGACTCTTCAAAGCTCACAGACGGTATATTTACAGGAATTGCAGATGGATTTCCCGCTGCAAATCAAAAGGTAAAGACGACCCTTACTGTAGAGCATAATAAAATGAAAAAGATAGAAGTCGAAATAATTAACGAAAGAGCAGTGGATGTGCCTTATATTAAAAAGGCAAAGGACATTATAGAGATAATCTTAAAGAAGCAGACAACAAAGGGTGTAGATACCATATCCGGAGCCACATTTACATCCAATGGGATACTGACCGCACTAACAGAGGCAATGAATAAATCCATAGCTGCAGGTAAAAATTATAAGGATGGAGAATATTCTGCTAATGATAAGGGATTCGGGGCTCAAATAGTGAAGGTTACCGTAACCATTGCAGGCGGTAAAATTTCTGATATAAAGGTTGATATATTAAATAAGACTCCGAGTGATAAACCATATATAGCAAAGGCACTGCTCATAATTGATAAAATAAAATCCAAAAACGGCATTACGGGTGTTGATACGATTACAAACGCCACTTTTACATCAAGAGGCATAAGGAATGCGGTGAGCAAGGCGTTAAAGATCGCTAAGTAGGTGACAGCATGAATAAGAAGGGATTTTATATAAGAGCCATAAATTTCGTTTTGATATTTGCTTCATTGTTTGCATATGGATTTCATGCGAAGAAGGCTGATAAAAAAAATGCAGCGATCAAAGCACAAGCTGCAAAGATAAAACAGGAAAATTTAAAACGATCAGGATCGAAAAAAAATAGCAAATATAAAGACGGCGTTACAAGAGGCGAAGCTAAGGGATATGGAGGAACCGTGCGAGTTGCCGTCAAGATTAAGGATGGCATAATTTTAGACATAAAGGTAGAGAAGGCGGATAAGGAAGATGCTGCGTATTATAACCAAGCCATAAAGGTATTGGATAAAATGTTGCAAAAACAAAGCACGGATGTAGATGTAGTATCCGGTGCTACGTATTCTTCCAATGGGATAATAAATGCTGCAAAAGAAGCTCTTAAAAAGGCATTGAAAAACAGTAAGGGGGCATAGTGGATAGAAAAAGAAAGAACTTTATCAAAAGAACCGTAAGAATAATCATTCAAATCGCTTTCTTTTTTATAGCCCCCGGATTGTTTCAATCGGGATTTGCAGCCGTGAGGCATATAACAAATTCAGTGAGCACGGGCACGCATATTGAGATTAGCGGCTTCTTCATTCAGCTCATCGTGCTTACAGCTTCCGTCATACTTGTTGGAAGGCTTTTTTGCGGCTATGCCTGTTCGTTTGGATTCCTTGGTGACATCATCTATAGCGCATCTAAATTTATTCAGAAAAAGTTTAGAAAAAAAGTGTATACACCGAGCATTAAATTAAGGCGAAGATTGTTATATGTAAAATACGCTGTACTTGCAGGGATAGTGTTGCTTGTGTATTTCGGCTTGTATCAAAATGTTGAAAAGTATGATCCGTGGGAGGGATTTGCAAACTTAAGAGCTTTTAACTTTTCGTTTTCTACGTATCCGTACAGTTTGGCTGTATTCGGGCTTATATTGGTAGTGATGGCAGTGTTTGAGAGAGGGTTTTGTATATTTTTATGTCCGCTTGGGGCTTATTTTGCTTTGCTTCCGACACTTCCGTTTTTAAATCTTAAGAAACAGGAAAGCAAGTGCATTAAAGGATGTAATCTGTGCGAAAGAAGATGCCCTGCATCCATAGATCTAAACAATGAATTTGAAACAGGTCAGGAATGCATAAAATGCTTTGAATGTACCAAGGGATGTCCTGTCACCAACATACACCTTGCTATCAATCCCGATCAAAAAAATAATCTATAAAATTTTGTTATGAACTACTTGACAATGGCTTTTGCGGTGCTATAATTATTTCTTGTAACGTTGGAATTTCAACGTTTAAAGCGTTTATTTATACAAAAATAGCAAAATGAAAGTATAAGTAAATGTTTATGAGTTTAAATCATAATCACGGTCACGAACGGAGGTTGAATGTTATGAAAAAAAGATCGAAATTTATTAGTTTATCCGGAATAATTGCTGTATTTATGGCAGTTGTGATGGTAGGATTCGGATTTGCAGGTTGCGGTAAAAAGAAGGATACCGACACGGGAGCTTCAAAAAAGCTGTCTGTAGTAACCACGAACTATCCATCGTATGATTTTGCAAAGAAAATCGCAGGAGATAAGGCGGATGTCACCCTTTTACTGCCTCCCGGGGCAGATGCTCATTCATTTGAACCGAAACCCGGTGATATCAAAAAAATCGCTGCTGCCGACATGGTGATAGGTGTAGGCGGGGTAGAAGATCCATGGGTTAAAGAATCCGTGAAGCAAGCTTGGAAGAAGGATGACATTAAGTCAGGGAAGAAAAAGGCTCTGTATATGCTTGACTTTTTTAAGAAATCAAAAAAAGATCTCATCAAGGGTGAACACCACCACGATGAGCACGATGAAGATGAGCATCACGATGGTGAAAGCCATGAAAAAGACGAACATAAGGATGAACACAAAGATGAGCACAAAAAGTCTAAAAAGCATGAACACCATGATGAACACGGTAAAAAAAATACTTACGATCCACATGTATGGTTATCTGTAAAGAATGCACAAAAGGTAGCAAACGGGATCGCTAAGGGTTTGGAAAAGGTGGATTCAGATAATGCGGACTATTACAAAAAGAATAATAAGGAATTTTCAACGAAGCTAAAGAAGTTAAAAGAAGATTTTGCAAAGGAACTTAAGAAGGTCAAGAGGAAAGAAATTATAGTTGCAGACAAGTTCCCTTTTAAGTATATGGTGAAAGAACTGGGGCTTAAATATACGGCCGCATTCAAATCGCACACCTCGGATAGCGAAACATCTGCTAAGGCCATCAAGACTTTGATAAACAAGGTAAAGGCTTCAAAGATACCGGTGGTGTATGTAGTGGAAATGTCTAATAAAAAAATAGCTAAGGCGGTTTCGGAAAGCACGGGCTGTAAAATTTTAGAGCTCCACTCATGCCATACACTTACTAAAAAGCAAATGGATGCAGGGGAAGACTATATCAGCATAATGAGAAAGAATTTAAAGAATCTGAAAAAAGGATTGATGTGATAAAAACGGAGTTAATATAACGATGGATTTTTTAAAGCTTGAAAACGTCGGGTTTTCATACGGCAGGAAAGAAGTGCTGAAAAATGTAAACTTCGAAATACAAAAAGGCGATTATCTCTGTATAGTTGGGAATAACGGTGCAGGGAAAACCACATTGTTGAAAATCTTGATAGGGTTGTTAACCCCTACACATGGTGAAATCATAAGATCTGATGAAGTAAAACTTAAAAATTATGGATATTTGCCACAAAAAAGATTTATTCAATCTGATTTTCCCGCTTCCGTTATAGAGGTTGTATCGTCAGGATGCATTTCTACGAGAAAAGGGCTTGCTACGCTCGCCCTTTTCAGCTTCTTAAGAGAGAGGCGACACGCAAGGCACAGCCTGAAAATTGCCGGTATAGAGGATTTAGAAAAAAGAAGTTTCATGGAATTATCGGGAGGGCAGCAACAGAAAGTGCTTCTCGCCAGGGCTTTGTGCGCTTCAGATACCATGTTGTTTTTAGATGAACCGATTACAGGGCTGGATCCATCGGCAAGAGGCAATTTTTATGATGTGCTGGATAGGTTGAATAAAGAAGAAGAAGTTACCATCATAACGGTTTCTCATGATATTACGGAAGGCATAGACAGGGCCAATAAAGTGGTGTGGTTAAGAGAAGACGAGCATTTTTTAGGAAGTCCGGATGAGTATAGAAAAGAAGTGAGTAGAAAATGATAGATATTATCAATGAAATGCTGAGTTTTCCATTTATGGTGAGGGCGATAGTGGTGGGCTCGCTCACATCTATCTGCGCTTCGCTTCTCGGTGTAAATCTGGTGCTTAAGAGATATTCAATGATAGGCGATGGTCTGTCACATGTAGGTTTCGGAGCGCTTGCAGTGGCACTTGTAGCAGGTCAAAGTCCTTTACCCATAGCTATTGCCGCCTGTGTTTTAGCATCATTTTTTCTGTTAAGGCTAAGTGAAAATTCAAAACTCAAGGGTGATGCGGCTATTGCCCTTGTATCCGCTTCATCACTTGCTGCAGGGGTCATGATGATATCCGTAACTTCCGGGATAAATACGGATGTATGTAATTTTATGTTCGGTACGATTTTAGCCATGAATAGTGAGGATGCAAACTTAAGTATATGGCTTATAATTGCGGTAATAATAATATACGTGTTCTTTTACCACAACTTCTTTTTGCTTACGTTCGATGAAGAATTTGCAAAGGCTGCAGGTAGAAGGGTTTCACTATATAAGGGAGTACTTTCGATATTGGTGGCTATTACCGTAGTTGTCGGGATGAGGATGATGGGAGCTCTTATGATTTCAAGCCTTCTGATCTTCCCTGCGATAAGTGCGATACAGCTTGCATCCACATACAGGAGGGTTACGATAATTTCGGTTTTGATATCGCTCTTTTGTTTTTTCGTAGGCATGTATGTCGCCTACGTCGCTGAAATTCCTGCAGGCGCAACAATAGTGCTTGTGAATTTATGCGTATTTATAATTTCTGCACTCATTAGAAAAATAAGAACTATTTAAACTGCAATGTTTGCAATATTTACGTTCAAATGATATGATGTTAAAGATAGTTTTTACTCTCTGCATTGCCAATACGGGTAATGCCAACCAAAGTCCAAAGGGAGGTGACATATGGTTAAATACGAGGTAATGTATATCATTGATGGAGACACTGAGGAATCAAAGATTGAAGAATTGATTTCTATGGTGAGCTCCATAATTAATGATGGCGGCAAGGAAGTTAAGACAGATAAGTGGGGCATGAAGCGTTTTGCATATCCTATCAACTATAAAAATGAAGGATATTACGTACTCACAAGCTTTGAGGCCGAGCCTGATTTCCCAAAAGAGCTTGATAGAAGGCTCAAGATTGAGGAAAAGATAATAAGGCACATGATTGTCAATCAAGAAGAAAAGTAGGTAATTACAATGAATCAGGTAGTTTTAACAGGCAGACTTACAAGAGATCCGGAGAAACGATATTCCGCAAGCAATATGGCCATTACAAAGTTTACGATAGCTGTGGATCGCATGGCAAGGCAGGGTGAAGAAAGAAAAGCGGACTTCATCCGAATAGTGGTGTTCGACAAGCAGGCGGAAAATTGCGACAGATATTTGAAAAAAGGCAAAAAGGTTGCGGTAGTTGGAAGAATTCAGACAGGATCATACGAAAATCAGCAGGGACAGAGAGTGTATACAACGGATGTAGTTGCAAACAACGTTGAATTCCTTGAGTGGGGCGAAGCAAACGACAGACCTCAGGTAAGCGGTGGTAATGAAGATTTCATGCAAAGCACGCAGGAAGCAAGTGAGTCGGATCAATCGGATAAGATTCCACAGGGATTGCAGCCTTACGAAGAAAGTATGCCATTTTAAATTAGAAAGGAGATATCATGGATAAAAGAAATATGGGAGGAGCCAGAAGCAGCAGGAAGGCATTAGGAGCCAATCTTAAAAAATCAGATATTGATTATAAAAATGTAGACCTTTTATCAAAATTTGTATCTGAGAGAGGAAAGATATTGCCAAAGCGTGTTACCGGAGCATCATCCGCTATGCAGCGTGAGCTTGCTAAAGCTATAAAGAAGTCAAGGGTGATGGCTTTGATGCCATACACCAAGGACTAAACGACAAAAGAGGCGATGCATGGGTGTGTTTGCGAATGTAGTCATAGAAATAGCGGTGATATTAATGCCGTTATTTGTAATAAAGAGAGGTGTTGAAGAAAAGAGACCTCCGCTGGAAATAGTGTATACAGCGATTATATCTACATTCGCATTGGTAGTTATTGTAGCGGTTTTGTTTTTGGGAAGCGGTAAGTTCAATGTGGATTCTTTGGTTACGCAGTATGCAGATGTCGTAAAGAATTCGAAAGGCAGTGATTCACTTAAGTTTTTTGCAAACGGAACGTTGGTAACCGCAAAGGATCCTGAAGGAATTAATCTCTTCGTAAAGACATTGATATATGCATTGCCGGCAGCTATTTTGGGGATAATTACATTCTTAACGCTTATAGAATATCGCTTCATAAGAAATGTAGCGTTGAGAAGAGGAATAGATGTCCCTATGATGCCGAAGATAAGAGATTTTTCTCTTCCAAACGGCGCAACCATTACTGCAGGGATATTGCTGGCTCTCGTGTATATACTGCCTATGGCGGTAGAAGGCTTTAGTAAGGATATCGAATTTGTAGTGGTACCGCTTATAAAGACAGCATTTGCGTTCCAAGGCGCCGGACTTGCGATAAGAGTACTTGCAAGAGATCCCGATAGAGAAAAACTTGCAAAATTCGCAGTGCTGGTTATGATAATAACCACGGTTGGAGTTTCCATATTGGCGTTTATCGGACTTTTAGACGGAGCGTTTGGTATTAAAGATAGGATGAGAAAAAAGGGAAGATAGTTTTTAAAATAATGTGAAAGGAGAGCGTTCTGCGCAACAAGAGGTATGAAGGTTATATTGAAAGAAGACGTGCGAGGCACAGGGTATGAAGGTGATGTAGTAGAGGTAAAGGACGGTTTTGCAAGACATAAGCTGATTCCGTCAAAACTTGCTATAAAAGCTACAGAAAATAACATCAAGATATTGCAGGAGCAAATCGCTGAAGTCGAGAAGAAGGCTAAGGAAAAAAGAGATAACGCGACTGCACTCGCAGAAAAATTGGGAGCACTTGAGGTGTTGCTTGAGGCTGAAGCCGGTGAAAAGGGAAGGCTGTTCGGTGCCGTTACAAATGTTGATATTGCAAAAAAACTATTGGAAGACCATGACATAGACATAGATAGGAGAGACATCGTTATCTCCGTGCCTATCAAGGTTCTTGGAGATACCGTCGTAACGGTAAAGCTTTATAAAGAAGTATCGGCGGATCTAAAGGTTAAAATCGTAAGAAAGGGCGAAGAAATTTCTGAGCCTCAAAAGGAAGAAGTGGAAAGTGCAGCTGAACCGGAAGCCGGAGCTGAAATTGAAGCCGAAGTGCAGGCTGAGTAGTAACAGTACTTGCCTTGCCAAATTAGTTTATAGCCCTTCTTGAAAGTAGGGTAATATATTTTAAAGCTAGGGGAGCAGTAGCTGAGAAGTGGCAAAGCCACGACCCTCATACCTGAACCGGATAATGCCGGCGTAGGGAAGCTATAATAGGTATTTACCTATATCTCCTCTTACATTGTTAGGAGGTTTTATTATGTTTAATCAAATTCTTAAGATTTCGCTGGAAAACGTGCTTACGAGTACAGGCGGCAAAATTCTCATTGCTGCGCTTGTGATTCTTTGCTTTCTGGTCATTGTAAAGATCAGCAAGGCGCCAAAGGATAACAATGCCAAGACAATGGCCGTGTGCGGATTATTACTTGCTACGGCAATTGTGCTTGGAGAACTCAGACTCTTTAAGATGCCGCTCGGCGGGAGCGTCACACCTGCAAGCATGCTTCCTGTAATACTCGCAGGGTATTTCTATGGATCACGTCAGGGCATCTTGCTCGGTTCATCTGCCGGAATATTCAAGTTACTGCTTGGAGGAGCTACCATCCTTAATCCGTTTCAGGTGGTGCTCGATTATGTTGCCGCGAAGGGAATCATAGGTGCATCGGGATTTTTCAAAGATAAAAAGCATGGCCTGATAATAGGTGGATTTGTAGGGATTCTTGGAAGATACATAGTGGCTGTAATATCCGGGTATATATTTTTTGCGGAGTATGTACCGGCCGATTTTCAGCATTCTGCCCTTGTGTGGTCGTTATACTACAATATTACCTATCTCGGAGTGGACGGTGCAATCACCTTGGCAGTTCTAATTTTGTTTGAAAAAAGATTTGAAAATTTAAGGGAAGCTATTTAAAAGTTACGCACATTGCGAATCCAAAATAACCACTCGACAAGGGTACCGGCACATCTCCAGCGAACCGTGTGCTTGTAACAAGGAAAACGCCCCTCCTGCTATATAACGGAGAGGCGTTTTCAAGGATGACGGGTATGCCACCATTCTTTGGTACACCCAGAGGGTTATAGAGCAAGTTTTGCCGTTTTTCTGCGTTATAATTTTTTATAGAGCAAGTTTTAGCGTTTTTCTGCGCTATAACTTCTTTCAAATAAAAAAAACAGCAAAAAAGTAAAAAAACTCTTGACAGAGTACACCTTATAAGGTATACTATAGCCAAGTTAAAGATAACAGGTAAATGTAGGGGGAAGACATGAGCAGAGGTCAAGGATATGTGGGACAGAGCATGAGCGTTAATGCGACAAATGCATATGCTGAAGAAAAAGAGCCACTCAGTAAATGGACAAAGACAAAGATTGTAAAAGCTATGCTTGATATCAACTGGGATTTAGATGAAAAGCTGGTAGGTAGGTTATCAAAACAGAGCTTAGTTGACGAGTTCCTAGAATATAAGGAATGGCACCACACTGGCAAGTTTTATCAATGTACAGATTTTTATGGACTTAATGAGAATAAAGTGGAAGAATTAACAAACGAAGAGCTGAAGGAACTTATAATCAAGCACACACCTACCGAAAAAGAAAAAGAATTAGCCAGGACAAAGAAAGCTCAAGTACAGGCTAGGAGAGCGGAGAAGAGGCGTGAAAAACAAAGAATCGCAGAGTTACTCGACCTAATGGCGTATTCAAAATATAAAAATCAGGTGTGGTTCTTGAGAGCTTATGATGGCAACGAGGCAGGTATCGAAGAGTTGAAAAGAAAAAAAGAATTCGACGAAATTTCTAAAGAATATCGAAGCTTGGAAGGTTCAACGACACAGCTACGTAAGTATATAAACTGCAAAAAAAAAGGAAATAGAATCAAAAGTCTGCGAAAAAGAAAAACGCTTCATCAAACATATGGAAAGAAGAACGTTCGTGCAGGAAAACAGCATGCCTTGTCTAAAAAAATATCTAGCAGACAGCGAGCAGAAATTGGCAACGTTAAAAGGGAGGTTAGAGTGCTTGAGCAATTCGTAGAGATGGTGTGCGAGGATCTTAGAATAGCACCAATCCCGCTTCGTTACGATAATTCGGTGCCTAAAAGTGAAGGTCGAATCGCAGCGCTTGAAATCTCGAAAGTAGAATCGACTCTTTTAATACTAAACACTGACGTAGCAGAGCTGGACTTGCTGTTCGCTATCGCACACGAGCTACGTCATGCGTGGCAGTTTCAAAACCGACGGCATTGGTTTAAAAACTACAAAGAAATAGGCGAGGTGGATTTCGAAGAATATAATCTACAACAGCCGGAGGTGGACGCTAACGCTTACGCAACTATAGTTATGGAAGAGGTGGCGGGTATGACACCTCAATTTCAAGGGTACCCACCAGCTGTGAAAAGAGCTATAGCGAAAGAACTTAAAGTATTACTGAAGGAGTGGAAAGCATGAGCAAAGCACGAAAGAGGGCTAACGAAAGATGGAAACTAAACAACAAGGAATTGCAACGAAGATACGTGGCTAAATCCACGACAAAAAGATACATAAAGAGCTTAATAAGCTCGAAAGATGAAGTAAGTGAAGTGCGGGGCTGGTTAACCGAAAAGGAAAAAGAGCTTGAAATGAAAACTACCTCCCCATAAACTCCTTGTACTTATCAAGTGCCCTAAACTCATCATCTCTATATACGTGGTTATATACCTGCATAGTAGTCTTAAGGTCGCTGTGCCCGAGCCTCTTCTGCACGGTGGGGATGTCAACACCTGCAGAAAAGAGGAGGGAGCAGTGGGTGTGCCTAAACCCGTGAGGCGAGATGTAACGTATACCCTTAATCTTATGTAGCCATCTAATGGGCTGAGATGAGGTTATACACCCACCCTTAGTATTACTAAAGATAAATTCACTGGAGCTAAAGAGTGATATCAGGAGATTATACACATCACTATCTATATACACTCGTCTATGGCTAGCGCTCGTCTTAGCGGTATCGGATATAGCGTGACCTGTTAGGGTAGCTGATAACGTGCGGCGAACGAGTAGGCTGTCTCTAGATAAGTCTATCCACTTAAGCGCAAGCGCCTCGCCCCTGCGCAGCCCTGTATGGGCTAAGAGATAGAAGAAGACATACCACTGATGAGGTAGTTGTTCCTTAGCAAGCCTCAGGAACTTATCGAGCTCTTCTTTAGTGTAGTAGTTATTGGTAGGAGCTCTTCTCCGGGGCTTTGGCACCATTAGGTTAGCCGTAGGGTCTGTAGATATAAAACCCAGCCGTTTAGCGTGCTTAAAGATGTTTCTAAGCACACTGAAGGGGTGCTTGATATCTACATACCTCTTAGCTAAAGTAAGCGTTATCTGCTGTAGCTCAGGCGCTGTAAATGAGGCTACAGGTCTAGTAGCATACCTTGCATAATTATTACGCCATCTGGCGAGTATGTTTTTCACGGTGCCTTCCGATATCTCAAACCGTTTTAGGTCAAGCCACGCACGAAAAACAGTGCCTAGGGTGGGCTCAGAAGAGCGTATGCGCCTATTAACAAAATTGTAATTTAAAACAGCACAGGTTTTCTCGCCCGTGCTGTTTTCATATGGTTTAAAAATTATCATAGTAATTAAGTTATTACCTTTCGTATCTCAACAACAGTGCCATACAGCTTGGTGTTAGCTGTAAGAGGCACAGGCTTTATGTCTTTATCATCTGCTATAAGTAGTGTCACGTCATCGCTAATAAGTACTCTTCTAAAATCGGCGGTATCTCCTATATTGGCTAGCACTATGGATGTATTACGCACCCTACCCGACTCACTAAGTATTACAGTATCCCCCTCTCCTACAGTAGGGGCTAGACTGTCACTGGTAGATTTAACCGCCAGTAGGTCGGTAGCGCTGAGTCCCGTAGAGGATACAAGGACAGCACCTACAGCTTCGGACGTCGGGTCATCGCTTAAGTGCAGGCTTAGGGTGGCTGCTGAGGCAGGCTCTGAAACGGTTGCGGGTGTTGAAATTTCAACGTTTTCGCCCCCCCCTCCCCATCCAAGAAGCCAGTTTGGGGTGGTCTCTAAGATTTCGGCTAGTTTGCAGAGTTTATCTACAGGCAATTTAGTTTTGCCTGTCTCTAATTTATATATTGTCCCGCACTCAGGCTGGTATCCTAGCTGGGTCGCAAGTTGCTTTTGAGACATGTGCAAAGTGTCTCGACGAGATTTAATACGGTTAGACAAGCTCATATATCTGCACCTCCCATAGCTTGATTATACTTAGTTTTTACACATAAATCAATTTTTTTTTGAAACAAATAAAATTTTTGTTGAAAAAGTCTTGACAAGATATATCCTGTTGAGATACTATATGTCTTGTCAAGACACGACACCTACAGAAAGGAGGTAAAAAATGGAAGGTCTAAGACTAAGACAGGAGATGGCAAAGAAGGGTAAGACGATTCAGGATGTAGCAGATGCCATTGGTAAGTCCCGTGATACGGCAGCACTTAAGATAGACGGCATTAGGGATTTTAAGCTTGGTGAGATAGTGACTCTTGCGGGAGTGCTGGGACTGTCCACAGAAGACACGCTCGGCATCATCCTTGAGGATAGTAGAGAGTACACAAAGAAAGGAGGTTAAAAATGAAACGAGAGCATGTGATAATTGCGTGCAGCTTATCACTATTGCTGGGAGCCGTGACTGGTATTTACTGGCATAGTCAAATTGTTAAGCGCACAGTAGATCAAATGCAAAGGGAGGCTATTAAATCAGTACACACAGAAAGAGAGCTGCCCACAAAGAACAGCCCTCAATGAAACTTCAGACGGCTACGTAATGTAACCAGTCACAGAGTAGCACATATGAGGGTAAGATGTCAAAGGAAGGAGAGAGAAAGATGAAACTTCAGATTAATGTTGAATGCCGAAATCTAGATAAGGAAGCGGTATTTAAGCTGGTGGAACTACTGGAAGGCTCACCTAACGGTAGGGCGGAAACAAAAGCAGAAGAGTCTGCACCCCTAGCACACGAGATGGATGATACAGGCGCTGAGGTTACGCTTGAAGACCTGGCGGCTGCAACAAGACCACTGCTCGATGACGGCAAGCACGAAGACGTTAGGGCGCTACTAACAAGGTATAGTGTTAAAAGTCTACCTGAGCTTAAGGAGTCACAGAGAGTCAACTTTTTAAGACAACTAAGAAGGCTAGGGGAGGAGGCATAGCGATGGGAGATAAGAGACACGCCGTACTTTCACCATCCAGCGCACATAGGTGGCTGGTATGCACCCCCAGCGCAAGGATGGAGGAAGCCTTTCCGGATAAGAGCAGTGCGTACGCCGAGGAAGGCGCACTAGCACACGGGTATGCAGAAAAGGTGCTTAAAAAAGCGCTGAAAGGCGACATACCTATACGTTTGCTAGGGAGGATGGAAGAAGAGATGAGAGATGCCGTAATGGACTACGTGCAGAAATGCTTAGATATTAGCACGGATTTGGGCGAGTCAAGGACTGACGACAACATAGGGACAGTAGCGGTGGCAGTAGAGGGCACCGTATCGATACCGTGCATTCCCGAAGGCTTTGGCACCATAGACTTCGCAGCGCATAACAACGAGACACAGGCTATCGTAGACTTTAAATACGGCAAAGGCAACAAGGTATACGCCAAAGGCAACCCACAACTCATGTTATACGCATCGGGATGTCTAGCGGACTTACCAAGCATAAAAAACGTCAGGCTCATAATCGTGCAGCCTCGCCTTGAGCATATAGACGTAGCTGAGTACACAAGAGCCGAGATCGAAGAGTTTGAGGCGAAAATAAAACCAATCGCAGAAAAAGCGTTTAGGGGCGAAGGGGATTTCGTATCTGGTGAACACTGTAAATTCTGCAGTGCAAAAGCTGTATGCACCACCCACGCAAAAGATATAGCGACAACAGAGCCTAAGATGATAGCTCCTAAAGAGCTTACAACTGACGAAGTGGCAGAGCTCATACCTAGAGCGGAGCTTATCGCTGACTGGCTCGCAGCTGCCAAGCAGTACCTACTCGGTGAGTGCCTCGCAGGGCGAGAGGTTAAAGGGTATAAGGCGGTGGAGGGGAGAGCTATAAGAGTGTGGAGTGACCAAGACAAAGCGCTTGAGCTGCTAGAGCAAGCGGGATACGACAAAGCGCTTATATACGAGTCAGCCCCCCTAAGCCTTGCGAAACTGGAAAAAATGGTCGGCAAGAAAGAGTTCGGCGAGCTTGTGGGTGAGTATATCACGAGAAAAACGGGAAAGCCGACATTGGCTCCAGAAGATGATAAAAGACCAGCGCTCAAGAGTAAGGCAGAGGTAGCGTTTCTAGAAAAGTAAAGTTAAGAAATTAGGAGGAAAGAAAAATGAGTAATACAGCAGTAACCACGGGAAGAGTTAGATTTAGCTTTGTACACGTACTGGAGGCGTACGCAAGAGAGCAAGGGCAAGACCCTAAGTACAGCCTGACTGTGCTAGTGCCTAAGACAGACACTGAGACTAAAAAGGCGATAGACGCAGCGATTGAGGCAGCTACGGTGCTTGGGACATCAAGCAAATGGCAAGGGAAAAGACCTCAAAAGGTCAACATACCCATCCACGATGGGGACGGAGTTAAGCCATCAGACGGTATGCCGTTTGGTGATGAGTGCAAAGGGCACTGGGTATTTACAGCCTCAAGCCGCATAGACTACCCGCCTGAGGTGGTAGACGCAAACCTACAGGCGATAATAAGCCCTGCGGAAGTGTATAGCGGGTGCTACGGCAGAGTACATATTAACTTCTTCCCGTACGCATATGGGGGCAAGAAGGGTATAGGGTGCGCACTTAACGCAGTACAGAAACTTGAGGATGGCGAGCCTCTAGCAGGTAGAGCTAAGGCGTCGGAGGTATTCGGCAAGGTAGCTCAAGTAGACCCTATCACAGGCGCAGCACCTTTCTAGGGAATTCAGGAAGTAGGCAAAAAAAATGAATAAGCATAAATTATACATAGATATAGAGACCTTCAGCAGTGTGGACATCCGCACTGCTGGACTTTATAAATACGCAGAATCAGGGGACTTTGAAGTGCTTCTGCTGGCATACGCAATAGATGACGGAGATGTCGAGCTAATAGATTTAACAGATGGTGGCGAAATTACCCAGCAGAAGTTAGTGGGGGTAAGGCGCTTATTGGAAAGCCAAAACTACATCAAGTGTGCACACAACGCACACTTTGAGATGGAATGCCTAAAGCGAGCCTTACACATAATCATACGCCCCTCGCGGTGGGAGTGTACGATGGTTAAAGGCATGTACAGGGGTTATCCAGCTAGCCTTGAGAAAATGGGCGAAGCCTTAGATATGCCAGAGGATAAGGCAAAATTAAGAACAGGCAAAGCCCTTATTAATTACTTCTGTAAACCTTGTAAGCCCACTAAAACCAACGGCGGAAGAACCCGAAACCTACCTAAGCACGCCTCCGAGAAGTGGGAGCTGTTTAGGGAGTATTGCAAACGAGATGTTGAGGTAGCGAGAGAGATAGATAAGATGTTACCCGACGTCCCGCAGGGCGTCCACACCGAATGGATGAGGGACTACCTCGTTAACTGGAGAGGCATAGCCGTGGACGAAGCTCTAGTAGAGGCGGCGATAGCTATAGACGGTGAAGTAAAAAGTGCGCACTTAGATACAATCAAACGCATTACGGGGGTAGATAACCCAAGGTCAAGGGCGCAGGTACTAGACTGGTTAAACGATACTTTAGACGAGGAGATAACAAGTCTTAACGCAGCGTCCGTTAAAGCGCTACTAGAATCAGACCTCACAGATGACGCACGAGCCGTGCTCACGGCTTGGCAGGGTCTAGGAAAGACATCAACTAAAAAGTATGAAACACTTCGGGCAGCGGCACAAAAAGATAACAGAGTGAGAGGGCTACTGCAGTTTTACGGCGCGAGCAGGACTGGCAGGTGGGCGGGTAGGCTCGTACAGCCTCACAACCTACCTAGGGGTGATGTGTACAACCTCAACCAAGCAGGAGAGCTAGTTAAAGCAGGGCATAAAAAAGACATCGAGCTACTGCACGGCAGCGTGCCTAACACGCTCAGCGGGCTCATACGTACCTGCTTTGTGCCACGAGAGGGTTGCAAATTCGTAATCTGTGACTACTCAGCCATCGAGGCTAGAGTGCTCGCATGGCTTGCAGGAGAGCACTGGGTACTTGAGGAGTTTAAGGGTGATGGCAAAATATACGAGGCAACTGCAGCTAGGATGTACAACATTGATAAGTCAACCATTATCAAAGGTCACTCGAACTACGCATACAGGCAGAAAGGTAAGATAGCAACATTGGCTCTCGGATATCAAGGAGCCGTAGGTGCACTAAGACAGATGGGGGCTAGCGAAGATGAGTTTACAGATGATGAGCTCAGGGGGCTTGTAAGAGCTTGGCGAGTAGCCAATCCATGCATAGCAGAGCTATGGAGATACACAGAGATGATGGCTAAGAGTACTGTAAGTGATGAGTTTTATTCGGGGACAAACCCTATGATACCTATAAGCTTTAAGTCGACCCTTAACGCCGTAAATGGCATTAATCTTGCAATAGGATTACCTAGTGGCAGGGAGCTGTATTATCACAACCCCGTCATTGTGGACGGCGCTATCTACTACACAGACTACACACATGCAGGGAAAACTAAGGAACAGACGTATGGCGGTAAACTAGTTGAGAATATAGTACAGGCGATAGCTCGTGACGTGCTAGCCGATGCCATAAACCGCATAACCAAAACACTGGTTGTGGGGGGCATCAATGCCCACATTGTGCTGCACGTACACGATGAAGTGGTGGTAGAAGCTGAGGCAGGATGTGCAGAAAAAGTACAAGAGCTTTTAGAAGGGGTATTCAGCACACCACCTAGCTGGGCAGAAGGTTTACCGCTTAAAGGCGAAAGCTTTATATCAGATTACTATAAAAAAGGATAGGAGGTGTGATATGCGAGACATAACAATATCAGTCGTTAAGTCACGTAAACAGTCAACAGTTAGGAGAGTAACCCTGCCGTGGGATGAATTCGTAGATAAGTTAAGAGCGCCTGTAGAGGGCTCTCAAACGCTAGATGAATATTTAAAGCTAGATAAAGAAGCACAGGTAGACGCCAAAGATGTCGGAGGGTATGTTGGCGGTACGTTCACAGGTAACAGACGCAAACGTAGCGACCTTAAAGGTAGAGATATACTCACCTTTGACCTGGACAGCCTTACCACAAGCGATCTTGTAATGGTTTATAACAAGATAAAAAATAGGGGCGTAACTGCGGTCATCCACAGCACAAGAAAACACACAAAAGAGGCGCCCAGAATAAGGCTTATAATACTACTTGACAGGATGGTCACAGGCGAGGAGTATGAAGCACTAGCAAGGATAGTAGCATATGAAATAGGTATGGAGTTTTTTGATCCGACAACCTTTCAACCCGCAAGGCTGATGTTTAATCCAAGTGTTTGCAAAAATGCCGAATATATATTCAAACGGCTCGACGGCAAACCCCTGGACGCCTCTAAAGCGCTTTCAAGTGTACCAAATTGGAAAGATACCTCGAAGTGGCACTATCACCCCAGCGAAGCAAAAACCTTTGCATATGGGGCTAAAAAACAGCAAAACCCGCTGGAAAAGGAAGGGATTGTCGGGGCGTTCTGCAAAACCTATACAGTGTATGACGTGCTGGACGAGTTAATACCGGGTACATATATAGAAACTCACGACCCTGACAGGTTTACATATCTAGGGGCTACTACTACAGGCGGAGCTGTAGTGTATGATGATGGGTTGTTCATGTACTCGAATCACGCCACAGACCCCGCAGGGGGTATGCTACTCAACGCATTCGACCTTGTGAGGATACACAAGTTCGGAGGACTCGATGAGGGGGTAAGAGCGGATACTGCAATTAATAAACTGCCCTCATACGCTAAGATGTGCGAATTCGCAGCAGCAGATGAGAACGTTAAGAAGAAGCTACTTAAGGAGAGGTTTAGAGGTAGCGAGAGCGAATCTGCAGAAGGGCTTAAGGCATTATCGCTTAAAAAAGACGGCATGCCTAAGGCTACAATTAATAATGTTGTGTTGATATTGCAGTTTGATGAAGAGCTACGAGATAAAATTAAATACAACGAGTTTAGCTACAGCCTCGAAGTGACCGCACCCCTACCGTGGGAGGCACCGGATGTACTAAGTAAGGAAAACAGAGAGTGGGAGGAATCGGACGATGCCAATCTATATAACTACGTTGAGACAAGATATGGTATAGCCAACAGGCGTAGTGTGGACGAAGCGCTTACGATAGTAGCGCATAAAAACGCAATAAACCCGGTCAGAGATTATCTTATGAGCTTGAGTTGGGATAAGAAACAGAGGGTAGCAACTATGTTTACAGACTACTTAGGCGCTGCGGATAGCAAATACACACAAACGGTTGCTGTTAAGTGTATGGCGGGAGCGGTAGCAAGAGTCCTTAAGGGGGGTGTTAAGTATGACTACATGCCAATCCTTACAGGCAAGCAAGGCATCGGCAAGTCCACGTTCCTCGCAAACCTCGGCATGCAATGGTTTACAGACTCCCTAACAACCTTTGACAGCAAGACGGGGGCTGAGCTCATCCAAGGCAAATGGATAGCAGAAGTAGGGGAGCTGGCGGCGCTTAAGAAACACGAAATCGAAGTTGTAAAGCAGTTTATCACAAGGACTAGTGATAGATACCGTGCGGCGTATGGCAGGAGAGCCGAAGACCGCAAAAGAAGGTGTGTGTTTTTCGGCACCAGTAACGAGGATGAATTTTTAAGTGACATTACAGGTAATCGAAGGTTCCTACCCATATCATGTGGGATTACACAGTCCAAGCACAGCGTGTGGGACGATATGCCTGGGCTTGTAGACCAGCTATGGGCGGAAGCTGTGGTGCTTTATACGCAAGACACACCCCTACATCTTAGCTCGGCGGAGGAGAAAACGGCGGAGAGGGTGCGAGAGCAGCACGCCGTAAAATCACCTCTTGAGGGTATTATAAGAGCTTTCGTAGAACTCAAGGTGCCCTCAGGTTGGGAGGCTATGGACATCAAAACCCGCAAACTGTACCTTGCGAGTAGCGACAAGATGAGTGTATTGGGAGGCGTGCCAAGATACGTTAAAAGAGAATACATATCAGCGGCAGAAGTGTGGGTAGAGTGTCTTGACGGAGACCTCAAAAAATACACAAATAAGGACGCCAGATTAATCAATTCAATACTTAAAGAAATGTCTAAAACAAAAGATAGAAAACGCCTTAAAAACTATGGGAGACAACGGGTTTGGGTGTTGAAGTAAAATTGTATACAATTTTGGGACAGATGGGACAAAGTGAAAAAACGGCTTGGGACAAAAACGGGACAAACTCTAAACACTTTGTCCCATGTGTAAGAGGTGCTACGAGTATTAATATTTCAACGAAAACAGCCGATGTATTTATTTTTAAAAGTGGGACAGATTTAAAACACTTTGTCCCACGCTGAAAACCAGCTATACTAACACTTACAGCTATTTAAACCACTATATGGGACAGTTTTTTAGGGTTAAAAGTAAAAAAAGTAGAATATATGTATAGTAAACACAAAAATATATACGTATTTTGTATAATAAATACAAGTTAGTCGTGTCTCTCCTATATTTTAAAAAAGTTTATACGTATTTTAGGCAACTTTGTCCCACTAATAAGTTAAAACAAACTAAATGATAAAAACAAATTTAGAAGGAAGGTGAAAAAAATGAATGAAAAAGAAATAGAACGAGAAATGAAAAAGTATGAAAAACTGGGATTTGATTATTTTCAATTGACCCAAATTCGCTATGGTTTAAAAAAAAGGTGTGGATGTTGATAAGTACGCTAATCCTGAGTTCGATACTTCACAAATGTATGAAATCCGATTAGGACTTGAAAATAGTGTAGACGTTGATAAGTACGCTGATCCTAAGTTTGATGATTTACAAATGTTCGAAATCCGATTAGGACTTGAAATAGAATTAAAAACAAAAGAGCTAGAAATGGAAACACAGAGGAGGAAAAAATGAATAAAAAAATTACAGAGAAAGAGAAACGGATTGAGGAGAAAATGAAAAAGTATGAAAATTCGGTTTTTGATTATCTTCAGCTACAAGAAATAAAATATGGTCTGTTAGATGGTGTGGATGTTTCCGTTTACACAGACGCTCGCTTTAGTGCGGCGCAAATGAAGCAGATAAGGCTTGGGCTATTACAAGGTCTGGATGTATGGTATTACGACAACCCCGTATTTAACTATCTACAGATGCAGGAGATTCGCTATGGACTACGTGCAGGTATAGATGTATCACAATATCTAGATCCTGCACTAAGATGGGAGCTTATGAAAGCCTGGAGACTTTATTTAATTGTGGAAAAGGAGGCGCTGGATGAATAACACAATTACGGAAAAAGATATTGAGAGGCGACTGATTCGCAAAGTTAAAAGTTACGGTGATAAAACATATAAATTTATATCACCCACAGCGGCGGGGGTGCCTGACAGGATAGTGCTACTGGCAGGACACGTCTTTTTTGTCGAGGTTAAACGTCCCGACGGTGAGCTTAGCCTCAGACAGGTGCTAAGGCTCATAGAGCTTAAAGGCACGGTGCCCCATAAGAGCAAACTCATACCCAGGTGCGCAGTGTTATCGACAGCAGACGAGGTGGATGTGTGGGTTGAGTATATATACAATGCGACAATACCTAAAAATATTTCTTTACTAGTCCGGCACGAGTTTGTGGGGTGCCTGTGTGGCGAACGCTTCGCTGAGCAGATAAACTCCATGCTCAACCTCAAAGAGGGCGGTATTTATGAACACCTTTAAGCCTTACGCTTACCAGCGGGAGTGCATTGATAGGCTCCTTACCCATAACTCTTACGGGTTGTTTATTGATATGGGACTTGGCAAAACCGTTATTACACTTACTGCTGTAAACGAACTCATCCGCTACCGCTTTATGGTAGGGAGGTGTCTTGTGATAGCGCCTCTGTCTGTAGCTATGAGTACATGGCAGACGGAGATATCTAAGTGGAGACACCTTGAGGGGTTAACGGTAAGTACCGTTATTGGCTCTAGAACTGCACGAATTAAGGCGTTAAACGCTAAAGCCGATGTTTATATCATAAACCGTGAAAACGTTGTCTGGCTGGTCGAATATTTAGAATCAGAGGCAGGTGGGTGGTCGTTTGATTTTGATATGGTAGTTATCGATGAGTCAACCAGTTTTAAAAATCCAAAAGCAAAACGGTTTAAGGCGCTGTGTAAAGTGCGTCATAAAATAAAACGGCTCGTGTTGTTAACAGGTACGCCAGCCCCTAATGGACTTATGGATGTTTGGGCGCAGAGTTATTTACTTGATGGCGGCAAGAGATTATATAACAACTTCTATCGTTTCAGGGAAGCGTATTTTATTCCTGGAAGAGCGGTTAACGGGGTTGTGTATGACTACAAGATACGGACAGGGGCGTATGAAGAGATAACACACAGGCTGTCTGATATCAGCCTATCGCTTAAAAGCGAGGACTATTTAGAGCTACCCGATATCACGTACGTTGATAACTTAGTCGAACTTGATACCATAGCCCGTAGAGCCTATGCTAAGTTCGAGCGTGGGTGCGTTTTGCGTTATCTCGATGATACGGATTCAGCGAGCTCTGTTATGGCAAGTACTGCGGCAGACCTTTCGGGTAAGCTCCTGCAACTTGCAGGTGGCGCTATCTACCAAGAGGACAGCAAAGATTACGTGACAGTGCATGATACTAAGCTTAAAGCGCTCACTGAACTCGTAGAACCCCTCAACGAAAACATCATAATCTTTTATAACTTCCTCCATGAGAAAGCTAGACTTTGCAACGCTTTCAGCGATTTCAAAGGTGAAGTTAGGGTGTTTAAATCTGGTAAAGATATAGCAGACTGGAACGCCGGCAAAGTTAATATCCTCATCGCACATCCGGCTGCTATGGGCTATGGGCTTAACCTGCAGCAGGGCGGTAGGCGCATTATCTGGTTTGGGCTCCCGCAGTCATATGAGCAGTATGCTCAAGCCAATAAGCGCCTGCATAGACAAGGACAGCAGGATAAGGTGTTTGTGCACCGCCTCGTGTGCAAGGGTACCCGTGATGAGGATGTGCTGTCCGCCTTAGCTCACAAGGACAGCATGCAGAAGTATCTGCTCAGTAGCCTCACGCTACGCATAAAGGCTACTAAAACTTAAAACGCATTTATTTGCCGTTTTTAGCTAACAAACTATTTTAACGATAAATTATACCACAAGCGCTAAAACTTTTAAATTCGGTATAAAATATTTAGAATTACGGGTATATTTAAGCCACAGGTGATATAATATTACGCAGAGGAGGTAAACACATGATTAGGGAATTCGAAAACCTGGAGTCGCTTAACCGCAGAATTGACAGGCTGGTCGATGAGTACGAGAGGCTCCGTGCTCGGGCTATCAGCACGGGCGGTTCGTCAAGCGCTGAAGGTACAGGCGTGCAGTCTGATGTTGCAGAGGTCAAGAGGCGGCAGGACACGAGGCTCGCAAAGCTCTCTGACCTTTCCATCCACATCGACCATCTGGTTGACGAGTACACGGAGAAAAGGCTTGAGCTACTTGAGTGGGTGACTGCTAACGAGGCAGGGTTTACAGTGCTTGAGTCTGCTATTATAATTGCCAAGTACCTTGAGTTTAAACGGTTCGAAGAGATAGCAAGGTCGCTTAGAGTAAGTAGGAGTACGGTTTATAACACGTTTGCAAGCGCAAGAACCAAGCTCCTGCCTATCACGTATGTAGCTAAAGGGGCTTAGCCTGCTGGACAAAATCGGACAGATTTGGACACTTTTGGACGGATTTGGACACCTTTGGACAAAATTGGACGAAACTGGACAAAATCGGACGAAAAAACGTGGTATTCTGTTAACGTGGACACGTACCACTGAAGACGTGTTTACTTTCATTTCATTACTACTTCCTTGAATCTTTCAGCACGCAGACACAACGGTTAGCGCTGTTGTGTCTTTTATTTTGTCTAAGGAGACAAAGAATTATGACAGATAGAGAAAAAGAAATATACGAAAAATCAAAGAAGCTCAACCCTAAGCAACTAGCTTTTGCGCATGAATATATTAAGAGCCGCAGCGCTCTTGCCTCTGCTAAGGCAGCCGGATACAGCACATCGAATGCCCGTAAGTACGCTAATCAGCTATTACGAAAACCTCACGTTAAGGAGTATATAGCTCTGTTAATGCGGGAGGCTTTTACCGCCTGTGCTATGAGCCTTGAGGAGGCGCTAGCACTTACGGCATCTATAGCTCGTGGCGAGTCTAAGACACTTACATATAAAAGGCTTAATAAGCTCACGGGCAAGGTAACTATACACAGGGAGGTTACAACGACCCCGTCCATCGAAGAGCAGCAGCGCTCCCTCGAGCATGTGCTTAGGTGTGCAGGGGCATTCATTGCTAAGTCTGAGGATAACACGCAAGCGGACGGAATAGAACGCTTTAAGCGGGCTGTTTCCGGCAACGTAAATCTTGCGGAGGTGTATGCTGATGAGTAGCACAGGTGCAGGCTTTGAGTTTGAGCCTTTTAGTAAAAAACAACTTAAGCTTCTATACTGGTGGGCTGACGGTAGCCCTTACAGGGACAAGGACATCATGATAGCTGATGGGTCTATACGTAGCGGTAAGACGGTAGCTTGTATCTGCTCGTTCCTGATGTTTGTGTTTTTGCATTTTAAAAATGAGAATTTTATCATCGCAGGTAAAACTATAGGAGCACTTAAGCGTAATGTAATCAAACCGATGCTCCAGATACTCGAGGCGTGGGGCATCGGCTATACATATAATCGCAGTGGTAATTACATACAGGTAGCGGGGCACACCTTTTACCTTTTCGGTGCCAACAACGAGGCGAGCCAAGACAGCTTGCAGGGTCTTACAGCCGCAGGGGCGTACGGTGATGAGGCGGCGCTCTTCCCGCAGAGCTTTACGGAACAAATGCTCGGGCGCTGTAGTGTGAAGGGTTCCAAAGTCTTCCTTAATTGCAACCCCTCAAGTCCCAACCACTACATAAAAAAGGAGTATATAGATAAGGCAGACGCCAAGAACATATGCAGATTGCACTTTACACTCGACGATAATTTAACCCTCGACCCATCAACGGTTGAGCGCTACCACAGGATGTACACAGGGGTGTTCTATGAGCGGTTTATTAGGGGCTTGTGGGTATCCGCCGAAGGTTTGGTATACAAGGAGTTTGCAGATAACGTGAGCTCGTATATCGTAGATGATGACTACGTAGCTTCTGAGGACATCGCCTTTGCCACAATCGGTGTCGATTTTGGCGGAAATAAGTCTGCGCATAGCTTTACGCTAACAGGTTTTACAAAGGGCTTGGGCGAGGTTATGACGCTTGATGAGTGGTACTCGGATGAGCGGCTAACGCCTGACGAACTTAGCAGTAGGTTCTGCGATTTCGTACAGCGAGCTAAGGAGCGGTATAACGTATACGAGGCATACTGTGACAGTGCAGAGCAGGTGCTAATTAAGGGGTTTGAGGTTGCGACGGCAAGAAGAGGTCTTGCTATTGATATTAAAAACGCCATTAAGGGGGCTATTAACGACAGAATAGCCTTTTACAACAGCCTCATAGCCTCGAGGCGCTGGCATGTGCATGGTTCGTGCAAACGCACGATAGAAGCGTTCAGCAACGCTGTGTATGACGATAAAGCCAAAACGGGTGATGTGAGGCTTGATGATGGTAGCAGTAACATAGATAGTATTGATAGCCAAGAGTATAGCACTGAGAGGTATGCTAATGACGTGCTGGAGGTTATCAGAGGAGGACGAGTTGGACAAGATAGAGCAGTATCTACAGCAGCGGGGGCTGACTGTAGCAGATACATCAGCCAAGAGCGATATAGAGACGTGGAAGGCTTGGTATAAGGGTAAAGTATCCAGTTTCCATGATTATAGCGTATATAACGGGATTAAACGTCTAGGACGCACTAGGGCTAGCCTCGGGATGGCTTCAAGGGTGTGCGAGGATTGGGCAGATCTTTTGCTTAATGAAAAGGTTAAAATATCAACACCTAACGAGGTTTTCAATGTTAAGCTCTCGGAAGTGTTAGATTCTAACGGTTTTTATGCCTTAGCTAACAGACTCGTTGAGCTTACCTTTGCGTATGGTACAGGGGCATTCGTTACATATCTTGGCGCTAGCGGTGATATCGTTATCGATTACATCCGTGCTGATATGATATACCCTATAACTGTTAGCGGCGGTAGGGTGGTAGATTGTGCGTTCGCATCATCGGTGGTCATAGACGGCAAGGATGCATATTACTTGCAGTTACACCTTCTTGCGGGTAGAGGGTACGTCATACGTAATGTCTACCTTAACTCTAAGACGGGTGCGGAGCTCACAGCCCCCGAAGGCGTGGCTGAAGAGGTAGAGACAGGGTTTAAAACGCCTCTGTTTGCTATTATAAAGCCGAATAAGACCAATAGACGCAAGGTGGATAGCCCCTACGGCGCTTCGTGCTTTGCGGGCGCTATTGACCAGCTCAAGGCTGTTGACCTCGTGTATGACAGTATGCTCAATGAGTTTAATCTTGGAAAGAAACGTATATTTGTTCCGCTGTCGATGGCACGCATGCAAGGCAGTGCAGATACGGGATTAACCCCTGTGTTTGACAACAAGGACGTAGTGTTCCACGCAATTCCTGAAAACGCAGACGGTGATAATAAGATAACTGAAAGCGATATGAAGCTTAGGGTGGCTGAGCACACGCAAGGTCTTGGCGAAGCGCTTAAACTGTTGTCCCTCGCCTGCGGGCTTGGGGCTGATAGGTATAGCTTTGACTCCTCAAGAGGGCTACAGACGGCTACCGCTGTAATCTCCGAAAAGTCTGAACTGTATCAGTCTAAGTGTAAGCATGAGCTTGTGCTTAAAGCAGCCTTAAAAGAGTTAGTGATAGCGATAGGGGCGTTACTCGGCATTGATGTTAAAGCGCACGAGGTTAATATTGATTTCGACGATTCCATCATCGTCGATAAAGAGAGCGAACGGGCTAAACGGATGCAGGAGGTAACGGCTGGGATTATCTCTAAAGAGGAGTACCTCTCCCGAGAATATGGTGTATCGCACGATGAGGCTACCGCAATGCTTCCCCAGGAGCCCTCGCTTAATATATCGGAGTAGATATTATGTTAACTCCTGAATACTTAGATTCAGCCCCTAGTGAAACGCTGGGGGTTATTGATGAGTTTGAAAAGTACGTCATAGCAGAGGTTGCAAAGAGGCTTGTGCTCCTAGGCTATGATGAGCATAGCGAAACGTTTCGCCGTAAGCTTAAGGCTGAGGGCGATAAGCTGTTTAAGCAAGCGCTTACACAGGTGGGTATTGTGTCGAACCACAGCGACGTGGTGCTTCGTAAGACCTTTGAGGAGGCTATAAACACAAACGTACGAAGCGAGAATGACCGCTTTAAAAGCTGGGGCATGGCAGCCGTCGGCGTTACACCTAAGATGGTGCGCATTGCCACCGAGCATTACGCCTTTGCCAAGGCGGAGGTACGCAAGTACTGCGCACGGGCTGTATACTCGAGCAGTAAGCTACTCATAGATGTAGCGGGCAACATACATAGGGATGTACGAACTGGTAAGGAGACCTACCACAAGATAATCAAGCGCTACATCGAGAAGCTCTCACGTAGGGGGCTTACTGTAACACATCCCGCTAGCGGCAGGGTGGATAAGCTCGATGTCGCTGTAAGGCGTAGCGTGCTTACCGCCATTAACCAAGCGAGCGGCAGGGTCAACCTCGAATACTGCGATGAAGCTGGGCTTGACCTGGTTGAGGTTACAAGCCACATAGGTGCAAGACCTACCCACGCAGCGTGGCAAGGCGGGGTGTACAGCCGTAGTGGCAGTAGCGTTAAGTATCCCGACTTTGAAACGTCAACAGGCTATGGCACAGGTGCGGGGCTTTGCGGGTGGAACTGCAGGCATAACTTCTATGGCTACATCGAGGGTATGCCAAGAGCCCGCAGTGATGATGAGTTAGCGTCCATAGATGACGGCACGCTCACGTGGGGCGCAGATACCTTCACGCCTTACGAGGCGAGTCAGAAACAGAGGGAACTTGAGCGGGGTATACGTGCTTCTAAGAGGGAGCTTGTGGGGCTTGAGAGCGCTGGACGTAGTGCACCTGCAGCTGAGAGGCACGTATACACTAAAGCATACGAAGCTAAAGCGGTTAAGCTAGCCCGCCAGAGGAGCGAGCTTAACAGTTTTTGCAGAGCCACGGGCAGGCGCATAGACCGCACCCGTACGAGCGTAATAGCGCACAAAGATAAACACGGCAGAATATATGCATTCGGGCGTAAGGAGGCGGGCAAGGCGAGAAGTGTAGCCCTCAAAGCCTACTATAAGGCGACGTATCCCGAGTTCCAGCGATATTACAAATTATGTAAGCCTCTATGTACCGAAGAGGAGTGGGCGCTGTTTAATGATCACTTGCTCAACGGTGAGCACAAAGGGTATTTTCAGTCCCCCAATGCTTTTAGGCTCAACGAGTGGCTCCGGAGGGGGTTGTATGACCAACTACCCCCATATGACCAGAAGACGGTTAGGGCTCTGCAGAGTGCTATAGGCAGAACCGCCCTCCCTAAACCCTATATGCTATACAGGTTTGATGGTGTAGAAGCTCTACAATCGATGCTTGGCATGAAAGTGGACGAGCTTCTTACACCGGGTAAGGCGACTGGCAGAATCGTATCAACAAAGCAGTTCTTGTCAACGTCTATGCTTAAGGACATTAATAAGTTTAAAGACCGTCCTGTTTTGTGGCGTATTAGGGCGCCCAAAGGACTCAAAGGACTAACAAACGGGTACCCCGACGAAAGCGAGATACTGCTAGCGGTGGGTCAGCGGTTTAAAATATTGAAAATCTACAAAGAAAGGGGTAAAATAATAGTACAGGCGGAGGCTTTACTGAAAGGCGGGTAGAAGTATGTTAAGCAAGGCGACGGTTCAGAAAATGACGGATTATTTCTTCGGGGGTGAACCCGAAAAAGCATATGAGTTGGTTAGTAGCATGGCTGAGTGGGGGCAGTTCGAGGCGTCCACGTCAGATTTGTGCGAAGGGCATTTGGCGTACGACATTATGTGTCGTAGCGATTTATCGGTGTGGCAGAAGCACGTCCCACCCCCTTTTAGCGAAGACTACCCAACATATAGGGGTGAAATAAAACTTCCCAAGCACATAGTTATACGAGGGGTCAAGTAATGCCACGTGATGACTATTTCAGGCTGGTGTTTAAGGTTCTAACCGAGTTATACACAGCCCTTAGGACTGGTGAGCGCATAGAGGTCACTAAGATAACTGATGAAGCGCTTAGGATACCGCAAGCCTACTGGGCTGAAATTATGCATAATCTACTGGACGATGGCTACGTTAAGGGGTATAGCGTGCGCAGGTATCTATCAGGAACAGCAATAACAGGGCTTGAGGATATACAGATAACACCCAAGGGCATTGAGTATCTCAAAGAAAATAACATGATGCGGAAAGTATTTACGTATCTTAAGGAGATAGGCGAGTTGGTGCCTAGAATATAATAAGCGATACCTACATTACAATATTACTGGTATTAGAAGACTGCTGCGGCGGTCTTTTTTAATATGCTCTTACGCACAGAGCTTAAACAGGCGGTTAGTTGACGAACAGAAAACGGAGGGAAACTTATGGCAGACGAAGTAAAGGAGCAGGTGGTTACTGAGCCTAGCGTTAAAGATGAGGCGCAGGCAGACGTAGAACCAAAGGCAGATGATACAACCCCAGAGGCTAACACGGAGCCTAAAGACGTGGTGTATACGCAGGCAGACATTGACAGTGCAGTCGAGAAGAGACTTGCAAGGGAAAGGCGAAAATATCCGAGCAAAGAAGAACTTGCAGAGTTTAAGGCGTGGAAGGCTGAGCAGAAGTCTGAGCCCGAGGACGAAGCTTTGATTAGCGAAAGGGCTAGGGTGAAGTCCCTTGAGACCAAGCTGGCGTGTCACGAGGCAGGCGTTAGGAGTGATTCGGTAGAGGCGGTAACCGCAATAGCCGAAAAAATGGTAAACGATGGCGATGCAGAGCTTGAGGAAGCGATTGAGCAGGTGCTAACCAAGTACCCCGCATTTAAGGCGGATTCTCAAAAGCCTGCTGAAGCTAATAAGGCTTGGGGCTCTAAACACCAAGAAGGCGCAACACCTCTTAGCGGTGTAGAGGAGAGTTTCTTTAAACTTAACCCCAGACTTAAACAGTAGAAAGGAGATAGCAAATGGCACATAATTTACAAGAAAAGTATTCAAGTTTAGTTGATATGAAACTAAGGAAAACTCTTGTTACACAAGATAACCTCATATTTAACAATAGGTATGAGGGCGACCCTGCAGCGGGGGTTGTTAACATCCCTGTAAGGGATACGGAAGTTACCGTTGAGGATTACAACAAATCAAACGGCATGGGAATCAAAGAGGGCGGCACGACCTATATTAAGCTTAATCTTGATAACGATATTGCGGTAAATGAGCTTATAGATGGGTACGACGCAGCGGCAGTTCCTGACGGCATAGTAGCCGAGAGGCTTGACAGCGCAGGCTACTCCCTAAGCCAAGTCGTAGACGTTAGGTCTATCACAGCACTCGAGAAGGCGCAGGATATGAATATCGCTAAGCTTAAGACAGCAACAGCTGAAGGTAAGGCGTACGAAGAGGTGCTTAAGGCGATGTCCACCCTCACTAGAGTAGGTGTACCACAGGACGGTAGATGGCTCATTGCAAGTCCTGAATTCTATGCAACGCTACTTAACTCACCACAGTTTATTAAGCAGACAGATCCAGCCAAAACGCTCAACGACCTAGGTCTTGTGGGCTCAGTGGCGGGCTTTGCCGTGTACGTATCTAACAACCTAGCGTTCGAGGACAGTACACTCGTTACCGGTAAGAAGACGACAACTGAGTTTATTGCGGGGCATAGCAACTGGTGTCATAGAGTTATGGCATGGCAGGCACCCGTTGTGCTTCAGGATTTAGCAGGAAGCGGTAAGTACATCGGGGCTTCTGCAGTGCAGGGGCGTTATGTCTTCGGCATCAAGGTGTCCAAGGGCAAGGCGCTCTATACCAAGAGAATCGAGGCGTAACCATGCTTACGCTTGATGAATTTAAGCAAATAACAGGCAAGGAGCTTGCTGAAGCTGAGTTCAACCGCTTGCTTAAGTCGAGCTTAGTGCTTATCGGTGCTAAGACACTGCATAGGTTTCCTGCGTATTACGCAGGGGCTACAGGCACAGCTCTTGAAGCTTGCAGGGTTTGTCTAGCCGAGGTGATTAAGTATCACGCAGAGCTTGATGGGGCTAAGGCGGATGAGCCTAGCGGCAAGTGGGTTAAGGCAGAGACTGTAGGTAATCACAGGGTGGAATATGCAGATGGCGGTAAACTGGACGGCTCTGGGGCTACTACCAGCAAAGAGGTAGACACCTTAGTCAGACAGTATCTAGAGCCCTTGGGGCTCACGTATAGAGGGGTGGGGTTATGCTAACAGATAGCGACGTAACTATATACGCTATCAAGCGTATTAAAGGGCAACTAGACCCTGTGTATAGCTGTATATACCTACCTCACGTGCACTGCGAGGAAGACCTTGCGGTTAGTGTAGACAAGGATGGTTATAGTGCTGCGGATAGAATCCGAGTGTATGCCCCTACCACGAAGCCGTTAGGCGTGTCCAAGGGGGATTACCTGGTAAGAGGTGAGCACCCCGTAATCACAAGTCCAGACGAGCTAAAAACGCTTAAATCCTCGAGCAGAGTGTACGTTATAACAGGTGTGAGTGACAGACTGTACGGCAGTAAACGCCTGCAACATATAGAGATAGCGGCGGTGTAACATGGGCATTAAAGTTAAAATTGATGAAGGTAGGTTTACTAGGCGGTTTACGGCGAGGTTCGAACCTTTGCTCGCCCATGAGGTTAAACGTTTGTGCGACCCGTACGTACCGTTTGACAGGGGAGATTTAAAGGGCTCCGCCCGTACGGTGGGCAGTAGCGTGTGGTACAGCACGCCGTACGCCCGTAGGCAGTATTATGAGCATAAGGGCGATGGGCTTCGAGGCGCACGCTGGGAGCAGCTTATGCTGAGGTCTAAGGGCGCTGAACTTACGGCAGCCATCCAAAAGCTGGTAGAAAGGGGCTAGACATGAGCAATAAGACAGTAATAGCAGGCGTTAGGGACTATATCGAGACCTGCCCACATCTTGCAGAATTTAAAGGTGTGGTCGGGGTTGACAATCTAGCAGAAGGTAACACCGCATATGCTATAGAGTCGGTGCCAGCTAAGGAAGTTGTAACAGAGTATCTTGACGGTAGCAGAAAGAAAACGTTTACATTTATGTTCACGAGCCGTAGTGAGTTTGGACAGGAAACCCGTACAACTCTTGATAACATCGGCTTTTACGGCAAATTCGCAGGCTGGCTGCACACGGAGACTAGGGCGGGGAGGCTACCAGACCTCGGTATTGGAAGAACCGCCCTGTCGCTAGAGGCGGTAACCAGCGGCTATCTGTATGACGTACAAGGCAATAAGGCTAAATATCAAATAGAATGTATATTAACATATATGGAGAGAGGAGTTTAATTATGGCAGAGATTGGAGCAATCAGGAGCAGAACAGCTCAGGCTAACTATCTTAAGGTAGAAAACAAGTTTGAGTTTTTAGGTCTTGGATTCAAAGACCTTGACGAAGAGCCTGGAGCGCAGACCAAGTCAACCAGGTATATTAATGACAAGTCAACGAGCAAGAGTATCACAGGCTATGAATGGCAGTCAGGTTTTAACATCGACCAGATAAGGAGCGAGAAGGCGATTGACTACATCATGAAGATAGCTGAAGAGCAGAAAATCGGGTCGGATGCCGAGACTGACTACGTGATAGTAGACATGGACAAGAAGGTAACTGGCGGAGCGCCGACAGCTGAAGAGTATGAAGCTAGACAGTTTCACATAGCAATCGAAGTCAACAAGACAGGGTCTGACGATGGCTTAATGACGGGGGAAGGTAACTTCCACGGCATTGGTGATGTAACACTTGGCACGTTCGATGTGAAAACGCTAACCTTTAAAGCTAAGAAATAGGAGTAAACGCTATGAACAGAACCATCACAACTCTAGGCGGTAAGAAGATTGAACTTAATCCCGTCGATGTTGGTACGATGGAGCGACTAGAGGGGGCTATGAAAGTCTCCTCTAAATCGTTTCAGGAACTCAGCAAAAAGATAGCTAAGATGACAGACAGTGATGTCGATATCGAGGTACTGCGTACTATGTGCACGACAGTTAGGGTGTTTACAGACACGTTGTTTGGCGAGGGAACCGCAAATAGACTGTTTGCTGATAACAACGACGTCGAGGAGCTTGTTTCCTTTTACAGCGACGTGCTCACAGCGTTCGATGAAGAGGGTGATAGGGTAACGGGCGTGCTTACCAAGATGTGGCATGTAGGCGGCAAAAATGATAGCGAGTAGCTTACCGACCACGGTAGGAGTAGACGGCGTAGCTGTTGCTATAAACACGGGACACCGAGCAGGCATAGCGTTTACGTCGGTGCTTGAGGATAGCTCGTTATCTGATGAGGATAAGCTATCCCGTGCGCTCGGTATCTACTATACAGATAGGGATGTTGTGGGGCACGACACCACCGCCCTTATTAAAGAGGCGCTAGCGTTTTACAGCTACGACCCGTCAGAGCATTATGGAAAGACGAAGTCTGCGCTTAGTAAGGGCGGCGGTAAACCCCGCAAAGGTAAACAGCTCATAAGCTATGTCAAAGACGACGCACTTATTTATGCTGCCTTCTTGCAGCAATACGGGATCGACCTTGCAGACGGTGAGCTCCATTGGCATAAGTTTAGAGCGCTCCTCGATGGGCTGACAGACGACACACAGCTCGTTAAAGTTATGAGATACCGGAGCGTTAAGCTTGGGGATGTATCCGCAGAAGAACGCAAGTTTTATAGAGATATGCAGGAGTTTTATAGCCTAGAGCAGATAAGCGATGCCGAAGCAGAGCAGTTATCAGCTCTTGAGGATAAGTTAATGAGCGCTGGCAAGGCGTAGGAGGATACTATGGCAGACGGCACAGTCATAATCGACACCAAATTTAATCTTGATAAGTTTAAGACGCAGGTTGCCGCCGCAGAAAAGCAAACCTCCTCGATGACAAATAAAGGGGCAGGCGGGCTTAGTAAGCTTAAGTTAGCGGCTGCGGGTGCGGGGCTATCTGTAGGAGCCCTTGCAGTAGGTGCTATTAAGGCGGGCATATCGTACGAATCCGCATTCGCAGGCGTTAGAAAGACCGTAGATGCGACGGAACCTGAGCTGCAAAAAATGAGCAAGGGCATCGAGGACATGAGCCTTAAAATGCCAAAGACCGCAGAGGAACTCGCCCATATAGCGGAAGGTGCGGGACAGCTTGGCATAAAAAAGGAAGCAATCCTTGGCTTTACTAAGACCATGGCGCAGATGAGCGATGCCACAAATTTATCGAGCGAAGAGGCTAGCATGTCGCTTGCTAAATTTGCAAATATCACAGGCATGAGCCAAGAAAAATTTAGTAACCTGGGTAGCGCTATCGTTGCGCTTGGGAACTCCACGGCAACCACAGAAAAAGACATTGTGGCTATGGGTATGAGGATAGCTGGTGCAGGTTCTCAAGTAGGCATGACCCAAGCGCAGATTATGAGTTTTTCGGCAGGGCTGTCATCAGTCGGCATTGAAGCTGAGGCAGGCGGTACAGCGTTTAGTCAATTACTCGCAAGAATGAACACCGCAACAGCTGAGGGCGGGGTTAAGCTTCAGCAGTTTGCGCAGGTCGCTGGTATGAGCTCAGCGCAGTTTAAAAAAGCCTTTAAGGACGATGCTAGTGGGGCAACCCTCGCCTTTATACAGGGCTTAAAAAAGATTAAAGATAGTGGTGGAGAGCCTATACAGGTGCTAAAAAAGATGGGGCTATCAGGCATCCGTATGCAGGATATGCTCCTAAGAGCTTCTAACGGTTCTAAAATTTTCAGCAAGGCGCTTAGGACAGGTAACAAGGCGTGGCGAGAAAACACCGCCCTATCTAAAGAGGCTGGGCAGAGATATCAGACAACCGAGAGTAAGCTACTCATGCTCAAGAACCGATTTATGCAGGTCGGGAGAGACCTCTACGCCGCTATCAAGGGCAACATTAGAGGCGGCATAGACGGGCTTAGCTCGGGCGTAGCAACGGCGGGCAAGGTGTTAGTACCTCTTGTTACTATAATAGCCAAGGTTGCGAGTGCAGCCCTTAAGCTGTCACCTGTGCTTATTAGGGTAGGCGCAGCGGTAGCTGCCGTACGCCTGGGCAAGCACGTACAGGATTGGGCTTCAGGCTTTAGGGGGCTTATCGCAAGCCAGACAGGGGCTACCAACGCTATGCAACGGGGCGCTGCGGTGGCGGCAGCAAGTGCCACTCAGCAGAGGTTAGCCGCAGGCGTTACCCAAAACATGACACTAGCCCAAGGTGCGGCTAGGATAGCAACTAACGGTCTTACTATAGCTACCGCAGGACTTCGTAATGTGATGGCAGCCCTCGGCGGCCCCATTGGTATATTTCTCATAGCAGCCTCATATCTCATACCTAAGTTCGCAAGCTGGATACAAGGAGCGCACGGCGCAAGTGCTGCGACCACGCAGTTTAGCTCTGCTGTTGCCGAGCAGACGAGGCGTGCGAGAGCTCTTGCGAGTAGCGTTGATAATGTAAACAAAAAATACAAGGACGGTGTAGCAGACGGACAGGCTCGTGCGCAGTCGGCCCTTGTGCAGGCGGCGATAATACAAAAACTTGCTAAAAACGAGCATAAATCAGCCGCCGCCAAGAAAACCATTAAGGATATGGTCGATAAGCTTAATGGCGACGTTAAGGGGCTCAATGCCTCATATAACGAGCAGACTGACACCCTGCGCCTCAATAACAAGACTTTAAGAGCCAAAGTTGCCGCTATGCAGGAGGAAGCGAGAATGACTGCCGCCAAAGAGGCTATGATAGCCGCATATAAGGCGGAGTTTGAGGCAAAGGCTCAACTGGTTGAGCAAGAGAGGCTTGAGAAAAAGCTCATACAAGAGCTTGCAGAAGCACGCAAGCAGGACTACGAGGCGATGAAGGCGGGTACGCTCACCAAGCCTGAATCTGATAAAACGGCAGCATTAAAGCGACAGCTGGCGCAAGTGAGAAGTAATATCAAAAGCACAGAATCTGCTCATAAAAAAGCGGGCAGGGCGGCAGGAAGCTACGCAAACGCAATCCTAGGCTCGGCTAAAAAATCGAGCAAAGCCTCGAGTAAAACAGCCAAGTCTGCAGAAAAGGCGGCAGACGCCGTGCGGAAGGCTCGCGCTAAGGCTAAGCAGGGCGATAGGTCATCCCCTCTTAAGGATATGGAGAAGGGGTCTAATAAGTCTGCTAACAAGGTTAAGAAATTTGCGTTCAAGGCTTTGAGGGCTGTGCAGAACGCCCGTAAGGATGCCAAGAAGGGGGATAAGTCATCACCTTTAAAAGACCTCGATAAAGGCGTTAAGAACACCGCTAACAAAATGAAAGCTCCGCTTAAGTATGTGTCTACGGCACCGGGACGGGCGGTAAAGAAGGGCAAGCAATCAGCTAGGAGCGAATCCAGAGGCACCGACAGTATCGGCTCAAACCTCATGGACGGTATCGGTAGAGGTATACGTAGTGCCGCCCACAAGGTGTACCAGTCCATGAAAAGTACCATCGGTGATCTGATTGACGCCGCTAAAAAGGCAGCAGGGATTAAGTCGCCATCCCGTGTGATGGATAGGCAGGTTGGTAGACAGCTTGTTGCGGGTATATCACAAGGTATACGAAAACGCCAGAAATCACTAAATGCTAATGTTAAAAAGCTTATCAAGAGCATGCTTAAAGTAGCGGGTAAGAACCTCAACTTTGAAGGTATCGGTAAAAAGTTTATGACGAGGCTGACTTCTGTCATAACCAAGCAAAAGAAGGCGTTTAGAGAACACATGAGCGACCTTAAAAAACATCTTAAGTTGGGCGGTAAAGAACTTAAGAAGTTCACAAACTCTACCACCAAGCAGTTTAATAAGATGTATAAAGGTATACTCGATAAAGCCGAGCACACGATAAATAAGACAGCTCAAAAGTACAATAACCTTAAAAACGACCTCATAAGCGCCCGTAAGGACTTAAGAGACAAGTTCCGTACGTATGAGTTTATGAAAGACGAGAACAGTTTTACAGGATTTGAAGGGCTACTGCAAAAACACGGGCACAGCCCTAGCAGCATAGTGAGCCGTAACCTAGCCGCACTAAAAGACTACCAGAAGCAACTTAAAACGCTTAAGGGCAGGATACCTCCCGGGCTCATGAACGAGATAATGGGGCTTGATATGGCAGAGGCTATGCGCTACACCCGCAAGCTCAACGCTATGACCGAGGAACAACTTAAGGAGTACCTGGCACACCTTGACGATGAGAAAAAACTACAGAACGAGATACACGGCGAGTTTTACTCAAACGTGAGACCCGCTAAGGCACTTACGAACATCAAGAGCGAGATAAAACTCCTCGAAGAGTATCAAGATAAATATAAACAACTTGAGTACCTCTTACCTAAACAACTACGGGATGACATACGAGGCATGGAAAAAACGGATGCTATCGACTTTATGACGAGCCTATTAAACCTCCAGCCCCACAAACTACGTAGCTATATACAAAACTACATGCGGAAGGAAAAACTCGCTAAGGCGATATCTGATGACCTGTACAATAAAGATTTTAAAAATCTCAAATGGGACTTTAAAACGGAGCTTGAGAAGGCTATTAAGACGTTTGTTAAGTATGCTAAGCGAGGGGGCAAGCAGATTATGCAAGCGCTCCTTGCAGGGCTTCGCAAAGGCAAGAACCTAGGCGGGGCGCTTAGTGCTGCTAAGAAAAAACTCGAAAAGGATTTAAAGCCCAAGAAGCCTAAGAAACCCAAGAAGCCTAAGAAACCTACAGAAGGTGTAGTACAGGTTAAGAAACCTACCGTCAGACGAGGCTCGCAGGTAGGGACGCCCCTTACACTAGCGGCGGGCGAAGCTCGAAACCTTATTAAATCTGCAGAGGTCGCAGCCGCCAAAGCACACAACCCTAAACTGACGGTACCTATAGAGCGGACGGCAGGACGGGCGGAGAAGCAAGGAGGCGATACAAGACCCGTGCAGATACAGACCGTTGTAAAACTCAATGGCAAGGTGGTTGCTAAAGAGCTAACACCGCTCGTTGATATAGAGCTCAATAAACGCTATCGGAAGTATTAGAAAGGAGAGGGCTATATGCACAAAAAGATAAATTACATACAGTTTATCGAAAAGAAAACCGGTATCAACAAAAAAGGGCAATCTTGGTGGCTCCCCACCGACGCAGAGGTGATAAATGCGCATGACCTGCAAATAACTGACATCACAACCACACCGCTTGTACCCAAGAGCGCAGCAGCGCACTCGGGCGAATCATACTTCGCTCAAACAGGAAGGTTCCCAGAGTACGAACCGCTTGAGATAACAATAACCGGCACGGTCAAAGATGACGTGGCTGCCGACAACTTGCAGAGTAAACTGCGTGCGCTTGGAGGCGCAAACAACTACTACATCAGGATTGCTAACGACATCGCAAACATACCCGGTTCTATAGTTGGCGACCCCGCCGACACGTTTGATGCCTATTGGGGTCACATCAAAAGTGCACAAATAGCGGGAGTAAGACCCACAGAGCTAGAGGCTACGATAGTGCTCGAAGTCGACGCATACCTAAGACGGGTGCAGGATACGACCATCCACCCCGGTGCGGGCACAGGCACGGTAGGATGGGACTTACTAATAGATGAGGAGCTAGATATCGGTTGCACGTGGCTTAGGCTGCTACCCTACAGGCTGGGGCTGCCGTTTGGCGTGCCGATGGTTAAGTGGGGCGCTAAAGGGGCGTATATCGAAAATGACGTAACTAAGATATACGTGCCGGGAAAAGACGAGGTGCCGACATACCTTATACCTCATCTGGATAGGAGCCTTAAACGGCTCAACTTTGCCTCGCAATCCGTAGATGAGGACATCCGTATATTCCTAGAATTCGGGAGGCTTACCTATGCAAATCCTACATTTATCTAATCACCCGGCTATAGTTGAGTCCACGAGAACGGGCGAAAAAATAACACTTAAAGATCCGGATAACAAACTGTTTCCTAACAGATTGGGTACAGTGCTCCCGGTAGATAACCTAGAGCCTGTGCGGATTAAAGGCATTCCTCCGTGGATTAGGCGGTCAGACTATTTCTTCCCTGTTAATATATCCACAGATGAAGCGACAGGTGTTAAGGAGATAACATATGCTCCGTATCACGAACTCTTTAAGTATCTATACGCCTCAGACACAACGTGGGAGAGCATAGCTAGGCTTGTGGGCAATATAGCTCTACCGACAACTACGAGCGCCGTAGTGCGCAAGTTGGTGGCGGACGGGCTAGACTTGTTGCTCAAAGAGCTTGCGGCTAAAACAGGCACGGGGCTGGGTTCGGGCGGCGCACACACCCCTGTAGCGGTGGCGGGTACAATGATTTCAGGGGCAGAGCTGGTGGAGGTTAAGGCGGAATTTGATAATACCTTACCGGCAACCCAACTCTTTGAAAAAATAAAGGAGCTCGCTCCCGAAATATCATGTGCGACCGCCGACATTTTTGGTGACGACAGCATGATTTTATGGTGGTATGGTACAAACCATCTACCGAAGTTCACAATGCCGACAATACCGCTCAAAGAGCTTAATATTAAATATAATGTGGATAGTTATGCCGTCGCAGTTAAGGCGCTCGGAGCTACAGATGTAAACGGCGAGAGATTGCAGCTACCACAGGCGAGTATTATAGCAGGTAAATTGCCACAAATAACTAAACTCACGACCCACGATAACATCTGGACACTACGAGAACTTGAGCTGGCGCAGGCGCAAGACCTGCTTAAGTATCGGGATTACGAGATATCATTTAATGCCAACGTATATGAGCTACTGCCACCTCACAAACGTAACCCGATAAGCACAACAACCGAACCGATGTATTACAGCGGTATACTACCCCACAGTATGTGGTGTGTACCGCACTTACAGACTAGTGCAGATGAGTACCCGTTCGTCGTAGACAGAGTGGTGTTTAACAACTCAAATCCAGCCGAGAGCAACGTGTATTTTACAACACTTAAAGGAGACGAGACAGGAGTCGGATTATCAAGCGCATTGGCGGCTGCAGACCCTACAAGGAATACGACGGTGGCAGGCGAGGCACCTAAAAGCAAGAAAGGATAGGAGATGGATGTATTAATAGCAGTTATTGCTTCGAGCGGATTCTGGGCTGCGATACAGCTCGTAATCGCTAATAGATATAAAAAGGATGGTAGACGTACATCCCTTGAGAAAGCCACTCTTGCGCTACTGCACGACAGGTTACATAACGCATACAGGTCATCGCAGAAGCGGGACAACATCGACATCGAAGAGCTCAGGAACCTTGACTACATCTATTCTGCGTATAAAGCCCTGGGGGGAAACGGCACAGGGGATGAAATTTACAAGCGGATTAAGCAAAAAGTTAAATAGTCCGAAGGACAGCCACGAGGCTGTTTTTTTTGTGTATATGTAAACAAAGGAGGTTTTTATGTTTACTATCAGTTTTTGGAAGGATACGTTTGCTAGAGCAGTTGCTACTGCAGCAGAGGCGGCACTGGCGCTCATCGGAACAAGCACGCTTATCGAGGCGGTAAGCTGGCAGGCAGTCGGTAGTACTGCAGGGCTAGCTTTTATCGCCACTGTTGTTAAGTGCATTGCAGCAACAGGTGCTCTTAAAAAAGGAGCCCCGGAAGATTTGGCTAAAGATGAATTGGATGATGAGGATCTAAAGACAATAATGAAAGAAGAGGCAGACGAAAATGAAGGGAATTAATAAAAAATACACTAAGAGTAGTAGCCCGAGGTATGGCAATAAAGTACGATATCTCGTGATACATTGGGTTGGGGCTGTAAGCACTGCCAAAAACAATGCCGACTACTTCGCACGTGTAAATCCGCTGGCTTCAGCTCATTACTTTGTTGATGCTAAAGAGATGTGGGCGAGCGTACCTACGGAGCGGGCTGCGTGGTCTGTAGGTGGAGGTATGATGTCGCCTCGTGGCGGTAAGTTTTTTGGCAAATGTACAAATCTTAACAGCGTGAGTGTGGAGCTTTGTTGTATCCGCAAGAACGGTAAAGTCATTGTAGACCCTGCCGCTATAAAAAAGGCAACACCTCTTGTGAGGGCGCTCATGAAGAGGCTTAAGATACCTGCAGGGCGAGTTATACGGCACTTCGATGTTAACGGTAAGATGTGTCCTGGAGGATACATCGATAACGCCTCGTGGCGTAAATTACATAAACAGCTAACGGGTTGTTAAGACACAAGTAAAAGAGGGCTTAGGGTGGTAAAATACCTTAAGCCCTCTTTTTTTGTGCCTCTAAAACAACCTTCAGGCGGAGGTACTACATCTCTTGCCGAATAGCGAGTCTTATGGCTGCCTTAATTGCACCGTGCTTATTAGGCTGTGTAGCCAACCATTTAAGGATATCACTATCGGTGTTTTTGTTGAGTTTAAGAGTATAACGAGTAACGTTTTTCTTCTCATACCTCGCCTGTGGTGTCATCTTCTTTTCATCCATTTTGCTACCTCCCTCACATTTCTGTTTGACAGTCCACGCAAATTATCTTAAAATAGGGGTGGTGGTTAAACCACCCCGTATCTGCTAACTCTTTTTAGTAGGCTTGATAGTGATTGTTAACTTGTAAATGGTATCACCTTCTAAGCCGGTTTTTAAAAGGGCTAGCAGATTTTCTATATCTGCGCTTTTCAACTCATCACCTCCTTTCTGAATTATATAATAACATCATCCGTGGATTATGTCAAGAAAAAGGATGATTTTTTTGTAAGTTAAGCAAAAAAAATGGGATATGACGAAGAAGCACGCCGTATTTCCCCGTTTAAGCGACTTTTTTGGGGCGGGTCATAGTCTAACACCTTGCTAAAAGCTTAGGTACATCCCCCGCAACCCCGACCGTTCACATACGGAAAACGCCCCTCCTGCTATATAACGGAGAGGCGTTTTTCAAGGATGACGGGTATGCCACCATTCTTTGGTACACCCAGAGGGAGTCGAACCCCCAACCTCCGCATTCGTAGTGCGTTACTCTATCCAATTGAGCTATGGGTGCATGGATAACGTTTTTATATGATATCAGATAATAGGTATGCTTAGCAAGCTGTGCTATAATAATTTTGGTAATAATTTTCTATGGAGGAGCGATGAAGGTAGTATTTACAGGCGGTGGTACAGGTGGACATGTGTATCCGGCACTGGCTATAGCTTCGGAATTTAAAAAGCGGGGCGATGAAGAAATTTTGTTTGTAGGTACCCAAAATGGAATGGAAGCACAAATTGTTCCAAGAGAAGGCTTTGATATAGAGTTTATAAAGGCCAGCGGCTTTGATAGAGAATCTAAACTAAGCTTCATAAAAAGCGGCATAAGGCTCATATTTTCACTGATAAGTGCTATAAAAATCTTAAGAGATTTCAAACCTGACATAGTGGTGGGAACGGGAGGATACGTTTCGGCATCGGTGCTCATGGCGGCGAATTTTTTGAAAATCCCAACCTATATACACGAACAGAATGCGGTGCCTGGGCTAGTAAACAGAAAACTTTCAAAGAAAGCTAAAACGGCATTTGCAGGGTTTGAGGCGGCGTGCAAACTTCTTGGAAATAATGCGTATTATTGCGGAAATCCTGTAAGAGATGAATTTGGGCTCGTGCCTAAAGAAAAGGCGAGAAAAGAGCTTGATGTGGCGGCAGATGAGTTTGTGATTTTTGCTGTAGGCGGCAGTCAGGGCGCAAGAACCATCAATGAATTTTTACTGGGTGCGTTGAAAGATTTTGTAAAAAGAGATATCAGAATGGTCGTTTCTGCCGGACGAAAAAGTTTTGATGAAGTAGTGAGCAGAGCGGGAAAAATTTTGGATTGCACCTTTCGCATAGAAGGTGAAAACGGTTACATGAGCGCAGTGTGCGATAAAATCCATATTTTTGAGTACATCGAAAATATGCCTCTGTGCATGGCGGCATCGGATTTAGTGATAGCTCGAGGCGGAGCACTTACGGTGGCTGAGATATGCGCCTCATTTAAACCTGCTATATATGTGCCTTTTCCGTTTGCCGTAGGGAATCATCAGTATTACAATGCAAAGGCTGTAGCTGATGTAGGTGGAGGCATAATAATGGAAGAAAAGGATCTTACTGAGGAAAAAGTCATGTGCCTGATAGACGGTTTCTGCAAGGATCCGAAAGTACTTGAAGACATGGGCAAAAATGCGGGTAAGGCTGCGAGGCGAAATGCTGCGAAGGATATTGTAGATGTTATAAAGCGCAGTGGGGCATCATAATGAGCAAAGCTATATATAAGACGGTGTATTCCGAGGCTGAGTATGAATTTTATGAGAAAAAATCTAAATTTATAGCCAGAATAAAGCCTGTAGAATCGATTGACCTTGCTAAGGATTTCATAGCGCAGATAAAGTCTCGGTACTCAAAGGCAACGCATAATGTTCCTGCATTTGTAGTAGGAACGAAAATGGAACATACCTGGGCGAGCGATGATGGAGAGCCGAGCTTAAGTGCAGGAAGACCCATGCTGAATTTACTGGTTAGTGAAGGACTTACAAATGTTGTGGTGGTCACTACGAGATACTTTGGCGGCATAAAGCTCGGTAAAGGCGGGCTTGTGAGAGCTTACACGGCAGCTTGCAAGGGTGCGGTAGAAAAAGCTTGCACTGCAGCTGCATACAGCATGATAAAATTAAATGTAATTGTTTCGCATAAGGATTATTCTCTTATTAGGGGTAATGCAGGGCCACTATACAGCATCATTAGTGAAGATTTTTCGGATAAGGTGTGTTGCGTTTTGGCAACGGATGAAGAAAAATTTTTGCAAGCTAAGGAAAAGATTGAAGACATGACATCCGGGAGATGTGAATTTCAGGAAAACGGCAGATTTATAAAAAGAATAAAATTAGGAGGAAA
Source organism: Eubacterium saphenum ATCC 49989 (assembly GCA_000161975.1). Taxonomy (GTDB): domain Bacteria; phylum Bacillota; class Clostridia; order Peptostreptococcales; family Anaerovoracaceae; genus Eubacterium_N; species Eubacterium_N saphenum. The sequence continues at coordinate 93,405 of GG688422.1, forward strand.
TGATGGCGCAGCTTTATTATAGATACAGTACAATGAATGCGGGTAAATCTACAGAGCTTATAAAGGTGGCGCATAACTATGAAGAGAGAGGAAAAAATGTTCTTTGTCTGATACCTGAGATTGCGTGTGATGACGGGAAGCCTGTTATCAGTTCAAGGATCGGTATAAGCAGGGAGGCTCACATCGTTTCTCAAAGAGATAACATACTTACCATGTTTGCTGATTTAAATGCAATGAAAAAGATAGATTGTGTGCTTGTCGATGAGTGCCAGTTTTTGACTAAACAAAATGTCGAGCAGCTCGCTGAAATAGTGGACAGTTTCGATGTGCCCGTTATCTGCTACGGGTTAAAAAATGACTTTAGAAATCAGCTATTTGAAGGTGCGTACCACCTTCTTGTTTTTGCAGATAAGATAGAAGAGATAAAAACGATATGTTGGTGTGGAAGAAAGGCCACGATGGTGGCGAGAATATCCGAAGGAAAGATCGTAAGGACGGGAGATCAAATCGGGCTTGACAAGGGAGAATATATATCCCTTTGCAGAAAGCATTATAATGACGGTACCATCTACGAACCGAAAAATTAACGGTGTAGCCGAAGATGAACATTTTTGAAACATAAAACCATTTCAAGGAGGGATCTATGTTTAGGAAGATGCGAAGGATAAAGCAACAAATTACAGAGGATGAATGTATTAGGATTTTAAAAGAAAATCCTAGAGGTGTACTCTCCATGATAGGAGATGACGGTTATCCATATGGTATTCCGTTGAATCACTACTACAGCGAGGACGACGGGGTGTTGTATTTTCACTGCGCAAAAACGGGACATAAACTTGATGCTATCAAAACCTGCGACAAGGTGAGCTTTTGTGTTTACGATAAAGGCTACAGAAAAGAAGGTGAATGGGCCCTCAACATAAACAGCGTGGTGATTTTTGGTAGGATGAAACTTGTAACTGATGAAGAGAAGACGAGGGAAATTTGTATCAACTTGGCACGCAAATTTACAGATGATGAGGAATATTTAGAAAAAGAGCTTAAATATTCGCTTCCGAATGTGCAATGCTTGGAATTGATACCCGAACATATTACGGGAAAGCTTGTGAATGAATCATAGGTGGCAGTGGAGGAAAATTGAAATAATAAATGCAAAAACAAAAATAATGCTTGTAAGGCAGTATATTATATAGTATAATGCTTAAGTCAGCGCAATTTTTACGCAGTGACACGGACCATTAGCTCAGTTGGTTAGAGCGCCCGGCTCATAACCGGTATGTCCGGGGTTCAAGTCCCTGATGGTCCACCAGTATGCCTAGATAGCTCAGTTGGTAGAGCAACGGACTGAAAATCCGTGTGTCCTTGGTTCGATTCCGAGTCTAGGCACCATTTGTTTTAACGGCCGTTCCGCTGAATATTACATCAAGAACGTCTATGGATGAGAGGAGAAGATCATGAATGTAATCGAGCTAGTTGAGAAGGATTATGAGCGAAGCGATATCCCGGAGTTTAGAGAAGGCGATACGGTAAGGGTTCATGTAAAAATCAAAGAAGGTAATAGAGAGAGGACGCAGGTTTTTGAAGGTTTTGTATTAAAGATTCAAAACGGCGGAATTAATAAGACATTTACTGTAAGAAGAATTGCTTCAGGCGTAGGTGTTGAAAAGACTTTCCCTGTTTCATCTCCACTGCTTGAGAAGGTGGAAGTGGTGCAGAGAGGTCATGTGAGGAGAGCTAAGCTAAATTACATGAGAGAAAGAACCGGCAAGTCAGCTAAGATAAGACCAAGCAAAAAGCAGAACGCATAAGAGTTCAAAAACTGTATATTAGCGTTTATAAAAAGCATATTTAAAAAGAGATTTTACTATAGCAGTGAATTCCCAAATCCCGGCAGAGAAGCCGGGATTTTTTAGAGCATTAACTTATAAAGGGATTTACGAGCTTGCCGATTTTACTATTAATTGGATAATGAAATTTGCAGACGGGCTTGCTTGAATATATAATCTATATGCGATGTTAGGGTGGATGAATATAAGTTTAAAAGTGAGTACCGCCCATGATAGACATAGGAGTAGTGCAAGGGGAGATGGGTATGGATTTAAATGACCAAGTGAAGCCCGAGGTGGATATGGGCTCTTTAGAGAAGCGCTTAAACCTTTTAAAAAAGCTGAAAATTGCCATAAAAATTCACGAAGATGAAATCTATGATGCGCTCAAGAAGGATTTGGATAAGGATTATGGGGAATCCTATTTAACGGAGGTTCAGATCGTGATGAATGAGATAGGGTTTGCACTTAAGAATCTTAAAAAGTGGATGCGTCCTAAGCGAACAAGGGCTAACATCGGGAATTTCCCATCAAAAAATTACATATATAGAGATGCTTTAGGGCATGTTTTGATCATGGCGCCATGGAATTACCCTTTCAATCTTACGCTAATGCCCTTGGTTGGTGCGATTTCCGGAGGAAATACGGTTGCTATAAAAATGTCGCAAAAATCGCCTCATACGGAAGAGGTAGTAAGAAGGATTATAGACGATACCTTCGCCCAGGGAGAAGTTGTCATTGTGCCTGCTGATTCGAATTTCCGTGATTTGATGAGGAAAAAGTTCGATTTGGTATTTTTTACCGGCAGTACTTCCGTAGGCAGGGATATCATGGCTGAAGCTTCAAAAACGCTTACTCCTGTGATACTGGAGCTTGGAGGCAAAAGCCCATGCTATATAAATAAGACTGCAGATATAAACCTGGCAGCGAAGAGAATCGCTTGGGGAAAACTATTAAATAGCGGACAAACCTGTATAGCGCCGGACCATGTCTTGGTGGATGAAGAGGTGGAGCCGCAGTTTATAGATGCTTTATCGAAAGAATTTAAGAAAAATACCGGTGCCATGGGGAAACCTGAAGGCTTGATGAAAGTCATAAATGAGGAGGCTTTCGATAGAATAGTTTCGTATACCGAAGAAACAGGTTCTGTAATAGGTGGCAGATACAATAGAGATGAACTTTCTATAGAGCCTACAATCATTCGAAATGCGGCATTCGATTCACATGTGATGAACGAAGAAATCTTCGGTCCCGTTATGCCTATAATATGCGTAAAATATGGAGCCGAAGCGGAAACCTTCATAAAGAAGCTACCTACGCCACTTGCTTTGTATGTTTTTTCTTCGGATTTGAAGGAAGCTAAGGCTATGATGAAAAGACTTCATTTCGGAGGAGGCTGCATAAATGATGTGGTCATGCATATTGCAAACCACCATCTACCTTTTGGAGGTGTGGGTGATAGCGGTATGGGGTGCTATCACGGAGAAGATAATTTTAAAGCGTTTACAAGGAAAAAATCTGTAGTTATATCTTCAGCACGGATTGATTTCCCGTTTAGATATTTTCCTCACGGGAGTATGAAGCTTAAATTCTTGAGGAAATTACTTGAGCATTGAAGAGCCTTAAGATGACATTTTCAACAAGGATTTATGAGGTAAATGTGGGTTAAAAAATAGTATTTTCCACGCACTTGATTATTTTAGGGAAGTGGAGCAATAAAACGGCTGTAGAGCTTGACATCGCGTCTATATAAAGGGTAAAATACTAAGGTATCTTTAAATAAGATGAAAAGATAGGGCTTGGAGCCTGTTTTTTGGTGTTTAGATTCATAGGTAAACAAGCGTTAGGAGGAAGAAATGCGTGAAAAGATAACATTAGCATGCGAAGTTTGCAAGCAAAGAAATTACGATACTATGAAAAGCAAAAAAAATAATCCGGATAGAGTTGAGTTTAAGAAATATTGCAAATTCTGCAAGACGCATACTCTTCATAAGGAAACAAAGTAATTTGTTTTCCGAGTTTGGAAAATATTAGGATTAAAGGAGATACTATGGCAAAGTATAATAAGAGCAGCGTTAAGAAAGCAAATGTTGATTCCGCTTCAAGGGCAGCGATGGCAATGGGCTCTCAGTCTAAGAAGGAAAAGCTTTCTCTAAAGGAATACTTCAAGGGTGTAAAGCTTGAAATGAAGAAGGTTGTGTGGCCTACAAAGAAAGAGCTTGGGTCATATACGACGTATGTATTGGTTACGTGCGCATTCTTCACTTTGCTTTTTTATGCTGCAGATACAGGGATTTTATTCGGAATGAAAAAGCTTCTGGGTATAGATTTATAAAAGAGGTATGTCAATGAGTGAGGATAAAATCAAGGACAAACAGGCAGATGTTACGCAGATACAGTCTGCATCCGAATACGATGACCTTACCATAGATAACGTGGCGAGGTGGTACGTAGTGCACACCTATTCAGGTCATGAGCAGAAGGTAAAGGATAACATTCTGAAAATAGTTGAAAGCCGTGGTATGGGAGACCTTATCTTAAAGATCAATATACCTACGGAAGAAAAGGTGGAAATAAAGAACGGACAGCGAAAGAGTAGGAAGGTAAAGCAGTTTATCGGTTATATACTGATTAAGATGAAGGTTACAAATGAGTCTTGGTATGTTGTAAGAAATACGCAGGGTGTGACCGGATTTGTAGGGCAAGGGAAAAAACCGGTTCCACTTACGGCAGAAGAAGTGAGAAGGCTTGGAATAGAAAAGGTAATCGTAAATCTTAAAATAAAACCGGGCGATACCATAAAGGTAATAAACGGACCTTTCGAAGGTCATAACGGTGAAGTCATAGAGGTTGATGAAGAGCATGAGACGTTACGAGCTAAAATATTCATGTTTGGAAGGGAAACACCGGTGGATCTTGAATACGAACAGATAGATAAGCTTTAAATACGGTAACTGATGCTGAGAAGCATTTGGTATAGATGGAGTTAATTAGATGGTAAGAAAGGAGATGAGAACGTGGCTAAGGCAATAGAAGGATATATAAAACTTCAAATTCCGGCGGGTGGAGCTACTCCGGCGCAACCGGTAGGACCGGCTTTGGGTCAGCATGGTATTAACATCATGGACTTTTGTAAGCAGTTTAATGCGCAGACACAGGACAAAAACGGCGTTATAATTCCGGTAGTCATTACAGTGTATAATGATAAGTCATTTACATTTGTGTGTAAGACACCACCTGCGGCAGTGCTCATTAAAAAGGCGGCAGGTCTTAGTAAGGCGTCAGGCGAACCTAATAAAAATAAGGTTGGCACCATAACAACGGCGCAGGCAAGCGAGATTGCAGAAACTAAGATGCAAGACCTTAATGCTGCTAACATAGAAGCAGCTACAGAAATGATAAAAGGTACTGCACGAAGCATGGGAATAGTTGTAGAAGATTAGTGGAAGAATTTGAAATTCGTTAGTACCACAGAGGAGGAATGATGGCGAAGAGAGGAAAGACGTATAACAAGGCTTTAGAAAACATCGATAAGCTGAAATTATACGAAGCTGAAGAAGCTATGAAACTTGCAGTGGATACTGCAAGAGCAAAATTTGATGAGACGATAGAAGTGCACGTAAGATTGGGCGTAGACGGACGTCATGCGGATCAGCAGGTCAGAGGAGCATTGGTTCTCCCGAACGGAACGGGAAAAACAGCCAGAGTATTGGTGTTTGCCAAGGGAGCGAAGGAAGCTGAAGCTAAGGAGGCAAATGCGGACTACGTAGGAGGAGATGAGCTGGCCGATAAAATTCAAAAAGAAAATTGGTTTGATTTTGATGTCGTTATAGCTACTCCGGATATGATGGGCACTGTAGGTAAGCTCGGTAAAGTATTGGGACCTAAGGGTCTTATGCCGAATCCGAAATCAGGAACTGTAACAATGGATGTTGCAAAGGCTGTTGAAGATATCAAAGCCGGTAAGGTGGAATACAGGCTTGATAAAAATAACATCGTACATACGCTTATCGGGAAGAAATCTTTCGGTAAGGATAAGCTCATGGAAAACTTTTCGGCTCTTATGGATGCTATCATCAAAGCAAAGCCACAATCATCTAAAGGTAAATATATTAAGAGCATAACGGTTGCTACTACTATGGGTCCCGGAATTAAAATAAACCCGCAGTTACAGCAGTCTGAAGAAAAATAGATACTAATCTGCATATTGCAGTAGTATATAAATATTAACCGTAGACAGCAGGAGCGTACAGCTTAAAATACTATCCTGCCGAGGTGCGTGATATACCCCCTCGTCTACACATTACAAATAGACAGGGGTTTTTCGTACCGAATGTAAACACAGAAAGGAGAAAGGTATGCCGTTAACTAAAGAACAAAAGCAAAAGCAGATTTCCGATATCAAAGACAAGTTCAGTAGAGCCAAGGCTGCAGTGGTTGTTGATTACATGGGAATTACTGTTTCCGAGGCCGATGCCATGAGAAAAGAGCTTAGAGAAGCGGAAGTTGACTATTCAGTGTTTAAAAATACCCTTGTAAAAGAAGCGCTTAAAGATACTGATTTCAGCGAAATGTTCGACTATCTCAAAGGTTCCAGCGCATTTGCAATAAGCTATGAAGATCCTACATCGCCTGCCAGAATAATAGGTAATACTATTAAGCAGATCGAAAAGATGTCACTAAAATGTGGATTTATCGAAGGATCGTTCTTTGATAGTGAAGGAATTAAGCAGATGGCAGCGCTTCCGTCTAAGGAAGAACTCATAGCTAAGTTGATCGGAAGCATGAATGCTCCTCTTACAAACCTTGTAAGAGTTCTCGGACAGGTAAGCGAAAAAGTGGAAGATGCTAAACCTGAAGTGAATGAAGAAGCACCTGCAGAAAAAGTTGCTGAGAGTGAAACAGCAGGTGAAGGTGAAGAAGCTAAAGAAGATGAGGCAGAATAGTGTTAAGAGTAAGTATATAGAAAGGAATGCAAAATGGATAAGAAAGAAATTTTAGAAGCTGTAAAAGCTATGAACGTTCTTGAAGTAAAAGAACTGGTAGAGATGTTTGAGGAAGAATTTGGAGTATCTGCAGCGGCAGTAGCGGTAGCGGCTCCGGGCGCAGCAGCTGATGCCGGCGATGATAAGAGCGAGTATGATGTAGTGCTTGCAGAAGTCGGTGGAGAGAAGATCAAGGTAATCAAAGCAATCAGAGAGATTACAGGACTTGGACTTAAGGAAGCTAAGGAAATGGTAGACGGAGCTCCGGGAACCGTAAAAGAAGCGGTAGCCAAGGAAGAAGCTGAAAACATGAAGAAGACTTTGGAAGAAGTTGGCGCAAAGGTAGAATTGAAGTAATAAATTTATTACAGCTGTACGAAAATTTCAGGCAGATATCTGTCTGAAATTTTCTTTTTAGCAAGATGTCAAGGAAATAGTATGTTCATAGATAGAGCCAAGATAAAACTCAGATCCGGCGATGGAGGAAATGGAGCGGTAACATTCAGGCATGCTCCGTATGTACCTATGGGAGGACCGGATGGTGGCGATGGCGGTGATGGTGGGAATATTATTTTCTTAGCAGATGAAGGTCTGTCCACCCTAATGGATTTTAAATACAAGAAGAACTATGTTGCAGATAACGGAGAAAACGGAAGACGCCGAAAGCAATATGGTAAAAAGGGCGAGGATCTTGTAATTAGAGTACCTATAGGTACCGTAGTCATAGATGACGCTACAGGAAGACCTATGGCAGACTTGGTAAGGCATAATCAGAAAGTTTTACTGCTTAGAGGTGGAAAAGGCGGCAAGGGTAATGTGCATTTCAAAAATTCGGTAAGGCAGGCTCCAAATTTCGGCATTGCAGGTGGCAGCGGAATGGAAGTTACCGTGATTCTGAGCCTTAAGATGATAGCGGATGTCGGACTTGTGGGCTTTCCCAATGCCGGAAAATCCACATTTTTAAGTGTTACCACAAGCGCAAAACCTAAGATCGGAAACTATGATTTCACAACTATAGCTCCTAACCTTGGCGTTGCGAGTGTTTACGGAGAGAGCTTCACGATAGCGGATATAGCAGGCATAATAAAAGGTGCATCAGAGGGCGCAGGAATGGGTGATGCCTTTTTAAAACATATCGAAAGAACGAGAATACTGCTTCATTTGATAGATGCATCCAATCCCGAGAGAGACCTTTATGAAGCGTACCTTACGATAAATCATGAACTTGGTGCGTTCAATCCCAAGCTTTTGAAAAAAGAACAGATAGTGGTTGTGACAAAAATGGACCTGCTGGACCTTACAAGGGAAAAAATCCGTAAAGAGGCTATGGATGCAGGGTTTTCAGAAGATGAGGCGGATAAAATATTTAAGGAAGAGGCACCTTTAGAGTGGGCATATTTTTCATTTATTGAAAAGATGAAGGAATTTGACGTTAAAGTGTTTGAAGTTTCTTCCGTAAAGAACGAAGGTGTTCAGGAAGTACTTAAATATTTGCTTGAAAGGCTTTCCAATATAGAAAAGGAACCTCTCGTTACTGCGGATGAACTATATGATCCGGGTCTTACCAAGAGCAAGGATGAATATGAAAAGATTGATATCGAAAGAGAAGGTAGGGTATATGTACTTAGCGGAGAAAAATTGTACAAAATATTTGATTCCACGAACTTTAACGACATGGGATCTATAAGATACCTATATAATCATATAGAGAAGACTGGAGCCATAAAGGCTATGAAGGAGATGGGTTTAAGCGATGGAGATATCGTTAAAATAAAGGATTATGAATTCGATTTTTTTGATGAGGAGAATACCGATGATTGATGATAAGGAAATAAAGCGTATAAATGAGCTTGCAAAAAAAGCCAAGGCGGAAGGGCTTGAGGATCATGAAAAAATAGAGCAGCAAAAACTTCGTAAAAAATACATAGCTGCGGTAAAGAAAAATGTTAAGAGTCATCTTTCGAAGATCAAAATAATAGATTGAGGGTGTTTTAATTTGCTAATATTAAGGTATAAAACAGATGGACATCTGAGGGTGTATTTAAGGAGGAAATAATGAGGAGCGTTTATCTTGATTACTCAGCTACAACGCCTGTAAAACAAGAAGTAATAGATGCGATGGTTCCATATTTTACTGAGGTTTATGGTAATCCGTCCAGTTTATATTCGCAGGGGCTCGTGGTTAGGGAAGCAGTGCTTAAGGCACGAAAACAGGTTGCAGACCTTATAGGAGCAGACCCGAATGAAATCTTTTTCACATCCGGTGGAACGGAGGCGGATAATTGGGTCGTGTTCGAAGTGGCTGAAAAGCTTAAGGATAAGGGAAAACATATAATTACATCCAAGATAGAGCACCATGCGATACTTCACAGTGCTCAGACGCTGGAAAAGCGAGGATTTGACATTACGTACCTGGATGTGGACGAGAAGGGTTTCATAAAGCCCGAAGATCTTAAAAAAGCTATAAAGGATGATACCATATTGGTATCGCTCATGACGGTTAATAACGAAGTAGGTACCTTGGAGCCTATAAAGGAGCTTGCGGCGATTGCACATGAGCATAAGGTGTTATTTCATACGGATGCCGTGCAGGCGGTAGGTAACATAGAGATAGATGTAAAGGACCTCGGAGTGGATTATCTTTCAGCTTCCGCCCATAAGATCTATGGGCCTAAGGGAATCGGAGCTCTTTACATGAAAAAGGGAAAGACATTAGGCGCATATCTTCATGGCGGAGCACAGGAAAAGAAGAAGAGGGCAGGTACTGAGAACATACCGGGAATAGTAGGTTTTGGTAAGGCTGCGGAGCTTGCAAAGGAGAATTTAAGTGCTCATAGGGAGCATTCCATGAAGCTTCGTGATCATCTCGTAAGACGTGTTATGAAAGAAATCCCGAACACATTCTTCAACGGACCCGATATAGAAGACGAAAACGAGAGAATGTTGAGGCATCCCGGCAATGCAAACTTTATTTTTGAGTATATAGAGGGCGAATCCATGTTATTGATGCTTGATGACAAGGGAATAGCGGTATCTACGGGTTCTGCATGTTCTTCCGAATCGCTGGTGCCTTCGCATGTACTTGCGGCTATGGGAATGCCTTCTGAAATTATTCACGGAACGCTTCGTATGACGGTCGGTGATTTCACTACCATGGAAGATGTGGACTATGCAGTTGATGAGCTTAAAAAAGTTGTGTCAAAGCTTAGAGATTGGTCTTCCGTATCTGAAGAGAAAGGTTGGTAATAAAATGGGACTATATAATGATAAGGTGATGAACGAATTCATGCATCCTAAAAATGTCGGTGAGATAGAGAATCCTGACGGCATAGGAACGTATGGAAGTCCGGTTTGCGGCGATATGATGCAGATAACCATAAAGGTGGATGAAAACGATATCATCACTGATGCCAAATTCAAGACGTTTGGTTGCGGTTCTGCGATAGCATCTTCAAGTGTTGCTACAAACATGATGATAGGAAAGTCTGTAGAAGAAGCGCTTGCGATTACAAATAATCAGATCGTAAAGGAGCTCGGGGGGCTTCCGGCTATAAAGATACATTGTTCCGTGCTTGCAGACCATGCAATTAAATCCGCCATATATGATTATGCGCAAAAACACGGCAAAACGTATAAGGGACTTGAAGGATATGATCCTAATGCAGAGGAAGAGGATCATCACGATATACCTGAAGAAGTGTAGATAGGTATTGGTTCTCCGGGGTTGAACATTGCAAGATAGTGTATATTATGGATAGGTTAGGCGATAAGACAAAGGTGGCAGTAGGTTTTAGCGGCGGTGTAGATAGTACCGCCGCTTGCTTATTACTTAAGGAAAAAGGATATGACGTCCATCCCGTTTACCTTCGAATGGGAGAAGCGGAAGACATTAGCGAGCTTAAAAAAATAGCAAATGACATCGGACTTGAGTTAAAAGTTCTTGACCTTACGGATAGATTCAACAATTCTGTTGTAGATAATTTTAAGAAGGCATATATGAATGGCATGACCCCTAATCCATGCATAGTTTGTAATCCTCTTGTGAAGTTTAGGGGATTGATGGACTTTGCTGACGATAACGGAATTGACTTAATTGCTACGGGGCATTATGCAAGAATCGTCAAAAACGGCGATAACCCTGTACTTTGCAGAGGTAGAAATGCCCAAAAAGATCAATCATATATGTTGTATGGGCTCGATTCAAATGTGTTTGAGAGGCTGATTTTACCGCTCGGAGAATATGGAAACAAAGAAGATATAAGGAATATCTTAAGGACGAACGAGATTATAAACAGCGAAAAACCGGATAGTCAGGAAATATGTTTTTTAAAGCAGGATGAGAGCTATAAAAAGTTTTTTCCTGAAAGAGAAGGAGAATTTGTAGATGCTGAGGGTAATATTCTAGGAAGGCATAGGGGCATTCATAACTTTACCGTTGGGCAGAGAAAGGGGCTCGGCATCACCTTTTCAAAGCCGATGTACGTGTTAGGTATAGCTGCCTCTACAAACAGGGTGATGCTCGGTAGCGAAGAAGAATTATATAAGGAAAGAGCCACAATAACCGACATGAAATATTTAGGTAATGATATTTCAAAGTGCACCGATGATGCGCATAAAGGTTTATACAGGGCCAAGGTAAGGTATTCAAGTGCAGAATATGAGATTAAAGAAATAAATTTAAAAGGCTCTGACCTTGAAATCGTGTTTAACGAACCTGTAAGGGCTATTGCGCCGGGACAGTCTTTAGTTGTGTACTGCAGAGATGTAGTGATTTTAGGTGGAATCATAGTGGGCTGATAATTAGAAGCCGAAGCTTTATGGTGTTATCGCGGTAAATCGTGATTTTGTCGCAATTAAAATGTTACGTTAAAACGCACATGCTTGTTTGAAAGAATGTTTATGTAAAACTCCTTTTAAAACACGTGTAACATATGTTCGATTATATTGAATATTGGATTTAAATAAATCGATGAAAAAATTGACAAGGGACGTTTAATTGTGATATCATGAGCTAGTCGTAGTTTGGAGGAAACTATATATGAAATTTTCTAATTTTTATTACTATTACTACGCAGTGAATTAGCGGTCGGGTTACCCCGGGCGCAGTTGCTCGTGGGTGATAGAATATAAGCTTTTCAAAATCCTCGGGTAACTGGGGATTTTTCTATTATAAGGAGGGAAAGATGAAGGATGTTGTTTTAAGTGATGGTAGGAAGTTGCCATTAGAGCTTCACAAGGTGAAGATAGTACAAAAGCTTAATTTGCCGAGCGCTGAAGACAGAAAGAAAAACATGGAAGAAGCGGGATTCAATACCTTTCTTCTTAAAAACCGAGATGTATTTTTGGATATGCTTACAGACAGCGGAGTGAATGCTATGTCTGATTTGCAGCAGGCGGCTATGCTTACGGCTGATGACAGCTATGCAGGTTCTGAAACATTTTACAGGCTCAGAGACACCTTAGAGGACATCTTCGGCACCAAGTACTTTCTACCTGCCCACCAAGGAAGGGCATGTGAGAATATACTTGCATCCGTATTTGTTTCAGAGGGACAGTGCGTTCCTATGAACTACCACTTTACCACCACCAAGGCACATATAATGAGGAATGGCGGTGAGGTTGTTGAAATTCCTACTGACGAGGCATATAAGATTACGAGCGATGTAAAGTTTAAAGGAAATATGGATATTGATAAACTTAAAGCGGTAATAGATGAAAAGGGCAAAGAAAAAATTGCTTTTGTGAGGATGGAGGCAGGCACTAACCTCATAGGTGGACAGCCTATCAGCCTTGATAATTTCAGAAAGGTAAGTGAAGTTACCAAGGCGGCAGGTCTGCTTCTAGTGCTTGATGCAAGCCTTCTGGGAGATAATCTTCATTTTCTAAAGCAAAGAGAAGATATTTGTAAAAACATGACCATAAAGGATATAATGAAAGAGCTGGCAGATCTCAGCGATATAGTGTACTTCTCGGCAAGAAAGCTTGGAGCTGCAAGAGGCGGAGCTATAATCACAAGCAATGAAGAGCTGTTTGAAAGAATGCAGCCGCTGGTTCCGCTCTTTGAAGGGTTCCTAACATATGGCGGCATGTCCGTTAAGGAGATGGAAGCTATAAATCAGGGTCTTAAGGAAACTTTGGATGAAGATAATATTTCTCAAGGGCCACAGTTTATAGAATTTATGACCGAAAAGCTTATAGAAAAAGGGGTGCCCGTAGTAACACCTGCAGGAGGGCTCGGATGTCACTTGGATGCTCTTAAATTTCTGCCGAACGTACCTCAAAATGAATATACGGCAGGTGCGCTTGCGGCAGCGATTTACATAATTTCAGGTGTTAGAGGAATGGAAAGGGGCACGTTGTCAGAGCAGAGGGATAAGGATGGCAACGAGCCGTTGGCGGATATGGAGCTTGTGAGGCTGGCGCTGCCGAGGCGCGTGTTTACAATGTCGCAGGTGTTATACGCTGTTGATAGGATTGCTTGGCTATTTGAAAACAGGGATTTGGTCGGCGGCCTTCAGTGGAAGAAGGAGCCTGAGATACTGAGGTTTTTCTTCGGGCATTTACAGCCAAAGACAGATTGGGCGAGCAAGCTGGTGAAAAAATTCAAGGAAGATTTTGGTGAAGAGCTTTAGGAGAGGATTATGAGTAGTTTTAAAACGAGTGATGGATGTGAAATATTCTATGATGTAAAAGGTGAAGGTGAGCCGCTGGTGTTTGTGCATGGATGGTCTGCAAACAGCGATATTTTCGCAAAACAGGTAGAGCATTTTAGCAAATCGTACAAAGTTGTCGTTTACGACCTTAGAGGTCATGGCAGGTCCGATAGGAGGAGCGAGATTACAGAGCATAATATGACTATGGAGAGAAACGCGACGGATCTTTTAGAGCTTATGGATCATCTGAAAATTGATAAGGCACACGTATGTGGCTGGTCTATGGGTACAAGCATTCTGCTCTGTTTTATAAAGCTGTTCAAAACGTCAAAGCTTTTGAGTGCCGCCTTTATAGATATGACACCGAGGCTTTTAAATGATGAGTCTTGGGATATGGGAGACTTCGATGCCCTCGGTAATTTAGAATTTGCGCAGCTTATCGCAACCGACTGGGAGACTGCATCTTCCGAGGCATTACCTGAATTATTTGCACGGGATAGAAATCCAAACGATGAAAACGTCATCAAGGTGAGAGACATGATGAAGAATAACATCCCGCATGTAATGTCATCCATGTGGATGGCAATGGCGCTGGGAGACTATAGGGATGTGTTGCCTGCTATAGACGTACCGGCGTTTTTGCCCTATAGCAATGGCGGAGATATGTACAATAGAAAGCATGGGGAATATATGCACGAAAACATCAAAAACTCAACGTTGGTAATCTTTGAAGACTGCGGGCATTCTCTTTTCTTAGAAGACCCTATAAAATTTAATACAGAATATGAGAACTTCCTAAATCAATAACGTTTACAAAACGGTAAAATTACGTTAAAAATGTATTTTAGACGATTTGAGTATATGATTTACTTGACGGCTTATATGTACCATCTTTGCTGAATTTATAATATTCAGTGGAGATGGTCATTTTGTGCAGGGCAAATGACAAGCAAATTGCAATTTGAATAGTGGTATCTTATAATTAATGATGGTTTATGGCAATATATAAAGATATCGTTGGAGGTAGTATGGATAAAAATCTGGATAAGCATTATGACCCGAAGAAGTTTGAAAATAGGATTTATAAGGCATGGATGGATGCCGATGCATTTAAAGCTAAGGTAGATACAAAGAAGCAACCATTCACGGTAGTGATGCCGCCTCCAAATATTACAGGCGTCCTTCATATGGGACACGCTCTGGATCAATCTCTTCAAGATGCCATAATAAGGTATAAGAGGATGAGAGGCTTTGAGGCGCTTTGGATACCGGGTACAGACCATGCGAGCATTGCAACGGAAGTTAAGATATTAAATGAAGTGAAGGAAGAAGGGCTTAGCAAGGAGGAGCTTGGAAGAGAGCGTTTTTTAGAACGTGCATGGCAGTGGAATGAAAGATACGGAAATAAAATTGTAGAGCAGTGCAAAAAGCTTGGAGTGAGCGCAGATTGGAGCAGGAAGCGCTTTACAATGGATGAGGTGTGCAGCAAAGCCGTGAAGGAATACTTTGTTCATTTATATGAAAAAGGCTATATCTATAAGGGAAAGAAGATAATTAATTACTGCCCCGTATGCAGAACTTCTCTATCTGACGCTGAGGTAGAGCATGAAGAAAAAAACGGTAAGTACTGGTATTTCAGATATGATGCGGCGGATGGCGATGATTCCATAATAATTGCAACCAGCAGACCCGAGACGATGTTCGGAGATGTTGCGATTGCCGTAAGCCCTGATGATGACAGATACAAGGACAGGATAGGCAAGGAATACGTACTGCCTGTGGTAGGGCGAAAGATTCCTCTTATAGCGGATGAGTATCCGGATCCCGAAAAAGGCTCGGGTGCGGTTAAGATTACACCGGGGAATGATCCTAATGACTTTGAAGTTGGAAAGAGGCATGACCTTGAAATAATAGAGTGTATAAATGAAGACGCAACCATGACAGAGGCCTGCCTTGAATACGCAGGGCTTGATAGATACGAATGTAGAAAAAGGTGGGTTAAGAGGCTTGATGATGAAGGCTATCTTGTAGAAACCGAGGATATGAACATTTCGGCGAGTGAGTGCTACAGGTGTCATAACACGGTGGAGCCCCTAATATCGGAACAGTGGTTTGTCAAGATGAAGGATCTTGCAAAACCTGCGCTCGATGCCGCTAAGAGCGGTAAACTCAAACATATCCCGAAAAAGTATGAAAAGACGTATTTAGAATGGCTTGAAAATATCAGAGATTGGTGTATATCCCGTCAGCTGTGGTGGGGACATAGAATACCTGCATACACCTGCACAGAATGCGGTGAGCTCGTAGTGTCCAAGGAAGAAGTATGTGAATGCCCCTCTTGCAAGGGCAAGGTAGTGCAGGATGAAGATGTACTTGATACTTGGTTTTCATCTGCTTTGTGGCCTCTATCTACGCTCGGATGGCCTGAAAAGTCGGAAGACTTCGATTATTTCTATCCTACGAACGTGCTTGTAACAGGATACGATATAATCTTTTTTTGGGTTGTGAGGATGGTATTTACGGCTTTAGAGCTGGACGGCAGACTACCTTTCGATAATGTATATATCCACGGGCTTGTGAGGGATAAAGACGGACAAAAGATGAGCAAGTCACTTGGAAACGGCATAGACCCTCTAAAGATTATAGATGAATACGGTGCGGATGCGTTGCGCTTCATGTTGCTTACGGGCATTTCAGCAGGCAGCGACATCAGGTATCAGGAGGAAAAGATCATAGCTGCGAGAAATTTTGCAAATAAGCTTTGGAACGCCGCGAGGTTTATATTTATGAGCTTGGGGCAGATTGAGAACGAAGGCATAGACATAAAAAAAATCGATGTAAAAAACGAGGAGTCGCTACTAGGTACTGAAGACAGGTGGATGATAGAAAGCATTCATAGAGCCATGGATTACATGAAAAACAACATGGATAAATATGAAATCGCATTGGCGGGGCAGAAGATATACGATTTGATATGGAATGAATATTGCGACTGGTATATAGAGGTTATCAAGGGCAGAATTTTTGGAAGCGATACGGCCGATAAGGCGGTGGCCATAAGTGTTGCAATCGAGTGCATGGCAAACATGCTTAAATTGCTCCACCCGTTCATGCCATATATCACGGAAGAAATATGGAGCTACATACCCGAGCAGTTTAAAGAGGATGATGAGGATATGTTGGTTTCATCCGTTTGGGAGGATTATGAAGATATACGGGGAGGCGATGAAGCCACTCGAATATTTGCGCATGTAATGGAAATTACAAGGCTTATAAGAAATATGAAAAAGGATGCGGGTGTTCCGTATAAAAAGGATGTTTCAATCATCATGGATGCCGGTAAAAATGAAGATGCTATCAAAAAAGCTAAAAGATACATAGAATCACTTAGCGGCACGAAGATAAATATGAGCGCACCGAGTGGTGATTCAAATGCCATGAAGGTGGTTTTTGCGGACGGTGTAATTTATATGCCTTTAGATGAGCTCGTAGATAAAGAAGCGGAGCTTAAAAAGTTGGGTGATGAGAAGAAGAGGCTTGAATCCGAGATAGCCAGGTGCAGCAACAAGTTGAATAACGACGGCTTTGTGAAAAAAGCACCTGAGGCTGTGGTGAATGCTGAAAAAGAGAAGTTGCAAACCTATCAAAAGGCTTTGGATGAGGTGCTGAGCCTGCTTTCAGATATGTAGGGATCTTGTGTTTATGGGCAATGCGGTAGATAAAATAAAAAGCCTTGGACGGTTTGGCAGTAAGCTGGGTCTTGACAGGATGAACAGACTGATGGCAGAGCTCGGAGTTTCGTGTGCCGATTTTAAGATAATTCATGTGGCAGGTACAAACGGTAAGGGTTCTGTATGTACTATGCTCGATAAAATTTTAAGAGCACATGGCATTAAAACAGGCATGTATACATCGCCTTATCTTTCAAATTACCGTGACAGTATAGCAGTGGACGGTAGGAGTATAAGCTGTGAAGACTTGGACAGGGTAGGCGAAACGGTGCTCGAAGCTGCGGATAAACTTCCAAAAGAGGATGGAGAGCTTGCGGTTACGGAATTCGAAGTTATTACGGGGCTCGCTCTATACTATTTTAAAGAGGTAGGGGCAGAATATGTGATCTTGGAAACAGGTCTTGGGGGAGCATTGGATTCCACAAACATAGCACCTGCAAAAGTGGCTGTAATAACATCTATAAGCTATGATCACATGGATGTACTGGGCGATTCATTGGCAGAAATTGCAAAAAACAAGGCGGGAATAATAAAAGAAGGTGCAACTGCAGTTGTAAATGTGGATGAAGAAGAGGCATTGAGCGTAATAAAAAATGAGGTCTGTAAAAAACATGCTAATATAGTAAGGGCAGATGAAGCGGTAAAAATTAATTCAGTGGATTACAATAAGAAGTTCAGCTTAGTCGACATGAGTACAGCTTCGCAAAACTATGGAAGGATTAAGTTTTCACTGCTTGGAAAGCATCAGCTGAGTAACCTTAAGACGGTAATTGCGACAGTCGGTGAACTGAAATCTGCATTTGGATTTTGTGAAAGGCATGAAATCACTGTAGAGGCTCTCGGAGATGTGCACTTCAGCGGACGTTTTGAAGTATTTGAAGGTGATGCAGGCTGCGCCGATATAGTTTTAGACGGAGCGCACAATGTGGCGGGGATAGAGGCTCTAGAGCAAAATGTAAAACTTTACTACCCTAATGCAAAAATTCTTGCCGTTACATCCATGCTCGGAGATAAACAGGTTGATGAGATATTACACAGATTATGCAAGTTTTCAAATGATGTTATATTTACAGAGATAAATAATGAAAGAAGGATATCAGCACATGAAATGCTTGAAATTGCGAAGCAAAGCGAGGGTAATACGGGGAATTACCAAGAAATCCCTGATACAGGCAAGGCTTTTACTCAAGCATATGACAGCAGAAGAAACTACGATCTGATACTTTTTACAGGATCACTATATATGATGGGAGATATAAGGAGGAGGCTCCATGATGAAGGCGGCATTAATATATAATGAAAAATCCGGAAAAGGTGCAATTATAAGCCATTTGTCCGCACTTAAAAATAAATGTAAGGCGAAGGGAGTGGAGCTAGAGCTATATAAAGCAGGTGATGAATCTTATGACTTTTTAAAAAATGAAGATTTGGAACGCTATAAATTCATAGCTGTAGCCGGCGGTGACGGTTCCATAAACATAACCGTGAATCTTCTTAAAAAATTTGACAAATCGGTACCGATTGCGCTTCTTCCTTCAGGTACGGCAAACGATTTTGCATATGCACTCGGAATACCCGCAAACTATGACAGGGCAATGGATATAGCGCTTAAAGAAAGAAGGTGGAAGATAGATCTTCCGAGCGTAAACGGAAAATACTTCATAAACGTAGCAGCTATTGGAAATCTTATAGATTTAAGCCAAAAGACTCCACCACATCTTAAACAACGTTTTGGGATGCTCGCATACTATATGCAAGGGCTCAAAGAGCTTAAGAATATAAAGAGTTCAAGAGTGACCATAGAGACGAAAGATAGAACATATGAGGAAGAAATAGTGTTTCTTGTAGTTTTAAATGGCAGAGGTGCCGGGGGATTCAGGGACTTAGTGAGGGACGCAAAGCTCGATGACGGGAAGCTTGATGTGCTCGCATTTAAGAAGATGAACCTTGCAGAGCTTTCTTTGCTTTTTTCCGCCCTAAAGTTTAAAAGAGACATAAAATCCGATAAGATAATACATTTTCAAGGTAGTGAATTTACAATAAAATCAAGTGAACCTTTAGGTACGGACATAGACGGAGAGAAGGGAGAAGATTTCCCTTTGGTATTTAAAACTGGCTATGAAAGCGTGGAGTTCATAGTGTCTGACAGATTCTCGGGATGAGCCCGGGTAGCCGCAACGCTACATATGTTTGATTATCTTGGAGCCTTAGATGATGTGGCGCTGTATAAAGTTTTGCGTAGCCTTTAATAAAATAGTATAATAAACGGGTTATGGAGTGTATCGGTAGGTGAAGTATGAGAGTGATCTTAGATGGAATGGGTGGAGATAATGCACCTTCAGCCATAGTGGAGGGTGCCGTCATGGCCGCCTCTAAATGTGATAAAGAGATAGTGATAGTGGGAGATGAAGCTGAGATTTCATCAAGCCTTAAAAAACATGGATATAAGGGAGATAGGATTTCTATTATAAATGCCGGCGAAGTAATAGAAAATGAAGAAAGCCCGGTACAGGCGGTTAGGAAGAAGAAGGATTCATCACTTGTAAAAGGGATAAGCGAGCTGCTTGATAATCCTGAGGACATATTCATATCTGCGGGCAGTACGGGAGCTCTTTTTGTTGGAGCGAGGCTGATACTTGGAAGAATCAGAGGAATAGACAGACCTGCCTTAGCCAGCGTATACCCCATACTCGAAAAGAAAAAGCATGCACTTATAGTGGATGCCGGAGCGAGTACGGATTGCAGGCCGAAGAATTTATTAGAGTATGCGGTGATGGGCAGCATATATGTTAAAAATGTAATGGGTATTGATAATCCGAGAGTAGGGCTGGTAAACGTAGGTACGGAAGAAGCCAAGGGCAGCATCCTTACGAAGTCTGCCTATGATCTTCTTCAAGATGCTGATCTTAATTTTGTGGGAAATGTAGAAGCTCGTGACGTTCCGAAGGGGGCTTGTGATGTAATAGTATGCGACGGCTTCGTTGGAAATGTCATACTAAAGCTTACTGAAGGTCTTGGCTGGACTATATTAAAGCTTCTCAAGAATCTTTTTTATTCCGGAGTTAAAAATAAATTTGCAGGGCTAATGCTTAAAGGCGACCTTAAAAATATGAAGGATGAATTCGATTATTCAGAATACGGCGGAGCGCCCATAATAGGAGTGCGGGGAGCAGTGCTTAAAATACACGGCTCATCCGGTAGCAGAGCTGTCATGAATACCATCATAAAGGGAATACCGTTTGGCGAAAAGCGGGTGGTTGAGAAAATAGAAAAAGATATACTTAAATTGGATGAAGGAACATTATGAGCAATTTGGATGCTTTAGAAACTAAGATAAATTATAAATTTTCAGATAGAAATCTTCTTATTACTGCACTTACCCATGTTTCAATGCTGGGTAAGGTACATAATATGGATAGGAAGAGTACAAATCAGCGGCTCGAATACCTGGGAGATGCCATATTATATCTTGTTATAGGAGAGCTTTTATTTATTAAAAGACCGGATTATGATGAAGGGAATCTTACAAAGGCAAGATCTAATATAGTAAATAATCACAGCTTGTCGGAAATGGCGAAGAAGCTGGATCTTGGAAGGCATATCGAAATGGACAGTTCTACAGAAAAGCACATGGGAAGGCGAAATGAAGCGATACTCGCAGATACCTTCGAAGCTCTCATGGGAGCCATATTTTTGGATGCGGGATATGAAAAAACTCATGAGTTTATAAATAAGCTGTTTATTAAAAGAATTGAAGAAGCGGCAACGGGTGAGGCGAAGGCTGACTATAAAACACGGCTTCAGGAATGCGTACATGCCTGTGGAATTACTAACTACTATATAAAATATCACACAATATCCGAAAAAGGTGACCAGCATTGCAAAACTTTCCGCATCGGTGCGTATTTAAATAACACCAAGCTTTCCGAAGGTGTCGGCAAGAGCAAGAAGGAAGCTCAGCAGAATGCGGCGCGACTTTTTTTTGAAAATATGAAAAACGATGATAAACGCATAGACAAGAAGCTTAAAAGCATTGCTAAGGAGGCGGCTCATGAGGCTTAAAAGTCTATCGATAAAGGGGTTTAAATCCTTTGCAGACCCTGTGAAAATAGATTTCGATGAAGGGATCACCTGTATAGTAGGGCCTAACGGCAGCGGAAAGAGTAACGTAAGTGATGCCTTAAGATGGGTATTCGGTGAGCAAAGTGCAAGGACGCTAAGGGGTTACAAGATGGAGGATGTGATCTTTGCAGGTACTGAAAAGCGAAGAAAACAAGGCCTTGCCGAGGTTACGGTTGTAATAGATAATTCAGACAGGATGCTGGATATTGAATACAATGAAGTTGAAATAACGAGAAGATTGTTTAGATCCGGTGAGAGTGAACACAGGATAAACGGTAATAAATGCAGGTTGATGGACGTTAGAGACCTCATCGTGGATACGGGCGTTGGAGTAGACGGTTATTCAATTATAGGTCAGGGCAAGGTGGAAGAGCTTGTAAGCAACAGAAACGACGGTAGGCGTTCTATGATAGAAGAAGCCATCGGAATAGTAGCATATCGCGAAAAAAAGGGAGAAACCCTAAGAAAGATAGAAAAGGCAAGTCAAAATCTTGAGAGGGTAAACGATATCTTGATAGATATAGAAGGAAGGATAGGGCCTCTTAAGATAGAATCCGAAAAGGCTGAGAAGTATAACGAGCTTTCAGGATTACGAAAAGACATAGATATGAATCTCATGTTGTATGAAATAAGAAAGAGCGAAGGAAGGCATCTTAAGGCGGAAGAAGATGAAGGGAATATAGAAAAAGAGTTAAATGAAAAGAGAGCCTGCATAGACGAACTGAAATCTTCACAGAAGAGCAGATACGAGGAGATGAACGAGCTTAAGGTTAGTCTTTCAGATACGAAGAACAGCATACTTGAAATAACTCAAAAGATTTCAGATATTCAGAAAATAAATGAAGTCGATGATAAGGAAAGGATAAATTTAATAAGCAGGAAAGAGGCGGTCATAGCTGACATCGAAAGGGTAAAAACGGATATAAACGAACTTAAGGATAAGGATGATAATTTGGCGGAGAGTATTTCCGCTTTAGGCGGCAAGCTCGCCTCTGCAAAGGAAGAGCTTTTAAAATTGGATGAAAAAATAAATAAAAACACCGATGAAAGCGGAGCCTGCGGTATAGAACAAAGGTTAACCGAACTAAAAACGAGTAGGGAGGAGCTTTCAAAGAAGATATCCAGAAACGAAATAGACTCGGAAAAATATGCGGCGAAGATCAACTTTTTGACCGATAAAAAACAAAGTCTCGAAGAAGCTCTGGATAAGAATACGGCATACCTTGAGGAAGAAGAAAAAAGGCGTCAGGAGTCTCAAAGAAAAAGAAAAGAACTCGCTTCTACACTCGATGGGCTAAAAGTACTTGAAACTGAGCTCTTAGCAGGAAAGCAAACCCTAATTGAAGAATCTAAAGAGGCTGAAGAAGCTCTTGAAAAGGCTGTGGCGAAGGAGCAAAGCATAGGGGCAAGGATAGAAGCGATTGAGGAACTTGAAAAGAGGGCAAAGAAGGATAGCGCGTCGGAGGTTCTTTTCAATGCAGGAATCAAAGGATTAAAGGGAGAATTCAGAGATTATATAGGGGTGAAAGAGGATTATATTACGCCCATAGCGGCGGCGCTGAAACCATATGAAACGGCAATAGTGTGTGACGACAGTGCCGATGCAATAGATGGAATAAAATGGCTATCTCAAAATAAGGCGGGAAGAGCCGCCTTCATAACGTCAAAACCTACGAGCGGTAGAAATTCCCATTCATTTCAGGGCGAAGACGGCTTTGAATGTACTGCAAAGTCCGTTGTAAACGTGGAAAAAAGCGGATATGACAATCTATTAAGACTCTTTGAAGGGGTTTATATTTTTTCGGATGTAAAGAGCGCAGTAAAGGCATCTTCAAAGCTTAAGGCAGGCGAAGTTATCGTTACGATGGACGGAACGACGGTATCTCCCGCAGGTGCGATGACAGGCGGCAGCCGAGATGAAATAGAAAAGGGAGCTATTGCAAGGAAGAATCAGATATCAAGGCTAAAGGCGGGACTTGCCGATGCTATCAAGGATAAAGGCAAGAGTCTTATGAATAAGGAGGCCATAGCCATAAAACTAAATGACTTGGAAGATGAAATTTTAAATGCAAAAAACAACAAGGATGATGCGGACAGGGCTTTGAAGGCGCTCGATATGGATAGCGATTACAGGGCGAAGGAAGAAAAAAGGCGTAGGGAAGAAAGCGAGAACGCAAAAGGAGAACTTGCGACTATCATGTCCGATATCGAAAATACAAAAGGTATTATTGAAGATGCAAAAAAGAATATGGATAATGCGAATCAAGAGCTGGTAATGGTAGACGCAGAGCTTTCACAAATGAACGTATCCATGGAAGAAATCATGAAGATGCGAAGAGAAATGGAAGCTCTAAAGGAAGGGAAGAAAAACGAAATTGCATCGCTTGAAACGGAGGTTAAGTCGCTTCATAGAGAAAGGGCTACCATGGCCATGGCAATAGGTAAGAGAGATGAAGAGATAGCCATCAAGAATGAAAATTTAAAAACCATAGAGCAAAGGCTTTCAGAAGTTTCGTGTGATAAAAACGATGATGGTGAACTTGCAAAACTAAATGATGAAAAGGCGGAGCTTTACGAAAAGAGTGCCAAAATAAGCGAGCTTGAAGACGAACTTTCTAAGAAGAACAACGAGGTGCAGGCGGAGATAGAAAAAAACTACGCAAGCATCATGGATCTTGAGAAGAGCAAGGAACGACTTCTAAGCTCAAAACAAAGAAGTACAGCTCTGATACAAAGCATAAAAAACAGGATGTATTTAGACTATGATGTGCATTTTGCAACCGTTAAGGAAAGGGAAGTGAAAGATGTAAATTACAAGGACGATAGGGCGAGGCTGGATGAATTAAACCGTAAAATAAAGCAGCTTGAGCCCGTAAACATGATGGCTATCGATGAATACAAAAAAGAAGGCGAAAGGTATGAATTTCTGTCGAGCCAAAGAGACGATATCACAGCTTCAATAGACGATCTTAAAAAGGTGTTGAAGGATGTGGATAATAGGATAAGAGATAAATTCAGCGAAGGTTTTAAGGTGGTACAGGAAAATTTCAAAAAGCTTTTTTATGAGATGTTTGATGGAGGCAAGGCGGAGCTCATCCTGGCTGATGCAGATGATGTATTGGAATCGAATATAGATATTATTGCAGAGCCTCCGGGGAAAAGGTTTAAGAACATAGGACTGCTATCGGGTGGTGAAAAAACACTTACGGCGCTCTGCCTGATGTTTTCCATATTGATGTTAAAACCGTCACCATTTTGTATTTTAGATGAGGTTGAGGCTGCGCTCGATGATGTGAATATAGAAAGGTTTGTGAGGCAGATAAAAACCTTCGATAATATTTTGTTTACGATAATAACGCATCAAAAAGCCACCATGGAAAAGGCGGACAGCTTATATGGCGTTACGATGCCTGAAAGAGGGATATCCAAGGTTTTATCCATAAGGCTTTCCGAGGCTTCTGAATATTTAGATAAGGAGAATGATAATGGCTAAGAGAGGATTTTTTTCAGGATTATCTGAAAGGCTTGGAGATATTATTTCATCGAAACCCGCCGTCGATGATGATATGCTTGAAGAGCTTACAGATGAGTTAATAATGGCGGATATCGGAGTGGATACTGCGGAAAGGATAATTGAACTTCTTAAAAGTTCCATTAAAGATGAAGGGCTGACAACGCCTGAAGAGGTTAAATATAAGCTTTCCAAGACGATAGAAAAGATAGTGGACGTTGAAGGAACCATGGATCTCAGCGGGAAGTCCGTGATACTAGTCATAGGTGTAAACGGAAGTGGTAAGACTACAGGCATAGCGAAGATGGCAAATGTATTCAAGCAGCATGATAAGAAGGTGCTTCTTGCAGCGGGAGATACATTCAGAGCGGCAGCCGCCAAGCAACTTTCGCATTGGGCAGATGCGGTAGGGGTATCGGTGGTAAAGCATGATGAGGGAGCGGATCCTTCGGCGGTCGTATTTGATGCGATATCGGCTTCTAAGGCAAGAAACGTAGATACACTTATAGTGGATACTGCCGGCAGGCTTCAGAACAAGAAAAATCTCATGGATGAACTTAGCAAGATGAAACGAGTGGTGCAGCGGGAATATCCCGAGGCGAAGTTATATACGATGTTGGTGCTTGATGCAAACACGGGTAAGAATGCCCTTTCACAGGTTGAAAAGTTTAGTGAGGTCAGCGCTATAGATGGTATAATGCTTACTAAGATGGATGGCACCGCTAAGGGCGGAATAGTCGTGACCATAGCGGATGTCTATAAGATTCCCGTAATATATATGGGTATAGGCGAAAAGAAAGAAGATATATGTGAGTTTGATGCCAGAGAATTTTCTCGTGAAATACTCTAGCATGGTTGATTTTGTGTCTTGGAGTGATGATGAATAGGGTAACAGCAGCTATAATAGGAAGTCCGAATACGGGTAAATCCACATTTTTCAATAAACTCATAGGCAAGAAACTCTCCATAGTGCATGATGAGAGGGGCGTTACCAGAGATAGGATATACGGATATACGCAGTGGCGTAACCATGAGATACTTTTAATAGACACAGGCGGTATAGAGACCGATTCAAAAGACGAAATGATGACCAATATCAGGCAGCAGGCAGATGTTGCTATCGAACTCGCAGATGTAATCATATTTTTAGTCGACGGAAAGGCTGGGCTTACATCGGGCGATAGAGAGATAGCCATGCTCTTGAAAAAGACACGAAAAAAGATATTGCTTGTAGTAAATAAAATTGATAATGCGGGGATTGAAAGCGCCGTGTTCGACTTTTATGAGCTTGGGTTTAATGATGTACAGGGGGTATCAGCCGCAAATATGCTGGGGCTTGGAGACGTCCTTGATTTTATAGTTGACAATGCACCTAAGGCGCAAACGACTTTGGATGAGGACATTTTAAGCGTAGCTGTAATCGGAAGACCGAATGCCGGTAAATCTTCCCTTCTTAATTATTTAGCATCGGAAAACAGGGCGATAGTTTCAGAAATGCAGGGAACGACAAGAGATTCCATAGATGAGGTGGTTACCTACAAGGGTGACAGATACAATATAATAGATACGGCAGGCATAAGGCGAAAGAGTAAAATAGGAGATGCAGTAGAAAAGTTCAGTGTTATAAGAGCAATATCAGCGATAGAAAGATGCGATGTGTGCGTTCTGATGATAGATGCAAACATCGGTGTCAGCGAGCAAGATCAGCGGATAGCGGGGCTTGCGAAGGAAGCGGGAAAGGGTATAATAGTTGCTGTAAATAAATGGGATTCCATAGAAAAGGCAACTTCCACGATGAAAACTTATGAAAGAGAACTTGCCGAAAACCTTAAGTTCATATCGTATGCACCCGTAGTATTCATATCGGCTACGGAGGGAATACGGATAGATAACCTCATGTCGCTTGTAAAACGAGTGGCTGCAAGTCAGAAAAAGCGTATAAAGACAAGCATCTTAAACAGTATGCTTGCGGATGCCATGTATAACAAAGAGCCTCCTTCAACCAAGGGGAAGAAGCTTAAGATATACTATGTTTCGCAGGTCGGTACGGAGCCTCCGCTGTTTGCGTTCAGCATAAATGATAAGGATTTAATGAAGTTATCATATTCAAGATATCTTGAAAACAGGATAAGAGATACATTTGAATTTATAGGAAGTCCCATAAAATTCGTTTTTAGGGATAAGGAAGAAGGTGAAAAGTGAGTACATTCGTAATTTTAGTGATAGCGTCGTATTTGATGGGAAATATCAATCCGGCTACGATAATAGCAAGATTAAACGGCATAGATATAAAGAACGCCGGAAGCGGAAATCCGGGCACTACCAACGTTATGAGGACAATGGGTATGAAGCTTGCGGTGGTAACGCTCATAGTGGATATTTTAAAAGGTAGCATACCGGTGCTCGCAGGCTTTTACATATCGTCTGACTACATAAAGTCAACCGATATAGCATCCATTTTAAATGCAACGGGAATGCAGGGTAATCAGCATGCTTTTGTTGCAGGGGCGTGTATGCTTGCGGCCGTTATCGGGCATATATTCCCCGTGTTGCATGGATTTAAAGGCGGAAAGGGAATCGCTACAAGTATCGGAGCTGTTTATGTTCTTGACTTTCGAATGGGACTGCTTTATATAGTTGCCATTTTGCTTCCCGCTATGATTACGAGGAAGATGTCTGTGGGTTCTATATTTGCAGCCTGTTGTCTTCCTATAATGTTTTATTTTTATAGAAGAGAAATATGGGTGTTGGCACTGATACTTGCGGTAATTATGATAATAAAGCATATCGGCAACATTAAAAGACTTATAAAGGGCGAAGAGCCTAATATGTTGAATATAAGATAGATAGAGCGATAATATTCAGGAGGTTATCATGGCTCATGTAGGAGTGATAGGTGCCGGTAGTTGGGGTACGGCGCTTGCGTTGAGGTTAATATTATCAGGACACGAAGTCAGCATCTACGATTTAGACGGGGAAGTTGTAAGCGATATAAAAAACAACAAAAGAAATTCCAAATACCTTGGCGATATTGAGTTGCCGGGGAATTTGTCTGCTGTAAGTGATTTGAATGCTTGCATCGAGGATAAGGATGTAATACTGTTTGCAGTGCCTGCACAGCATTTCAGGAATGCCGTAGAAGAAGCATGCAGGAGCCTTAAAGGTAATGAGCTTGTAATAAATGTTGCGAAGGGGATAGAGCAGAAGAGTCTTTTGAGGCTATCACAAATTTCAAAAGATTACATAGATCCTAAAAACTATGTGGTCTTGTCAGGGCCGTCTCACGCTGAAGAGGTAGCGCTAAATATGCCGACAGCTGTGGCTGTAAGTTCGGTAGATAGGAGCGCCGCATTGAGAGCTCAGGATATATTTATGGCTAAGGAATTCAGAGTATATGTAACGGATGACGTCATAGGCACTGAAATTGGCGGCGCGCTTAAAAACGTCATAGCTCTTGGCGCCGGAATAATAGACGGACTCGGGTTTAAGGACAATGCTTTGTCTGCCATGATGACCAGAGGACTTGCTGAGATAGCAAGGCTTGGAATCGCTATGGGTGCCAATGAACATACATTTTATGGACTTACCGGCATGGGTGATCTGATAGTTACGTGTACGAGCGGACATTCAAGAAACAGAAGGTGCGGACAGCTCATCGGAAAGGGAATGAAGGCATCAGATGCCGTAGAGCGCATAGGAATGGTGGTAGAGGGAATGTATACTACCAAAGCTGCGTTCGAATTATCAAAAAAATATGAAGTATCAATGCCCATAACCGAGGGAATTCATAGAATAATAGACGATGCCGTAAATGCCGAAGATGCAGTATATGCTTTGCTTGCAAGGGATAAAAAGCATGAACGATATTAATGCCCTGAAGTACAACATAATTACGTTCGGCTGCCAGATGAATGAGAGGGATTCCGAGTCTATAGCGGGCATATTAAAATCACATGGTCTAACGTCTGCATCCATAGAGGAAGCGGACATAGTGGTTATAAACACCTGCAGTATAAGGGAAAATGCAAATAATAAGTTTTATGGCACTCTCGGCATAGTAAAAAATATAAAGAAAAAACTCAAAAAAAACGGTGATGACCTTGTAGTGTGTGTATGCGGCTGCATGATGCAGGAAGGTGAAGTAGTTGAGGATTTAAAGGCGAGATTTCCGTTTGTAGATGTTATATTCGGAACTCATAATATAGACAGGGTGTATGATCTTATTATAAAGACGATAGAAACCAAGAGGCGTGAGATAGAAATCCTCGAAAACGCTGAAATAAAAGAGATGCCGGTAGATAGGGTAAACAAGCATAAGGCTTTTGTAAACATCACCTTCGGCTGTAATAATTTCTGTACCTACTGCATCGTTCCTTATACAAGGGGGAGGGAGAAGAGCAGATCTCTTGATAAAATACTGGGTGAAACCGCTGACGCCGTATCGCTTGGAGCCAAAGAGGTGACCTTCTTAGGACAGAATGTAAATTCATACCGGGGAGAAAACGGCGAAAACTTTAGGGACGTACTGGTAGAAGCTAGTAAGATACAGGGGCTTGAGCGTATAAGGTTTATGACATCGCATCCTAAGGATCTTACAGATGAGCTTATAGATGTGATGAGCCTTGATAAAATAATGCCTCATATACATCTCCCTGTGCAGTCGGGAAGCAGTGAAATCTTAAAACGTATGAATAGACATTACGATAGAGAGCGGTATCTTGAAATAATTGATAAAATATATTCTCTCAATGAAGATATAGCTATTACAACCGATATCATCGTAGGCTTTCCGACGGAAACTGAAGAAGATTTTTCTAAAACGCTCGATCTTGTAAGGCGTGCAAGGTTTGATGCAGCCTTTACATTTATGTATTCAAAGAGGCGTAATACAAAAGCCGCAAACTTTGACGGTCAGGTGGATAGAGTTGAGATGGGGAGGAGGTTTGACATGTTGTCTGAGCTTCTTAAAGATATTTCATTTGAAAAAAACAAAAAATTTATTGGAAGACGGATAAAGGTGATGGTGGACAAAATAGAAGGTGACAATGCAGAAGGAAGGTCGCCCGAATTCAAGCTCGTTAAGTTTTATGGCAAAAATATTAAAAAGGGTGATATACTAGATGTTGTTGTTGACAGGGCAAGCCCGTTTAGCCTTAGCGGTAAGCAGGAACAGGCATAGGAGAAATAGATGGCTGGTGGCAATAAGAATTTAAAAAAACAAATAATTAGCCTTTCGGCATTGGTATTATTGATATTCATAACGTTCAGGACACTTAGGGCAAACTTTAAAGAGCTTAATTTTGAAGATCTTAAGGAAACGTTTTTCAAGCTCGATAAGACCTATCTTTCTTTGGCTGTCTTTTTTCTTGCGCTCCTCATATTTGTAGAAGCGTGTAACATCAGGTTTATAATAAAGCAAATCGGAAGGAAATGCACCCTGAGCCAATCCGTTTTGTATTCCGCATCGGATCTTTACTTTTCCGCTATGACACCGTCCGCATCGGGAGGGCAACCGGCTGCAATATATTATATGTCGAAAAACGGTATACCTGTTGCTGAGGGTAGCGCCGTAATGCTTCTCAATATATCCATGTATGTGGGTTCTATAATGGTGCTTACATTGGTTGCGCTTGTAAGTAAATTCAGTTTTTTCTGGCAGCAAAATCTTTTGTTCAAGTCACTTTTTCTGGTGGGAATATGCATACAGATAGTAGGAATGTTTTTGTGTCTTTCCGCCATGTTTTCAAAAAATACTTTGGCAAAGCTTGAAAGATTTGCCGTAAAGATAATATATAGCTTCAAGTTTGTGCGCTACAAGGAGGAAAAGGCGGCTGCCATCAATAAAAATTTAGCTACGTACTTTGCCAGTGCAAATCTTGCAAAGTCAAAGCCGTACCTGATGCCGGTATTGCTGCTCGGGAATATAGTTCAAAGGGTATGCATGTTCGGGATAGGATATTTCGTGTATAGGGCGTTTTTCTATAACCAAGCGAGTTTTTTCGATTTTTCTATGGTACAGACCATGCTGTTTGTGGCTGTAAATGCAATACCTCTTCCGGGAGCGGTAGGTGTTTCGGAAGCTACGTTCCTGGCGCTCTTTAAAGGAATATATAAGTCTCATAAGACTTTAGCGCAGGGCATGTTGTTTACACGAGGTATAAATTATTACCTATGCTTTTTGGTGTGCTGTATAATTACACTTGCAAACCACGCCTTCATAGTAAAACGGGATGCCATACCGCTCGATGATTTTGAGCAGGAGTAATTTTTATAGTATAATCTAGTTGAGCTTGTACAGAATAAATGTGCACGCTGAAACTTTAAAGTTGATGGAGAAATGATGAAGTTAATAGGGTATTATAATTACACGGTTTTAGCCACCTACATAGCACTTGTATCGGCCATCGTCGGTATATTTTACGCTACCTTCGGGCTACATCATGAAGCGGTGATTTTTCTTATGATATCCGGGTTTTGTGACGGTTTCGACGGCAAGATAGCGAGGATGAAAAAAAACAGAACGGATCTTGAAGCAAATTTCGGAGTGCAGATAGATTCCCTTACAGATCTCATATCGTTTGGAGTGCTTCCTATATTCATAGGCTTTTCTATAGGGATGCACAGCCCCGGTCATCTCATAGTGTTTGCAATCTATGTGCTCGCAGCATTGGTGAGACTTGCCTATTTCAACGTGCTTGCAGAAAGTGAGATGAATGTGGATTCAAAAGGAAGGAAGTGCTATAGCGGGCTTCCCGTTACATCCGTTTCGCTCACCATACCGATTTTATATATCCTGGGGCAATTTTTTAGAGACCGTTTCGATACGGTGTACATGTGCTTTTTACTGCTTACCATGCTCGCCTTTGTGGTGGACTTTAAGTTGGTAAAACCGGGCAATAAACAGATGGCGGTAATGGTGCTTATCGGAGCTATTGAGTTTGCTCTTATAATAAACGGATATCATTTTTAAGCGAAAGGATAGCAGTGAGAGAAAGGCAAAGGATAGATATTGCAGGCTCTAAGGCTCTTAAATTCATGTACAGAGGAAAATTAGGAAGGCTATTCCTTTTTTTATTTACGAGCAGATTCATGACAAAGTTGTCGGGGTTCTATGCAAACAGCGCATTTTCCAAAAGAAAGATAGCTTCGTTCATAAATAACAACGACATAGATATGGATGATTATAAGAAGGCTGCCGCAAGCGGATTTTCATCTTTTAACGACTTCTTCACACGTAAGGTGGATGAGGGCAAAAGGCCACTCGATGCAGACCGTGATGCGCTGATAAGCCCTGCGGATTCGAGGCTCAGCATATACAAGATAGATGAAACGTTAAGGTTCACCATAAAGGGAGATGATTTCAGCTTTAAGGATTTTTTGGCAGGAGATGAGATAGCGGAAGCGTTTACAGATGGATTTTTATTCATATTCAGGCTCTGCGTCGATGATTATCACAGGTATATTTTCATAGATGACGGAAGGCGCAGGTATTCAAGGCACATACGTGGCAGATTTCACACGGTAAGGCATATTGCGCTAAAGGATGATTATTTTAAAGAAAATGAGAGGGAATATTCAGTGCTTGCTACCGATCGGTTTAAAGAGATGATTCAGGCGGAAATCGGAGCAATGATGGTGGGCAAGATAGTAAATCACGGAGTAACTTCGTTTAAGAGGGGTGATGAAAAAGGAATGTTCATGTTCGGGGCATCTACGGTGGTACTCGCATTTAAGAAAGACACCGTAAAGCCTGATGATGAAATTTTAAAAAACACCAACGAAGGTTATGAGACTAGGGTCAGATTGGGCGAAAAAGTAGGAGTAGCTATATAGAGGAGATGCTGTGAATATAATCGAAAATGCGGACATGTCAAGGTATTGTACATATAAGGCGGGCGGAAGCGCACGATATTTAATTTCTGTAGAAAATATAGAAGAGCTCAGGGAAGCGCTTAAAATGGCAAAAGAAAAAAAGCTGGACAGCTTTATCTTGGGCAGAGGGTCCAATGTGCTCGTAAGAGACGGAGGGTATGACGGAATTATAATACGTCTCAGCGGGGAATTTACCTTGATAGAAAGCACACAGAACGTAATAACTGCAGGGGCAGCCGCAACAAACGTAGAAGTGAGCGTCCTTGCAAGGGATGAAGGGCTTTCGGGCATAGAATTTCTGCACGGAATCCCGGGAAGCATCGGAGGAGCGGTATTTATGAATGCCGGAGCTTATGGTAGTGAAATTTGTGATTATGTGGATGAAGTTACGTTTATGGATGAAGATTATAATGTGGTTGCCAAGCCTTCGAAGGATATTGATTTCGGGTATAGGCATACGGAATTTATGGATGGCGGCGGGATTATCATTTCCGTAAAGCTTCGCCTTACTCCCTCGTCTGCGGACGCTGTAGCATCAAAGATGGATACGCTCCTTAATAAGCGAACGAGTAAGCAACCCATGAATTATCCCAGTTGCGGCAGTGTATTTAAAAGGCCTTTAGGTGGATATGCTGCAAAGCTCATAGAAGATGCGGGGCTTAAAGGAGCTTCGATCGGCGGAGCAGAGGTTTCTACAAAGCATTCAGGGTTTATAATAAATAAGGGGGAAGCGACAGCAAACGATATCACAGATCTTATTAAATTGGTTCAAAAAAGGGTAAAAAAGAATAGTGGGATAGATTTGAAAACGGAAGTCAGAATCATAGGAAAAGACAGATGATATACAGAGGCTATAAAATACTTTACGACTACCACACTCACACGGTATTTTCGCACGGTAAGGGGAGCATAGAGGATAATGTTCTCAGTGCTCGAAAGCTCGGGCTTAAGGCGGTTGCAATATCAGATCACAGTGTAGGGCATAGGGCTCACGGCGTGAAAAAATCATCGCTTAAGAAGATGAGATCGGAGATAGACCGTTTGAATGAAGTATATGAGGACATCGACATATACCTTTCCATGGAAGCGAACTTTACACAAAACGGTTCTAAGGTGGATATAACCTTAGAAGAACTCGAGGTTATGGACTTCCTCATAGCGGGATTTCACTATTCGGCCAGAAATTGCAATGCTGTACGAAATTTTATACATAAAAACAATAAAAAAGAAGGCTCACCTTCCTTAAGAAGGCTCAGGATGCAAAATACGGACATGGTGGTGGAGGCTATAGAGACCAACGATATCAAAATTATCACGCATCCCGTATACGGAGCACCCGTGCATATGGATGAAGTCTTTAAAGCTTGCGAGAAGAGGGGCACCTTACTTGAGATAAATTGCAAGCACGATGAGATAGGCGTAGAAGATATTAAGGCCGCCATGAAATATGATGTCGGCTTTGTTATAAGCAGTGATGCCCACGCATCATCAAAGGTCGGTAGACTTGAGAGGGGAATAGACAGGGCTATAGAGGCGGGGCTTGATATGACTAGAATAGTAAATCTGGAAAAGGCATAGTAGGTGAATCTTGGAGGTTATTATGGAAGTAGTAATAGTTACAGGACTTTCAGGGGCAGGCAAGACGCAGGCTATGAATTGCCTTGAGGATCTCGGATTTTTTTGTATAGATAATATGCCTCCTGCTCTAACGGACAGCGTTCTAAGGCTTGCGCAGGCTGAAGGAAATGACATAGATAAAATTGCTTTAGCGCAGGATTTGCGAGGCAGAAAATTCTTTTCGGATATAGCAAAAACCCTTAAAAGTCTTGATAATCAGCATATAAATTACAAGGTTATATATCTTGAAGCCGCAGATTCAATACTTATAAGACGCTATAACGAGACGAGAAGAAGTCATCCGCTTTCAAAATCCGGCAATGTCAGGGAAGGAATAGCGATAGAGCGAAAGCTCTTAGAAGATATAAGAAAGAGGGCGGACTACATAATAGATACTCAAAATTTAAAGCGAAGTCAGCTGCTCGAAAGGTTATCCAACATACTTTCAGAAGACAAGCTCAGCACGTTCAGCTTTAATATTTCATCGTTCGGGTATAAAAAGGGTATACCGGCGGAGGCGGACGTTGTTGTGGATGTGAGGTTTATACCGAATCCTTATTATGTGAAATCATTAAAAAACCTTACAGGTAATAATAGAAAAGTTCAAAACTATGTCATGAGGCACGATATAACGAAATTCTTTATAAAGAGCTTTGTAGCTATGATTGAAGGGTTGGTCGATGCGTACCAAAAGGAAGGCAAGTATTCTCTAAACATAGCTTTCGGGTGCACGGGCGGACAGCACAGATCCGTTACCCTGGCGAATGAGGTAGCGGGGATATTTGAAAGAGGATCGTATCACGTGAATTTAGAGCATAGGGATCTATAGTTGTAAAAGGAGGTAAGTTATGGGACTTTTCAGTAAAAACAATTTTGATGAGGCTGTTATTCAAATTGAAGGCATGAGTTGCGGGCATTGCAGCGCACATATAGCAGGGCTTTTAAGAGATATCGACGGTATAGAATCTGCTAAAGTGAACCACAGGAACGGACTTGCAAAGGTTAAGTATTCCGACAAAAACGCCATAGACAAGGCAAAGACGGCAATAGACGAAGCGGGTTACACCTATGTGGGAGTGGAATGGAAGCAGTAGATGGAAAAAGCCGTTCCTAAAACATTTTTCATAAACGATCTGAAGCAGGAACTCGCCCACAGCATCAATGACAAGTCGTGCTGTATGCTTGCAGAAATCGCAGGGTTTTTGAGGTTTTCGGGAAGCATAATATTTAAGCAAAGGCCTAATATCTCCGTTGCAATGAGGGCTCCAAGCTTTGCAGCCGCAAGGCATTACAAGATGCTGATAAAGGCGTATTTCGGTATAGATGTGAATATGATGGATGCCGGTATGCTGGATGTTGGAAAAAAGGGAATTGTAATGCTGGAGCTAAAGGACAGCGATGTATCCAAGCAGCTCCTAAGAGAAACGGGTCTACTCAAGGTAAAGCAGGGAAGAGATACCGTTGTAAGCGGTATAGATTCCGAGATAGTCAAGCAGAAATGTTGTAAGAAGGCATATTTGAGGGGAGCGTTTTTAGCTGCAGGAAGCATGGTGGATCCTGGAAAATCATACCTTCTTGAGTTTAAGACGAACGGTTTAGCTCTTGCAGAAGACCTTTTAAAGTTACTCAAGCCCGCCTTTAAATTTTCCGCAAGGGTGAGAAAAAGGGGAGAACATTACATAGTTTACATGAAGCGTTTTTTAGATATAAGAGACCTTCTTGCAATAATGGGAGCTACTGAATCCTTGATTAAAATGGAAGATGTATCCATGAAAAAGGATCTTATGAACAATGCGAACAGGCTTAAAAATTGTGACAGCGCAAACATAGACAAGACGATAGCCGCTGCATATAATGAACTCACTGCGATAAATGCGCTCAAGGCAAGGGGGTTATATGACGGTCTTTCAGTTCCGCTTAAAAGTGCGGCGGATGCCAGATTGTCACATCCTGAAGCTTCACTTTCAGAGCTTGCAGGCGTCATGGATCCCCCAACAAAAAAACAAACTCTCGCATCAAGATTCAGAAAGATCAAGCAGCTATCTGTGAGCGAATAATATTTATGGCGTACATGGGGGCGAGGAGCTTTGATGCGTTCTTGCACACTTATGAAACAATGCGCAGTTTGAGAAAAGGTTTATGTGGTGCAGTGTAAAGTAGCGAAAACGTTATTAGGGCTTAAGGTGAAGATATGGTATATGGAATTATTTTAGCGGGTGGCAAGGGAAGCAGAGTCACGGGAGCGGAGCTTCCAAAACAGTTTGTTAAGCTTGGAGGCAAGCCTCTTATAATGCATTCTACCCTGACGATGTTAAGGGCTAAGGTTGTAGATGCCGTAATCGTGGTAGTGCCCGACGAATATATGGATCATGCGAAGGATATTATGGATGAGTATCTTGATGATGTTTGCAAATCTAATAAAAAAATGGAGATTATCGCAGGTGGCTATGACAGAGAAACTTCACTTTTAAGGGCTATAGATCATGTAAGCAAAGGTGATTCATTCAAGGATGATATATTTGTAACGCACGATGCTTGCAGGCCTTTTATGGACGAAGATATGATAACGAAAACAGTTGAGGGGGCAGTTGCTTGCGGCGCAGCTACCGTTGCCTTGCCGTGCATAGATACTATGGCGACAGGCGGCGGAGGTTATTTGACCGGAGCTATGGATAGAAGTGCTCTGTATAACGTCGAGACACCCCAAACGTTTAAGCCGTATGAATACCTGGGTCTTTTAAAAAAAGATGAAAACGATAGAGCCTGCGGATCCGCAGGCGGTAATGAGACTTATACGGATGTCACGGGAAGATATATAAAAGCGGGCAAGAAGGTAGCCATAGTAAGCGGCGACAGAATGAACTTTAAAATTACCTACGACGAGGATTTTGCACTTGCGGAAGCATGCCTCGCTATGGTAGAATGCAATTCGTAATGTAGTTTGCCGGAGTGGTGGAATTGGCAGACACACAGGACTTAAAATCCTGCGAGCCGAGAGGTTCGTACCGGTTCAAGCCCGGTCTCCGGTACCATACTTGAATTTAATATTCACATATGATAGACTTACATTCAGCGATAACATTGTCGCGGGGTGGAGCAGCTGGTAGCTCGTCGGGCTCATAACCCGGAGGTCGTAGGTTCAAGTCCTGCCCCCGCAACCAAACGCAGACGGCACATTCGATTAAAGGATGTGTCGTTTTTTGTAAATTAT
This sequence comes from Eubacterium saphenum ATCC 49989, assembly GCA_000161975.1. Classification (GTDB taxonomy): domain Bacteria; phylum Bacillota; class Clostridia; order Peptostreptococcales; family Anaerovoracaceae; genus Eubacterium_N; species Eubacterium_N saphenum. Next base: position 130,933 of record GG688422.1, read on the forward strand.
TTTTTCTCCACAAATTTTTTAACTTTAATGACAATAAACCGCCTTTTTATTAGTAATTTAGTAATAAAAGTTTTTTTTCTTGCTTTAGAAGATGTATTTTAGTATAATTCAGATGTAAGGAACTGGGGAGGTTTTTTGTGAACGAAAATACTGAAATGACGGATAAAAAGCTGGTACAGACACTTAAAGAAAAAGTGGATCCTTTACTGGCTGAACACCTTGGAGGTTCGGAATTAGTGGATTTTGAAAATGGAGTGGCAAGGGTAAGGCTTACAGGAGCGTGTGCCACCTGTCCATCAGCGGAACTCACCATGGAAAGCGTTGTTAAGGAGATCGTTTTAGAAAATTGCCCTGAGGTAAAGGATGTCGTAATTGATAAAAGCATAAGCGATGACCTTTTAGATATGGCAAGAAGAATGCTGGATAAAAAAGTCAATTAGGATATTCACCTCTATGCAAAGCATGTGAGGTGTTATTTATGTAAGGAACCTTACAACAGAGTGTTTTGGCCAATTATTGGCAAAGGAAGTATAGAGTTAAGGAAAGGGAGTGTTAAAATGTTAATGACAGGAGATCAGTACATTGAGTCATTGAGAAAGCTTAAGACAAGGGTTTACATGTTCGGTAAACAGGTTGAAAATTGGGTGGACAATCCGATTATAAGACCGTCTATAAACTCTGTTGCGGCAACTTATGATTTGGCTCAGGATCCTCAGTATAAGGATCTTATGACGGCAAAATCAAATCTTACAGGAGAAACTGTAAACAGGTTTGCTCATCTTCATCAGAGTCCTGAGGATCTTAAGAAGAAGGTTAAGATGCAGAGATTGTTGGGACAAAAGACGGCATCGTGCTTCCAGAGATGTGTAGGTATGGATGCGTTTAATGCAGTGTATTCAACAACATTCGAAACGGACAAGAAATTCGGAACAAACTATCATAAGAACTTCGTTAATTATTTAAAGTATATTCAGGAAAACGATCTTGTAGTAGATGGAGCTATGACCGATCCTAAGGGTGACAGAGGTCTTATGCCGTCTAAGCAAAGAGATAAGGATCTATTCCTTAGAATCGTGGAAAAGAGAGATGACGGAATCGTAGTAAGAGGTTCAAAGGCTCACCAGACGGGTTCCATAAACTCTCATGAGCATATAATAATGCCTACCATCACCATGACAGAAGATGATAAGGATTATGCCGTATCATTTGCATGTCCATCAGATGCTGAAGGTCTATTCATGATTTACGGAAGACAGTCATGTGATACAAGAAAGACGGAAGAATTCAACCAGATAGACGTTGGTAACAAGAAGTTCGGCGGACAGGAAGCTCTAGTGGTATTTGACGATGTATTCATTCCTAACGACAGAATCTTCCTATGCGGAGAGTATGAGTTTTCAGGAATGATGGTAGAAAGATTTGCAGGATATCACAGACAGTCATACGGCGGATGTAAAGTAGGTGTAGGTGATGTGCTTATCGGAGCTGCAGCGGTTATAGCTGAATACAACGGAGCAGCTAAGGCTTCTCACATCAAGGATAAGCTGATTGAGATGACACACCTTAATGAAACACTTTATTGCTGCGGAATCGCATGTTCTACTGAAGGTTGGGCTACAGAATCAGGAAATTACATGGTAGACCTGCTTCTTGCAAACGTATGTAAGCAGAACGTTACAAGGCTTCCTTATGAAATCACAAGGCTTGCTGAAGACATAGCCGGCGGTCTTATGGTTACAATGCCTGCAGAATCCGATTTCAAATCAGATCTTAAGGTAACTAAGGACGGACAAACCATAGGAGATATGTGTCAGAAGTACTTTGCAGCTTCACCTGCTTGTACTACTGAAGAGCGTCAGAGGATGCTAAGACTTATAGAAAATATGTGTCTAGGTACTGCCGCTGTAGGATACAGAACTGAATCCATGCACGGTGCAGGTTCTCCTCAGGCACAGAGAATCATGATTTCAAGGCAAGGTAATATCGCAGCTAAGAAGGAATTGGCTAAGAAGATTGCCGGTATCGAAAGTTAATATTGTAAACAGACGCCTGTTCGTGCTCCTTGCAGGAGTGCGGGCAGGTATTGCATTTTATCTCATCTAAGTCGGTTAATAATAGGCATTTGAGGGTATACAGTAGATAGTGAGTTAGAGGAGATAAAATGAAATTCAGAGCAAAGTTTTGTGGAGGTTGCAATCCACGTTACGATAGAGGAAAAGCTTACAATACGTTAAAGGAGAGACTTAAGGAAAAAGGTATTGATCTTGAGCTTGCAAATGAAGATGAAAAGGCTACGATGTTACTTCTTATAGGCGGATGCTCAAATTGTTGCCCGAGTTATAAGGAGTTTAAGCTCAAAAAAGGTGTTATCAAGATGTGGGACGAGTCTCACATAGATAAGGTTATAGATAAAGTTTTTGAAGAGAAGAAATCAGAGGAGGGCAGCTAAGTGGATTGGAAAAAGATTTATGAGGAGAAAAGATGCACTGCAAAGGAAGCCGTGCAGAGCATCAAGAGCAACGACAGGGTGGTGTTTGCCCATGCGGTTGCAGAACCTACATCACTTGTGGATGCTATGGTAGAGAACAAGGAAGCTTATGAGAATGTGACGATATCGCACATGTTCTCGTTCGGTAAAGGCGAGTATTCTCTGCCTGAAAACAGCAAGCATTTCAGATACGAAGGTTGGTTTAACAGCCCGAATACCAGAAAATCCACTGAGCTTGGTCATGGAGACTACGTTCCTGCGTTTTTCCATCAAGTACCTTCACTTATAAGGCGTGGAGTGCTTCCGGTGGATGTTGTTATGGTTTCACTTTCAAAGCCTGATGCACATGGATATTGCAGCACAGGCGTTTCATCGGACTATACCATGCAGGCGATCAAGTCTGCCAAAGTGGTTTTGGCTGAGATCAATGATCAGGTACCGAAAACATTTGGAGAATCCTTTGTACATATCAGCGAAATTGATAAGCTTGTAGAGCATTCGCATCCGCTATTTGAACTTGGTCTTCCTAAGATAGGCGAAGTTGAAGAGGCTATAGGTAAGCATTGCGCAAGCCTGATAGAAGACGGAGCTACTTTGCAGCTTGGAATAGGCGCTATACCTGATGCGGTTCTCGCACAGTTAAAGCATAAGAAGGATCTCGGTATTCACTCCGAGATGATTTCAGACGGCGCTGTAGAGCTGTTTGAGGCGGGTGTTATAAACAACAGCAAAAAATCTATAGATAAAGGTAAGATGGTGGTTACCTTCCTTATGGGAACGAAGAGGCTGTATGATTTTGTAAACGAAAATCCGGCTGTAGAGCTTAGACCTGTTGACTATGTAAACCATCCGGAGGTAATTGCCAAATCATCCAATTTGGTATGTATAAATGCCTGCCTTCAGGTGGACTTTATGGGACAGGTTGTATCTGATACCATTGGAACCAGACAGTTCTCAGGCGTGGGCGGACAGGTAGACTTCGTACGAGGCGCAGCTATGGCGCACGATGAGAAGGCCAAGGCTATCATAGCGATGCCATCTGTAGCCGTTAAGAAAGACGGTACCAAGATATCTAAAATCGTGCCTTTCATAGACCATGGAGCGGCGGTTACCACCTCGAGACATGATACGGACTACATAGTGACAGAATACGGAATTGCCGAGATGGTAGGTAAGACGATGAAGGATAGAGCCAGAAGTTTGATCAATATTGCACATCCTGATTTCAGAGATGAGCTTAAGGCTGAGTTTGAAAAGAGATTCAACGTTAAGTTTTAGTCATCGGGATGGTGTTTTAGTATAAGAAAGTAAGGGAGGAAATTATGCAAGCATTAAGAGTAGCGCCGAAGATTCACTACTTCGACACATTTAAGGAATTCAACGAGGAGTTCAAGTTAGGTAAGAACGATTTGCTCGTTACAAATGAGTTTATCTACGAGCCTTATGTAAAGCCTCTTGGAATCGAAACAAACGTTATTTTTCAAGAAAAATTCGGACAGGGAGAGCCTTCCGATGAGATGATCGATAATATGAAAAAGGAAATGGACAAGTTTTCTTTCGATAGAATCGTTGCATTCGGTGGTGGAACTATAGTTGATATCTGTAAGATTTTGGCTTTGGATGTACCGCCGCAGTCATATAAGCTTTTCACAGGGGAAGTACCACCTAAGAAGATCAAGAAGTTGGTTGTAATTCCTACTACCTGCGGTACAGGTTCTGAGGTTACAAATGTAGCTATTTCTGAATTAAAGCCTCTCAATACCAAGAAGGGTATAGCGGTAGAAGAGACTTATGCGGACGAGGCCGTGCTTATTCCCGAGCCTGTTACGGGACTTCCTTTCAAGTTCTTTGTAACAAGTTCAATCGATGCGCTTATCCACGCTATAGAGTCTTTCCTTTCTCCAAAGGCTACTCCGTTTACGGAAATGTATTCTATCCAGGCTATTAAAATGATTATGGCAGGATATAAGGAGATTGTAGAGAAGGGTGAGGAAGAGAGAAAGAAACATCTCAGAGAGTTCTTGCTTGCATCCAATTATGCAGGAATTGCGTTTGGTAATGCCGGTTGCGCAGCGGTTCACGCTCTTTCTTATTCAATCGGTGCAAAATATCATGTTCCTCATGGTGAAGCAAACTATCAGTTCTTCACTGAGGTGTTCAAGATGTACATGAGAAAGGATCCTGAAGGCAAGATCCAAAGAGCTAACAAGATCTTTGCAGATATTTTAGGTTGCAAGGCGGATGTTACAGTATATGATGAGCTTGAGAAGTTCCTAGGAAAGCTGATCAAAAAGCAGCCTCTTAAGGAATATGGTATGAAGGAAGCTGAAATCGACGAGTTCACAAAGCTTACTGTGGACAATCAGCAAAGACTTTTGGCAAACAACTATGTTTTCCTAGAGGATTCTGAAATCCATGAAATCTTCGCAAATCTATGGTAGGTTTGTGAGAACCTTGTAGCAATTGCGTAAGCTTTAAGATTATTAGCTGTGTAAGCTATAAAGTTAATGAATGAAATAAAAAGCCCCCTCCGGGGGCTTTCGCCATCTATTATCAAATTTTATTGTTTAGTTGGGGAGACTGCAACGTCAGCCCGGCATTTATAAAAATAAACTTATTTTCTAAGAGAGAAAAAATATAGTTTTATGCACTTTGAGATATGAGTAGTGCGCATTCGCAGCGCACACTGTGATTACATTAAAAGCATATTGAATAATTTTAATATGGTATTGCATATATGAAATGTATGCGCTACGCAGCGCACACTGCGTTGGACTTAAATCATAATGCGTCTCATATATGTTTGTCTACGTTAGACGTATTTAAGGGGAAATGGGTTAAAATTGACATTGCTCAGTTAAAGGTGATAAAATAATTAAGTATATATTTTAGAATGGGAAAGGATGTGTTTTATGTATAAAAGGCTCTTCAGGATGATATTTGCGGTCCTTGGAGCGGCGATAGGAGTTGGTTGTTTTACTGTTTTAAAGCTTAATGTACTAACTTGGCTGGGTGATTTCAGTGCAGTTAAAAGAGGTCTTATAGCAGGTGGATTTGGATTGGTATTTGCAATTATTTTTATGTTATTGTTTCCCCTTGTCGACAAACGCATTTCAAAGATTTCAAAGGTAATTGTAGAAGACCTTAAGAATGTACCTACAAGGGACGTACTTGCAGGTACGGCAGGTCTTTTAGTGGGACTCTTAATAGCCTTTTTGCTTACAAGACTTTATCAACCCATCACTATCGCAGCGCTATATGTAGCAGCCAGTATTTTTACGTATCTAGTGCTCGGTTACTTGGGATTTTTCATTGCTACGCAAAAAGCCAAGGACTTGGCAAGGGTGTTCACAAGGGCAGGTGGCGATGAAGGCACAAAGAAGGTAAAAAAGGCTTCTAAAAATGCAGCACCTAAGGTGTTTGACACCAGTGTAATAATTGACGGAAGGGTGCTTGGAATATTGAGGACAGGTTTTTTAGAAGGTAAAATAATAATCCCGGATTTTGTGCTTCTTGAGCTCCAACAGATATCTGATTCAGATAATAACTTAAAAAGAGTAAGAGGTAGACGAGGGCTTGATATTTTGGCGGGCATTCAGAGTGAATTTGATGTGGATATCTATGATTCCCGAAACAAGAAGGTTCTTGTAGGCATAGAAGAAGTGGATACGAAGTTATTAAAGTTAAGTCATATGCTTGATGCAAAGCTGGTTACAAACGACTATAACCTCAATAAAGTAGCCAAGATTCAGGAAGTGGATATCTTAAACATAAATGAACTTGCAAATACATTAAAACCTGTAGTGATACCGGGCGAAACCATGGAAGTAAAGCTGGTAGCGGTAGGAAAGGAACGAAGTCAGGCACTCGCATACCTTGATGACGGTACGATGATCGTAGTAGAACGAGGAAAAAATCTAATCGGAAAAACCGTAACGGTAGAGGTGACGAGCCAGCTACAGACGGCAGCAGGCAGAATGATATTTGCGGATATTAAAGATTAGCGAGGAAGGGATGCAGAGTATTAGAACCGGCATAGGATATGATGTGCACAAACTTGTACCCGGGAGTGAAATAATACTTGGAGGCATTAAGATACCTTGCGAGTTTTCTATCGAGGCACATTCCGATGGAGATGTACTATGCCACAGCATAATGGATGCAATGCTGGGAGCCGCAGGGCTTGGCGATATAGGAGAGCATTTTCCGGATACGGATGCAAAGCTTAAAGGTGCAAGTAGCATGGAACTTCTTAAAGATGTTAACGATAAACTAAAGAAAGCAGGGATGAAGGTTGCAAACATCGATGCGATAATCATCCTTGAAAAGCCCAAAATTTCTGAGATGAAGGTAAAGATGAAGGAAAATATTGCAAACGTCATTGAAATAGATATGGGAAGAGTTAACATCAAGGCTACAACTACTGAAAAGCTCGGCAGTATAGGACGAAGTGAAGGGATAGCATCACAGGCAGTTGTTACTCTGGAAAAAATGAATTAGTAAGAAAAATTAATGCAGATGAGGTAATTTTATGAGACTTAGTAAAGCGTATTTTAAAACACTTAGAGAAGTTCCGGCTGAGGCGGAACTTAAGAGCCACATTCTCTTGCTTAGAGCCGGAATGATAAGAAAACTTGCATCGGGCGTATACGGTTACATGCCCATGGGGCTTAAGGCGCTTAAAAAGATTGAAAACATAATAAGAAATGAAATGGACGCCGAAGGATGTCAGGAAATTTTGATGTCTGCCTTGCAGCCTGCTGAATTGTGGAAGGAATCCGGAAGGTGGAACGCCTACGGCCCTGAAATGTGGCGAGTTTGCGATAGACATGATAGAGAATTTTGCTTGGGTCCCACTCATGAAGAAGTATTTACGGATATAATCAGAAACGATGTGGATTCGCACAGAAAGCTTCCGATAAACCTGTACCAAATTCAAACGAAATATAGAGATGAAGCAAGGCCTCGCTTCGGGCTCATGCGAAGCCGTGAATTCATAATGAAGGACAGCTATTCATTCGATAAGGATGAAGAAGGTCTTGATGTAAGTTATGAAAACATGTATAAACGTTATGAAAACGTGTTCAAGCGTATGGAGCTTGATGTAATGCCTGTAGAGGCTGATACCGGCGCAATGGGAGGCAACGGTTCACATGAATTTATAGCCAAGGCGGATGCGGGAGAAAGTGAGATAGCATTTTGTCCGTCCTGTAAGATGGCAGCGACGGTTGAAAGGGCTGTATGCGGAAAAGTAAAACCTTCCTCAGAGGCTGAGTTACCGATGAACAAGGTTCATACACCGGGCACTAAAACAATAGAATCGGTATGCGAATATTTAAATAAGCCCACGGATAAATCCATAAAGGCAATCTTCCTTAAAGTTATACCGGCGGAAGGAGATGAACAGCTGGTAGCGGCATTCCTTAGGGGGGACAGACAGCTTAACATGATAAAGGCTGTGAATGCGCTTGGGATTGCAGAGCATGAGCTCGTGTTTGCAGATGAGAGCGAAGCTGCCGACATAGGATCGGTATGCGGATTTATAGGGCCTCATGGGCTTAAACCGGGCATCAAGGTAATAGTGGATGAAGAGCTTGTGAGCCTCAAAAACCTTGTAGCAGGCGCAAACGAAGAGGACTATCATATAGAAAATTTAAACTACGGAAGGGATTATGAGGCGGATATAGTGGCTGACATAAAACAACTTTTAGAAGGAGATCCTTGTCCTGTATGCGGAGAAAAAATTTTATACACAAGAGGGATAGAAGTAGGACAGTTATTTAAGCTCGGTACAAAGTACAGTGAACCTATGAAGGCCATATATAAAGATGAAGATATGAACGAAAGACTCATGTATATGGGATCTTACGGAATAGGAGTGAGCAGAACGCTGGCGGCTGTGATAGAGCAAAACAGCGATGAAAACGGAATAATTTGGCCACTCCCGGTTGCTCCGTATCATGTAATCATCACCCTTATAAATCCGAGTGATAAGGATCAGACGGCGCTTGCAGAAGACATATATGAGAAACTGAGAAAATCAAATATAGATGTGATTTTAGACGATAGAGATGAAAGACCCGGCGTTAAATTCAAGGATGCAGACCTCATAGGAATACCTTTCAGAATCAACGTAGGCAGGGATGCGGCAGATGGCAAGGTTGAGTTTAAGGTGAGAGGAAGCAATTACGGAATGGATATGAAAAAAAGAGAAACCGTCGTTATAGACAGCAACGAAGCGGTTAAAAATATCATATCCGTGGTATCAGAGAATTCGTGAGTCTTGTAGGCAAATAAGTGTTATAATGATACGAATGGTACGACTTATAGTGGAGGGTTAGACAATGAGTATATTGGAAAAAATATTTGGAGATCTTAATAAAAAGGAAGTAAAAAAGCTCGAAAAGCAGGCTGATGAAATAGAGGCTCTCGATGATGAAATGAGTGAAAAGACAGATGAAGAGCTCAGAGCATACACGGAGAGGTTTAAAGAAAGGCTCAAAGAAGGAGAGACGTTAGACGACATATTGGTAGAGGCGTTTGCCGTGTGTAGGGAAGCTGCCAGCAGGTCTGTAGGGCTTAAGCACTTTAGAGTGCAGCTACTGGGCGGTATAGCTCTTCACCAAGGAAGAATTGCCGAGATGAAAACAGGTGAAGGTAAGACCTTGGTTGCAACGCTTCCTGCGTATTTGAATGCATTATCCGGAAAGGGAGTGCACGTAGTTACCGTTAATGATTACCTTGCAAAACGTGATATGGAATGGATGGGGAAAATCTATACCTTCCTCGGGCTCAGCGTCGGCTGTATAGTAAATGATCTCGATCATGAAGACAGAAAAAAGGCCTACGATGCGGACATCACCTACGGTACAAACAATGAGTATGGATTTGACTACCTCAGAGATAACATGGTCACCTACAAGGAGAACATGATGCAAAGAGAGCTCAACTATGCGATAGTGGACGAGGTGGATTCCATATTGGTGGATGAAGCGAGGACTCCGCTTATAATATCAGGACAGGGTGATGAATCCACAGATCTTTACATAAGAGCTGATAAATTCGTAAAGTCGCTTAAGGCGGAAGAAGACTTTACATATAAGGAGAAGGATAAGGAAATATCTTTAAATGAAAACGGCGTAAAGAAGTGTGAGGAATACTTTAAAATAGAAAACCTGTCGGATCCTGAAAACATGGAGATAAATCATCATGTGCTTCAAGCTTTAAGAGCAAGGAATACCATGAAGAGGGATGTAGATTATATAGTTAAGGATGGCGAGATAATAATAGTAGACGAATTTACAGGTCGTCTCATGCATGGAAGGCGTTTCAGCGAAGGACTCCATCAGGCTATTGAGGCAAAGGAAAATGTGATAATTAGATCCGAGTCAAAGACGCTCGCAACGATTACGCTTCAAAATTACTTTAGAATGTACAATAAACTTTCCGGAATGACAGGAACCGCAAAAACGGAAGAAGATGAATTCAGAGAAATATATAATATGGACGTAGTTGTAATACCTACTAATAAGCCGCTTGCAAGAATAGATGAAAACGATGCGGTGTATGCTACCGAAAAGGGTAAGTATCAGGCTATAGCCGATGATGTTGTGAGAGCGCACAACGAAGGAATTCCTGTGCTTGTAGGTACAACATCAATAGAAAAATCAGAGCTCATAGCGGATAAATTGAGAAAGAGCGGTGTAAAGAAGTTTAACGTCCTGAATGCCAAACAGCACGAGAGAGAAGCAGAGATAGTTGCAGAAGCCGGTAGAGAAGGAGCTATAACCATAGCAACGAACATGGCAGGCCGTGGTACGGACATTATCTTGGGGGGAAATCCTGAATTTGAAGCAAAAAAGCAGATGCAAAAGGAAGGGTATACCGATGAAGAACTCTCATTTGCTACGAGTTTTGTGCATAGCGAGGACGCTGCTTTAAATAAAGCGAGGGAAAGATATAACGAACTTTGCGCAAAATTTAAAGAAGAACGGGCAGATGAACAGCAGAGGGTAAGGAGTCTGGGAGGTCTCTTTATAATAGGTACGGAAAGACACGAGTCAAGACGTATAGATAATCAGCTCAGAGGTAGGTGCGGAAGACAGGGAGATCCCGGAAGAACCAAATTTTGCGTGAGCCTTCAAGATGACCTCATGCGTCTATTTGGTGGCGAAAGAATGCAGAGCTTCGTATCGAGATCCGGAATCGCAGAAGATGAGGCTATTGAATCATCCATGATTACAAGGTCTATTGAAAATGCGCAAAAGAAGGTGGAAGGGAGAAACTTCGGTATACGTAAATACGTGCTTCAATACGACAATGTCATGAATAAGCAAAGAGAGATAATTTACGGAGAAAGGCGAAGAGTGCTGTTTGGAGAGGATCTTAAGGAGCATATAATGGCAATGCTTCGAGATCTCATATCGCATAAGGTAGATCCTGTTGTGTTCGCTTCTAAATATAGCGAGGAATGGGATTATGATCTCATTGAGGATCATTTGAAGGCGATTTCCCCTGAGTTTATATCTCTAAACCTTACAGAAGACGATAAGGTAGGACTTGAACCTGAAGTATTGAAAGAAGATATATTTAAGATTTTCGAGGAAATCTACAATAAAAAAGAAGAAACCATAGGGGCTGAAACTCTAAGAGAAATAGAGCGAATGATACTAATAAGGGTAGTGGATAACATGTGGATGGATCACATTGATAACATGGATGAGCTAAAAAACGGGATAGGCCTTAGGGCTCTCGGACAACAAGATCCGGCTGCCGCCTACGCAAAGGAAGGATTTGCAATGTTTGATGACATGATAGCCGTAATTCAGGAAGACACCGTTAAGTATTGCTATTCAGCCACTGTAGATACCTCTACGGCCAGAAAAGAAATTTTCATAGGCGGAGAAGCTACTAAGGAAGAATATCATGAAGATGCCGGCTATGAAGCAGAGCAGGTGGATGAAAACATTCACGATATGGCGGAAACAAGCGTGCCTTATAGAAGAGAAGGCCGAAAAATAGGACGAAATGAGCCTTGCCCTTGCGGAAGTGGCAAAAAGTATAAAAACTGCTGTGGACTTAAAGCAAATAATGCAGATGATATGGAGTAGCTATGAGTAAACGCACGGAACCTTTGGGTATAATAAAATCGCATGATGAAATAAAGCGTATAAAAAAGGCTCAAGCTATGGGCGATAAATGTTTTTCACATTTATTGGAATTCATAACTCCCGGAATGACGGAGACGCATATAGCGGCGGAGATAGAGGAGACATTCAGAAAGCTCGGAGCCTCGGGAACATCCTTTGCACCCATATGTGCAAGCGCAGAAAGAGGGGCATTGCCGCATGCGGTACCTACAAGTCATAAGATAAAAGAAGGCGATCTGCTTACTATAGATATGGGAGCTATGGCCGACGGGTATGCCGGGGATATGACGAGGACGATAGGCATAGGATATTTAACGGATGAGCAGAAAAAACTTTACGACATTGTGCTCAGAGCTCAGCTTGCAGGTATAGAAAAAGCAGGACCTTCAGTGAAAGCTTGCGATGTAGACAAGGCATGCAGAGATATAATAGAGGAAGAAGGTTTTGGAGAATATTTTATCCATGGTACGGGGCACGGCGTTGGAAGGCAGGTTCATGAGCCCCCGACTGTAAATTCTAATAGCGAGGAAATTCTAAGACCCGGAATGCCGATAACCATAGAACCTGGAATCTACATTCCAAAGAGCATGGGCGTTAGAATTGAAGACTTGCTCATCATTACAGAAATTGGTATACTAAATATCACAAAAAGTACCAAGGAATTGGTAATAATTTAGAGGAGGGAGCAATAGATTATGATTTCAGCAGGTGATTTTAGGAAGGGCGTTACCTTTCAGATAGACGGTAAACCTTATGTAGTTGTGGATTTTCAGCATGTTAAACCGGGTAAAGGTGCAGCATTTGTAAGGACTAAATATAGAGACATCTTATCCGGAGCGATAAGGGAAAAGGCATTTAACCCTAATGATAAGTTTGAAAAGGCCCAGATAGACACCAAGGAAATGCAGTATCTATACAGTGACGGTGAGATGTATTATTTTATGGATAAGGAAACGTACGAACAGCTCCCGCTTACAGAGGATCTTGTAAAGGATGCAATCAAGTATGTACTTGAAAATAACGATGTGGTTATAAAGTTTTATAACGGAGAAGCATTTATAGTGGAGGCACCGAACTTTGTAGACCTTAAGGTGGTACAGACAGAGCCGGGTGTCAAGGGCGATACCGCAACGAATGTTACCAAGCCTGCAACCCTTGAAACAGGTGCCATAGTGCAGGTTCCAATCTTTATAAATGAAGGAGATGTAATACAGATAGACACCAGAAGCGGCGAGTATTTAAGCCGTAGTAAATAGCAGTTATATTTTGATATCGAAGGATTATAAATTGAGTAAACGAAAAGTTGTAAATAGAACAAGCAGTTATCGTAGACCAAACCCTAGAGTAGCAAGATCCGGATCAAGATCCAAAAAGAAACCCTTTATAGGTAGAGGGCTTAAGATCGTGATCGTAGTAGTTCTTTTGATTGCAATAGGAATTTCAGGGAGCATTTTATATTATAATCACAGCATAGAAGCACCTGATAAAAACAGCAAGACTACTAAGCAGGTAAAGATAAATAAAGGAGATACGCTCGATATCATAGCTGCGAGACTTGAGAAGAATGAGCTTATAAACAGTAAGCTATGCTTTAAGATAAAGGCCAAGATGTTGGGTAAAGAAGCATCGATGCAACCCGGAAGCTATACTCTTTCAAGAGCGCTTTCAAATGAAGAGATCATAAATGTCTTTTCAGTGGGAAGAAAGAATAAAACCATCACCTTCCCTGAAGGTTACACGGTGCGAGATGTTGCGGCAAAGCTTGAAAAGGAAAGAATTCTTCCTGCGGATACATTCATAAATGCATGCCAGAACTATAAGGGTAAATATAAGTTTTTAAAGGGCGTGGACATAAAGAAATTTAAGCTAGAAGGCTTTTTGTTCCCCGCTACCTATCAAATTTCAGAAAATGCTACGAATAAAGACATCGTAGAGCTGTTTCTCAAGGGATTTGCTACAAACTTCAAACAGGAAAACTATGCCATATTAAAGGAAAAGAAGCTCACGATGCATGAACTTCTTACCATAGCATCTTTGATAGAAAAGGAAGCGGCTCTGGATAAGGATAGGGCGAAGATAGCGAGTGTAATATACAATCGACTTAAGAAGGGTATGAAGTTACAGTTTTGCGCAACCGTTCAATACGCTTTAGGAAAGCACAAACAAAAGCTTTATTATAAAGACCTCAAAATAGATTCGCCTTACAATACATACAAAATTAAGGGATTGCCACCGGGACCTATATGTTCTCCCGGAATTAAATCCATTGAAGCGGCGCTTCATCCTGCAAATACCGACTACCTATATTACGTAGTAAAGGCAGGAGGCAGCATGGAACACGTATTTTCCAATAATTATAAGGACTTTGAAAACAACAAATCACAATATTTAAACAGTATCAACCAATAGTAAGTGGGAGGAAGTTAGATGGGCACAGATGATAAACAAACTAAGGATCTGCTCGTAGCAAAAAAGGAACTTGTCGATGTGAGCAGTGAATATCAGGACGAATATCAAAAATTGCTTAGGGAAAGGGCTGTTGAAGCTCGTATTCCTGTTATAAAAGAAGATACGGAAATGCTTCTTTCAAATCTCGTGATAGAGAAAAGACCGCAGAGACTACTTGAGATCGGTACGGCCGTGGGGTATTCCGCAATTGCTCTCTATAGGGTGATGAAGCTTGCATACAAGGATGCGGAAGATGTTCAGCTTCACATAGATACTATAGAAAGAGATGAGTTGCTGGTAAAAGAAGCTAAGGAAATAATAAATGACCTTGGTTATAAGGATGGCATTACAGTGGTTCAAGGAGAAGCCAGAGATGTCATTCCAAGGCTTTCCAAGGGATATGATTTTATCTTTATAGATGCTGCCAAGGGACATTACAAAGAATTTTTTGAGCTTGCATTTGAAAAGGTTAAGGGATCCAAAACTTTGATAGTATGTGACAACGTATTTTTGAGCGGTTTGATGCATAGAGACATAGATGACGTTCCTAAGAACAAACTTACGATGTATAAGAGGATGAAAGAATTCATAGATTACATCATAGACATAGATGGAAAACTTGTAAAAACAACCATATTCGATCATGGAGACGGCATTTCCGTGAGTGAAGTACTCTAGAGGATGCAATGACGGCAAAAACCAATGACGAAAAGTTGAGGCTGGCAGAAAAGGTTGAGCTTCTCGCACCTGCAGGCGATATGGAAAGGCTTAAATATGCGATAATGTACGGTGCAGATGCCGTATACTTCGGTAGCGAAGAATTCAGTCTCAGGGCAAAGGCACAAAATTTTAATACTAATAATATAAGGGAAGCCTTGGATTTTTGTCATGAAAGAGGTAAAAAAGCATATATGACCGTAAACATATATGCCCACAACGATGACATTTCAGGATTGTATGAGTATATAGAAGAGCTTAAAAAGTTTGATATCGATGCCTTTATAGTATCCGATCCCGGGGTTATATCAATATTTAAAAAGATTCATCCTGCAGCCGAGCTCCACCTTAGTACCCAAGCAAATACCACTAATTATGAGGCGGCTAAGTTTTGGGCGGATTTAGGAATAAAGAGGATAGTCCTTGCAAGAGAATTATCGCTTCGTGAAATTTCAAAGATAAGAACTGAACTTCCTGCTGATGTTACGCTCGAAGCATTTTGTCAGGGAGCTATGTGCATATCGTATTCAGGAAGGTGTCTTCTCAGCAACTTTTTAAGCAATAGGGATGCAAATAGAGGAGAATGCTCTCATCCGTGCAGATGGGAATACAGTCTTGTAGAGAAAAAAAGGGAAGATGAATACTATCCTGTCATTGAAGACGGCAGAGGCACCTATATCATGAATTCTAAGGATTTATCAATGATAGACCATATAGATGATCTTATAGATGCAGGGGTAGGTTCTCTTAAGATAGAGGGAAGGATGAAGACGGCCTACTACGTAGCGACCGTTGTGCACGCCTATAGGCTCGCGATAGATGCATATGTAGACCACCTTAAGGTTTCCGATTCGCCCTTTAAGTTACCTGCAGAAATCAAGGACGAACTTACAAAAATCAGTCATAGGGATTTTACGACGGGGTTTTATTACGGGACTCCGGATCAGGAAGCTCAAAATTATGTGGATAGCTCATATATAAGGGAGTACTCTTTTATAGGCATTGTCAAGGATTATGATAAGGAAAACGGTATTGCAACCGTAGAGCAGAGAAATAAGTTCAGTGTCGGAGACATTATAGAAGTAACAGGACCTGATATAATATCGTTTGAAGAGGTGGCCTGCAGAATAACGGACGAAGAGGGCAACGAGCAGAGCGATGCGCCTCATCCGCAGCAAATATTGAAGATGAAATTTAAAAATGAGGTAAAGCCGAATTATATATTGAGGAAAAAAAAGGATACGTAACATGGATGAAGTATTTTTTTATCAGCATTTTAATTTGATAGGTGTAATAATTTACATTCTTTTGGTGATCCAAGGAGGGGTGTTTTCGCTTGCTTCTAAGGCTTTTACCATGACCAATATAAGTAAAATAAAGGAAGGCTCAAAAGGTTCTTTATACGGATCGTCTGCGGTGCTTCTTGAAATATACGAAAAGATGAACAAGTTTAATACGTGTCGCAGGCTCATAAATGTGATCTTCATGTTCCTTTGGGGAGTACACATAGGAACGGGAATTTTCTTATTGGACAAGGGTTTCGTGTTTATATTCATTGGGCTCGTGCTCGTGCTCTTTTACCTCATGGTTTCTGAAATTTTACCTTCGGGCATTGCAAGCAATGATCCTCTTAAGTATGCATTTGCACTAGCCAGAGTGATAAAGCTGTATATGATCATCCTAACACCTGTAGTTGCGGCTCTAAACGGAGCTTCAGGATTTTTGCTCAGGCTCTTTGGAAAATCACAGAATCCGGAAAATGAAAAATCGTCCGAGGAAGAAGTTATATCCATGGTTGAAAAAAGCTACGAGGAAGGGCATATAGACGCAAAGGGAAAGCAGATGATAAGCAGTATTTTCGATTATGATGATATAATATGCAAGGAAATAATGACCGCAAGAACAGACGTTTTTCTAATAGATATCGAGGATTACAAAAAAGAAGATGTCGAAACACTGCTCGAGCTTAAATTTTCAAGGATACCAGTGTGCAGGGGAGGCATCGATAACATAGAAGGGATATTATTTGTAAAAGATTTCTTGCTTGAGACTACAAAGGGCATTGCGCCTTCGGATGTTGATATCGCAAAACTTTTAAGGGAGCCATACATGGTGCCTGAAACAAAGAAGATAGACAGCCTGTTTGTAGAGCTCCAAAAGAAAAAGCAGCACATGGCAATATTGATAGATGAGTATGGAGGCTTTTCCGGAATAGTTACGATGGAAGATATAATAGAGCAGATAATGGGAGATATTTCAGATGAATACGATGATGAAGAGGTGAAGGTCATAAGACTTTCGGCAAATAGTTATAAGCTTTACGGCGCGATAGACCTTGAGGATGTTATCAAGGCTACGTCTATGAAGGCAAGGGATACGGACAGTGAAACGCTTGGAGGCTATATTCTGGATATTTTAGGGGAGATACCGGAAGAGGATTCACTTCCTATAGAAGTGACAGATGATGAAAATCATTTTAGGATATGCACTATAAATGACAGAAGAATCGGAGAGGTTATTTTAAACATCGAACGCAAGAATAATGTCGGCGAGGGAGAATAAGATGCAAAAATTGGGAGTTAATGAAATAAGGGAAAAGTTTTTGAGTTTTTTTGAAGGGAAGGGGCACTTAAGGGCTCACAGTTTTCCTCTTGTTCCTCAAGATGACGACAGTTTATTGCTTATAAATTCAGGAATGGCGCCTTTAAAACCCTTTTTTTCAGGTGAAAAAACACCTCCGGCTGAAAGAATGACTACTTCGCAAAAATGCATAAGAACAGGTGATATAGATAATGTAGGGCATACGGCAAGACACGGCACTTTTTTTGAAATGCTTGGTAATTTCTCATTCGGCGATTACTTTAAGAAAGAATCCATAGAGTGGGGATACGAATTCATCACAGACGTCCTCAAAATTCCATCTGAAAAGCTTCATATAACGGTGTATAAGGATGATGATGAGGCATATAAAATCTGGAATGAAGATGTAGGTATACCCGGTGAAAGGCTTTATAGATTAGGAAAAGATGATAATTTCTGGGAGATAGGTAACGGTCCTTGCGGGCCATGCAGTGAAATTTTTTACGACAGAGGAGAAGAATACGGCTGCGGTAGTAAGGAGTGCTCGCCGGGCTGTGATTGCGACAGGTATCTTGAGTTTTGGAATCATGTGTTTACGCAGTTTAACAAAACGCAGGATGGTAAATATGAGCCGCTTTCTCATCCTAATATAGATACGGGGATGGGGCTTGAGAGGATGGCATGCATAATGCAGGGAGTGGAAAGTATTTTCGATATAGATACGATTTCCTTCATAAAGGGTTTTATAGAGGGCAAGGCGATGGATGCAAAGGTCCGTCTTTCAAGCGAAGACTTTAATACAGGTTTAAACGTCATCACAGATCACCTGCGCTCAGCTACATTCATGCTTTCAGACGGGATCCTTCCGAGCAACGAAGGCAGGGGTTATGTCCTTAGGAGACTTTTGAGGCGTTCCATAATTCACGCAAATAAGCTCGGACTTGACAGTGATGCGTTGGTTGAGACGGCAGGCAAGGTGATTGAGACCTCGGAAGGTGCATATCCTGAGCTTGTTGCACAAAAAGAACACATATTTACAGAGATAAAGGATGAATGTGCGCAGTTTAAGAAAACGCTGGATTCGGGTGAGAGCATACTTAACGGGTATATTGACGCACTTAAAGAAGAAGGCAGTGATATTCTCGATGGAGAAAGGGCGTTCAAGCTATATGATACCTTCGGTTTTCCTATTGAACTTACGGCGGAGATATTGGAAGGCTTCAGTATGAAGGTGGATTTTGAAGGCTTTAAAAAGCATATGGAATATCAAAAGGAGCTTGCAAGAAAAGGAAGAAAGAATGAAGGCAGTGGCTTTGATATGGTGGAGCTTGGCGAAAGTATAGAGCCTTGTGAATTTACAGGGTATGAAAGTGCGGCCGAAGTGGCTAAGGTAGTGTTTTGCACTGAAGCGGATTCAGAGGGTGTTTTTTATGTGATCTTGGATAGAACGCCTTTTTATCCGAGGGGCGGCGGACAAGAACCCGATACCGGTAAGCTTGTAATATCAGGGAATGAGTTTTGCGTTCTGGATGTTTCAAAGAAAAAGGATGTAATAGTACATGCGGTAAAATTTGCAGGTAAAGAGGGTAAAGGCTCTAAAATTTCAATAAATAAAGGCGATGAGGTATCTGCAACGGTAGATCTTAAAAATAGAAATGCGGCGATGGCAAACCATACTGCCACACATCTTATGCATGCAGCTTTAAGGGAATTGATATCAAAGGATATAACCCAGGCGGGTTCTAAGGTTTCCTGCGACGGACTTCGGTTTGATATAAATTATAAGAAGCCTTTAAGCTATGAAGAACTTCGAGATATAGAAGTTTGGGTGAATGATAGGATTGCAAGTTGGCTTCCCGTCACTAAAAGGATAATGAAAAAAGATGAGGCGATTAAAAGCGGTGCCATAGGTCTTTTTTCCGATAAATACAAGGACGATGTCAGAGTTGTAAGCATAGAAGATGCGAGCTCCGAGCTTTGCGGAGGGCTTCATGTAGATAACACAGGGTATATAGGAAGTTTTAAAATAGTAAAGGAATCCGCAGTATCTTCAGGGACAAGGAGAATTGAAGCCATCACAGGAAGGGCGGCATCGAATTATTTACTGCAGCTTGATGCGGAAAAGAAGAAACTTGAAAGTCTTACAAAAACTCAGGACGGAAACATCTATGACAAGGTTCAAAAACTATATTCTGAAATAAAAGACCTTAAGGCGGATTTATCAAAGTTAAAAAAAGGTAGGGCATCTGATGATATCAGTGGCAGCATAGAAATTAAAGATGTGGAAGGCGTTAAATTCGGCTCAGCCATCTTAGGTGATATGGAGATACCTGATATGAAGGATCTAGCAACCTCTCTAACACAAAGGGATAAAAACCTTGTATTATTACTTGCAAGCCAAGGAGAAAAATTTACCATGGTCATGGCTTGCGGCGAAGATGCTGTAGATAAGGGGTATAGTGCAGGAGATCTTATAAAGCAGGTAGCACCTATATGCGGTGCAAAGGGAGGCGGTAAACCTAAGATGGCTCAGGCCGGCGGCGGAGATGAAAAGCTGTTTGATGATGTTTGCAAAGCCGTATTATCTGCACTTAAATAAATTGCTTAGGCAGTCTCTGCCCAAAACCTGTCAGTATTTCGTACCTAAACATGCCGCTTCCTTTTTCTATGTCGAGAGCGGTGATGGTGTTTTTTCCATCGCTTCCAAGTAGGATCACTTCATCGCCCACCTTGGAATTTTCTATGTCAGTCAGATCTATCATGCATAGATCCATACATATTGCTCCTGCTATGGGAGCTGTTTTGCCGTTTACTATTACTTTAGCGTTACCTGAGTAGTTTGCAGGATATCCATCAGCATAACCCACGGGTATCGTTCCTATTATGCTGTCTTTTTTTGCCACGAATTTTCTGCCATAGCTGCAGCAAAACCCTTTTTTTACTCTTTGCATATGTATTATATTCGCCTTAACGCTGAGGGCGGGTTTAAGATCCAGATCATCGCAGGTGCATGTATCTTCGGGGAAGTATCCATATATAAGTATTCCGGGTCTTATTGCATCCAGCATCATATCTCTCATAGATACTATTGCGCCACTGTTTGCGATGGTTTTTATCTCAGGGTTTATTCCTTTTGATTTAAGCTTTTCGGTAAAGTCCTTGAATTTATCAAGTTGCATGTATGAATAGCTCTTATCTGTTTCAGGTGATGAGGAAAGGTGAGATAAGAGACCCTTTATATGTATGTCGTCAAGCTTTGCTATCTTTGTGATTTCGTCTATGGCCTCGGGGTTTGGAAGGTATCCTATACGTCCCATGCCTGTATCCAGGGCTATCATTATAGATAGTACTTTCCCATAGCTTTTTGCAGTTTCTGAAAGGGCTTTGGCATTGTCAAGACTTGTAACTATAGGCATGAAATCATTTTCTACTATTATGTCCGCATAGTAGTTATCCACTGGTGATAAGAGTATTATGTTTTTATTAAGTCCGGCTCTTCGAAGTTCTATTCCCTCTTTAAGCGTAGCTATTGCGAAGTAGTCTATGCCGTTATCTGCAAGAAAGGTGGAAATTTCCGTAGCGCCATGCCCGTAGGCATCTGCCTTTACCATGGCTATAATCTTGGATTTGCCGGCGATTTTTTGTATTTCTTTGACGTTATGAAGTATATTGGCAAGGCTTATTTCCATCCATGCGGACCTAAGCGCTGAAGATTTGAGCTTATCCTTACCCTTTCCCATTGTCACATCCTTTCTTCATGCACGATGTATATGTAATTTCTAAGCACAAATTATATCATATATTGGTAGGAAGTCGACTTCAGAGCAAAATAACGGCACAACATTTGTTACATCATATGTTCGGCTCCCCTTAAGTATGTATTTTAAAATTATGATTTTTTTCCACTCATTTTACGATTGAAAACGATAATAGCAAGAGCGAAGATAACTACTGTATATCCCGTTACGATCGCCAAGTGGGGGAGAATATTATGGGAATTACCACTTAAAGCCTCCCTTATTGTTTTAACGCTATGATAAAACGGCAAAATATTCGTTATAATTTTAAGGGGACCGCCTATTAAATCGACCGGAATAAATACTCCGGATAGCCATCCTGCAACGTTGGTGAGCAAGGCACCGCAAACACCGCCAACGGCTTTATCATTTAATATACTGCCGAAAAACAAACCTGTTCCGACAAATATCAATGAAGTCAAGGCGGTTATGATAACGGCAAAAATGATATTGATATTCATTTCAAGCCCAAAAGCACCCGCTACCAGCAAGGTTATTGTAGCTTGCGCAATGGTCATAACCATCATAGGTAAGGTGTAACCTAAGATGAAATCAGGAGCAGTCATAATAATGGGTTGTAAGAATTATCGTAACCCTTCCTTTTAGCGATTTGATAGAAGCCCATAATTCACGGCGAGCCAAAACATCAAGTCCTAAAGTCGGCTCATCTAAAAACAAGATTTTAGGTTCTGAAATCAAAGCCATGGCGATAGAAAGACGGCGCTGCATTCCGCCTGATAATTTTCTTGCCTTTTTACCCAGCTCGTCTTCCAAACCGAATCTTTGTGTAATTTCGAGAGCATTTTTTTTAGCTGCCTTGCTATTTTGTCCGTATATGCCCGCAACAAGTTCCAAGTTTTCTAAGACGGACAAGTTTGCAGCTACTGCCGTTTACCCCAAGCAGAGCAAATAATTCGCCCTGTTCAATCGTCAAGTTAAAATTATTGACGGCTTTTAAGTTTTCATACCTTTTTGTAAGAGCTTTAATGGTGATGGCATTCATTATTCATCCTCCTTTTGTTCATTTTGATTGAATATGGTATCCATAAGATGAGCGAAGCTGTCTTTAGGCGGAATAGCGATACCTTTATTAATATCTGCGAGGATTATCAAAGTATCGCCCGGCTTGATGCTAAAAACATCGCGGGCTTCTTTCGGTATAACGAACTGTCCTTTTTCTCCCACCTTAACGGTCCAAGCGTATTTTCCCTCCGGGTGTTTCATGATTCTACCTCCTTACTTAAGTATGATTTGTATGAAAAGTATAACACACAATCTGTGCCTAGGTAACATTTTTTTGGCGTAAAGAAAAAAACGGGAAAGCAAATGCAATGGGTTAGTTTAAAAATCGTCTATATGGTATACTGTTCTGGCGGCATTATATGCATAGGAAAAGTTTTTTGGTAATTTTAAGGAGGTAGGTATGCTGAAAAAAATACTTAAGGTACTTGCGGTAATTATTGTAGTTTTGGCTTTGGGAGCTTACGGAATATGGCGAGATGAAATACACACTCTTGCAAGTATAGATAAGATTCAAAGTAGAGACGATTCGCACAAAGACGGGTCAGTATATAAGATGCATGTAAAGGGAGGATTTAACCTCGATGAATTTGTAAAACAGGGCGGCGCTAAAAACGACAAGGAGCTTTTAAAATTCATGGCAAAAAATATCACTAAGGGAATAATAGACATGAAGATTTCAGAATCCGAGATCAGCTGTTCGTCATTTACAGCTAAGGATAAGAAGGGAGATATGCTTTTCGGTAGAAACTATGATTTTGAAAAGACAAACACCTGCATAGTAAAGACGGATGGTGGAAACGGAAGACATGCAACCTATTCATCCGTGGATCTTCAGTTTTTGGGACTTAATACGAATAAGGATGTGAAGAGCTTAAAGGATAAGGCGCTATGCCTTGCAGCCCCATATGCTCCTCTGGATGGGATAAACGATGCAGGACTCAGCTGCGGTATATATATGACTTATCAAGGAAAGAAAACTGTAGCGACAGATCAGAACACGTCTAAACCTGATTTCACCTCTACAACCATGCTGAGATTGATGCTTGATTATGCATCAAATGTAGATGAGGCTGTGAAAATTGCTAAAAAGTATGATCTTCATGATTCCGCAAAGACGTCGTACCATTATATGGTAGCTGATGCAAGCGGGAAGAGCGCTATACTTGAGTGGGTAAACGGCACGGATGCAACGGATAATGACGGCTCAAAGAGGAAGCTTAAAGTAACATACAAAAATCTGTCTAAAACGAGCAAGCTTAAGAAAAACAACAGTTCTCAAATTATTACAAACTTCATCATAGAGCCTGGGTATTACAAGAACAATTCCGAAAAGCAGGGATATGATAGATTTTCTTTGATACAAAAGATACTGAACAAGAAAAACTCTATAGTGGATGATGAAAAGGATGCGATGGATGTACTTGCAAGGGTAGGCAGGCGGAAATGGAAAAACGAGGATAAAAACTCCTGTACCGTACACAGCGTCGTCTTTAATCTCAGCAAGAAGACGATGATGTGGATCCCGAATGAGCATTATAACGACGAAAAATATCTGTTTAAGTTCTCGTTTGACTCAAACTCTAATAACCATTAATATATGATACGTCGGCTTCATATTTAAAGCTTAACTCTAATAATTAAAAATTCGCAGCCTCTTTGAACGCAGAAATAGTTGCAAGGGCGTAGATTGAAATTGCCGTCAATTTACTATTTTTGAGAGAAAATATTTTATCTACCGCTATGGTCGAATCTCTTGCCCGGCTTGGAATTTTTCTTATCGCTATGTAGGACAACTCTTGAACCGTTCAGTATTTCAATTTGTTTTTTCATTTCATTGATGCAAAGAATTGCTAATGGCATTCCAAAATCCTGACGAATAACAAGTCTTTGGACATCTATGTCTTTTATATTTTCAGGCATAGGATAAGCAGGAATCATCCATCCATGCATACGCAAACGATCTTCAAGGTCATATAAATTCCAATCTACACCTGCATCTTCTTTTAACCTCCAGCATACTATGGGAATTTGATTTGCTTCTTCAAGTAATTCAAAGATTCCCATTTTTTTAATTTCGTCTGCCATATATCTGGCCACATCTATTGTACGCTTATGAATTTCTTTGTATCCTTTAAATCCGTTACGCATAAGCATATAATATTGACCTACTATCTGCGATGCGCTGCGGGAAAAGTTAATCGCCATTGTGGCTTCTTCTCCGCCTAAATAACTGACCCAAAAAATAAGTTCTTCAGGAAGAGCCTCTTCGCCGCGCCATATAACCCAGCCTACTCCAGGATATACAAGTCCGTATTTATGACCGGAAGTATTGATTGACCACACATTTTTTAATCTAAAATCCCATTCTAATTCAGGTTCGATAAAAGGTGTAACCATAGCGCCGGAAGCTCCGTCCACATGTATGCGGATAGGAAGCTGCGGCTTGTTTTTATTGTATTGTTCAACCAGCTTGTCAAGAGACTTTACATCATCGTATTTTCCTGTGTAGGTGATACCCAATATTGCAACTATACCTATTGTATAATCATCAACATAGTTCATTACAGTATCCATGTTAAGTGATAAGTGATCCATGTCCAGCGGTACCGTCTTCATTTCAATATCCCAATAACGGCAGAATTTTTCCCAGCATACTTGATATCCCGAAGAAATCACAAGATTAGGTTTCTTTTTTGTATATCTGTCAACGCCTGCCTTATCTGCAAGATGCCTCCATCTGAATAACATCGCAAGTCCTCCGAGCATACAGGCTTCGGATGAACCGACTGTAGATGTTCCTATAGGTTTTTCTTTTGTATTCGCATGCCATAAATTCCCAATAATGTCTACACATCTGTTTTCAAGATCTGCAGTCATTGGATATTCATCTTTATCGATTGCATTTTTCTCAAAGTTCTCAGCCATCAATTCTGTGACGGCCGGCTCCATATAAGTTTGACAAAATGTTGCAAGGTTTTGTGTAGCATTTCCTTCGGTTCTTAAATACTCTCTGATTATCTCTGCAGTAATTTGAGGTGAAATAGAATTTTCATTTATCTTTTTGTTCGGCATTTTAACATCGTCTGCCTCAGTTTCAAAAATCGGTGAGAGATGTTTACCTTCGCCGTTCATTGAATTCAGAATATCACTGATGCGATTCGTACTTTTTCGGTTTGTTTTTGATGTTGTCTTCTTCATATTAAATTTCCTTCCTTTAAATAAATCTTCTACCAGCTTTCATTGTAGCACAGGCTATGTTCCTTTATATTGTCGCTTAAATAGAAATATTTTTAGTATGAAAAGATGATGCTGTGATTTTGAGTTTAAAAAATTCGATTTAGCAATATTTACGAATTTAAGTTAAAAATGAAGTGAAGAAAAACTATATATTAAGGAAAGAAGGAATACGCAAGTTTTACATATCGGATAAGCAATATTTATTATTTACGTGTGCTAATTTTTTCTAAATTATGCTTGAAAAAGTTGTTCCTAACTTGTATAATTGTTTGGCAGGATTTATTGCAGGGAGGATTTATGACACCATTAGATCAGATTAGCACGGGTCAGGAAAGGCAAATCAAGAAGATAAGCGGGGCTGATGATACCATCAGATTCCTCAACGGACTTGGCTTTGTCGAGAATGAGATGGTAAGTATCATCAGTGAAACCGGCGGCAATCTAATAATCAAGGTAAAGGGGTCAAGAGTAGCTGTTGATAAAAAGATAGCGGGTCTTATATTGGTATAGGCTTGACCGTCGAATTAGCGGTACCTTTATCTGCAGGGTATCATGTTTTTAAGCACGATGTTTGTGCTTGCTGTGTTTGCAGCGATAGTTTTTTAAGGTTATGGAGGGTAGTAAATGAAGACTCTAGATCAGGTAAAGCCTGGAATCGGATGTACAGTAGTGAAGCTTCAAGGAGAAAGTTCTACTAAGCGTAGAATCATGGACATGGGAATTACAAAGGGCACCGACATTTTTGTCGTAAAGGTTGCGCCGCTTGGTGATCCTATTGAGCTTAAGGTGAGAGGTTATGACCTTTCAATCAGAAAAAGTGAAGCAAAACTCATTGAAGTAGAGTAGAGGGAGGTAAGAATGAAAATTAAAATTGCTCTTGCGGGTAACCCCAATTGCGGTAAAACAACTTTGTTTAACGACATTACGGGTAGTTCGCAAAAAATCGGTAACTGGCCCGGTGTAACGGTGGAAAAGGTGGAAGGTAATTACAAGGGAGCTAAAGATGTTCAAATAATCGACCTTCCCGGTATTTATTCATTATCACCGTATACTCTTGAAGAAGTAGTCACTAGAAATTATTTAATTAACGATGATCCGGATGTAGTGCTAAACATCATTGACGGTACAAATCTTGAAAGAAACATGTACTTGACTACTCAGCTGGTAGAAATAGGCGTACCTATGGTAATTGCCGTTAACATGATAGACATCGTAAATAAGAGGGGCGATGTTGTAAATCTTGATGAAATCAAGAAGGCTTTCGGCTGTGAAGTGGTTGAAATGTCAGCTCTTAAGGGAACAGGTGTAAAGGCGGCCATGGATAAGGCGATAGAGATCGCAAATTCTAAGAAGATGCCTGAGCCTAAGATAGAATATTCAGAGGATGTCAAGGCTGCATTAACGGAACTTGAAGCTCTTGTTCCTGAGAAGTATGCAACTTCTAAAAAATGGTTTGCAACAAAGTTATTTGACAGCGATAAAAAACTTACAAGTGACTTCGGAATTGATGCCGGCATAGTAAGTAAGGGTAAAGAGATTGCAGACAAGGTAGCTAAGAAGTTGGATGACGATGCGGAAAGCATCATGGTAAACGAAAGATACGACTTTATCAACACCATAATAGGTAAATGCCTATCAAAACAGGAAAAGGGATTATCGGTATCCGACAAGGTAGATAAGATAGTTACGAACAGAATTCTCGGACTTCCGATCTTTGCTTTGGTTATGTTCGCCATCTACAAGATTACATTTGTAGTCGGTCAGGCGGGCAGTGACTATGTAAACGATAATATCTTCGGAGACGGATACGTACCTACATTCTTAAACGAATCTTTTGAAAAGTTTGAAGTTGCAGGGTGGCTCCAAGGTCTTGTAGTAGACGGTATCGTAGGCGGTGTCGGTGCAGTTCTCGGCTTCTTGCCTCTAATCATAGTGCTATACTTCTTTATGGGAATTTTAGAAGACCTCGGCTACATGGCGAGGGTAGCGTTCGTAATGGATAGGATATTCAGAAAATTCGGTCTTTCCGGAAAGAGTTTTATACCTATGCTAATTTCAACAGGTTGCGGAATACCGGGTGTAATGGCTACCAAGACGATAGAAAATGAGAAGGACAGAAGGATGACCATAATGACATCCACCTTCATGCCATGCGGAGCTAAAATGCCTATCATAGCTCTTTTTGCAGCTGCTGTATTCAATGATTCAACTATAGTCGCTCCAGCGATGTTCTTGATTGCAATGGCTGTAATAATTATGTCAGGTATAATACTTAAGAAAACCAAGCTGTTTGCAGGAGATCCTGCGCCATTTGTAATGGAGCTTCCAAGCTATCACGTACCTGCGTTTAAGAACGTGCTTCTTAAGGTGTGGGAGCGCGTTAAGGCGTTTGCTATAAAGGCCGGAACCATAATCTTGATTACGGCGGTATTACTATGGTTCTTAAAGGGATTCGGTTACGTAGACGGAAAGTTCGGAATGCTTGAAGAAGATCAGTTGGATCACAGTCTGCTTGCAACCATCGGTAATGCGTTTGCATGGATATTTGCTCCTCTAGGATTTGCAACATGGAAGTCAGCTGTAGCAACGGTTACAGGACTCATAGCAAAAGAGGACGTAGTAGGTACCTTCGGTGTATTGCTTGGTGAAGAATTTGATGAAGAAAATGTTAGACCACTGGCTGTTAAGGTGGCAGAGATGTTCGGAACCAGGGAAGTAGCCGTTTCATTCATGTTGTTTAACCTACTTTCCGCTCCTTGTTTTGCAGCTATCGGTGCTATTAAGAAGCAGATGGGAAGCGCAAAGTGGACTTGGGCTGCAATTCTTTGGATGACTGCTATGGCTTACTTCTTAAGTTTTGTAACCTATCAGTTTATGCATGCTGCAACAGCCGGATTCTCGGTGCTTACAGGTGTAGCTGCAGTGCTTACTATCGGGTTCCTATATCTTCTGTTCAGAAGGAACAAGTATGTAACTCATACAAATGAAAAATTATCGGCTAAATAATTCTATATGTTGCTTTAAAGCCGGTTTAACTTACGAGCTACCCTTATTTAGGGTAGCTCATGTTTTTAGAGATGATATTTAGGGTAGATAGATTTCGAAAGTTCATGAGAGAGGAGATAATTATGACATTACGTATAGTTGGGACAGCTTTAACACTTGGGATAGTGATAATACTCGTAATACTTGCGATTTTAAGCTTAAAGAAAAGTGATGGAGGTTGCGCAGGTTGTTCGTCGTGCGGTGTGGATTTCGACCGTTATGATAAAAACCTTAAATCATGCGGCTGCGGATGTGATACTGAAAATAATAAAGAGGAAGACGGATCGTGTAGCTGCGGTTGTTCCCATGATTCTGACAAATAGCTAAAATGCTTAGTATTATTGCTTTGTCAGGTTTTTTATTGTAAAATACTAGGGCGATGAGGTTTATTATCAAAAGGAGAACTCAATGAAATGCCCTAAGTGTGGACATACGAATACAAGTGTAGAAGATTCGCGTAGTGCTCTTAAGGATACTGTAATAAGAAGGCGTAGGAAGTGTTTAAATTGTAATGAAAAGTTTACAACCTACGAGAGGGTCGAAAGATACATCGTTAAGGTAATTAAAAACGACGGCAGAAGGGAAGATTTTTCTCAGGAAAAGATCAGAAAGAGCATAAACATAGCCTGCCAGAAACGAAAAATATCACAGGATACCATAGAAGGTATAATCAAATCCATAGAAAGAACCATAGAAAATCTCGACAATAAAGAAATCGAATCAAAAGCCATCGGTGGGCTTGTCATGGAAGCATTAAAGAAGATAGATCCTGTTGCCTACGTGAGGTTTGCTTCCGTGTATATGGACTTTACAGAACCTGAAGGATTCATCAAAGAAGCCAGCAAATTCATAGAAGATGATAAATATAAGGAGAGATAGCAGCGATTCGGCTGCTATTCTGATTTTAGAAAGGATAGATACTTTTGAGTTATGTAATTGCGATTGACGGGCCCGGTGGAGCGGGAAAATCAACGATAGCAAGATTGGTAGCGGCAAAGCTGGGTATTACATATGTGGATACGGGAGCTATGTACAGGGCGGCGGCGGTCTTTTTAAATAGACGGAAAATAGATAAGGACGATGACAAATCCATAGAAAAAGCCGTTTCAGATATGGATATCACATTTTCTAACGAAAGAGTGCTGTTAAATGGCGAAGATGTTAGCAAGAAAATCAGAGAAAATGATGTTTCAAAGATGGCCTCAGAATATTCGGTAAACCCTGCAGTGAGGGACAAACTTACGGCTCTTCAAAGGCAGATGGGAAAGACCGTAAGCCTTGTAATGGATGGCAGAGATATAGGTAGTAATGTATTTAAAGATGCGAAATATAAATTTTACCTTACCGCTTCTCCTGAAATACGAGCAGAGAGAAGATATAAGGAACTTAAGGAAAGAGGAGAAGACATTGAATTCAACAAAATATTAGAGGATATTAAGACTAGAGACGAGAGAGATATGAATAGGAAGTTAAATCCGCTTAAGATAGCGGACGGAGCAGTGCTCGTCGATTCTACGGATATAAATATAGATGGAGTTGTAGAAGAGATATTATCGAATATTGAAGAGAGGTAGAAAATGGCAAAAGTAGAGAGATTTAAGGCGTTCAGACCGAATAAGAAAGTAGTGGAAAAGTTTGTTTGTCCGCCATACGATGTTGTAAATACGGAAGAAGCAAGGGAGTATGCAGAGGGGAATGATATAAACTTTTTTCACGTAACAAGATCTGAAATAGACTTCCCTAAAGGTTATAACCCCTATGATACCGCAGTATATTTTAAAGCTCGAGAGAATCTTGAAAAATTTATAACGGAAGGTGTATTGCAGCAAGATGAAAAGCCTATGCTATACGTGTATAAAGAAGAGCAGGATGGCAGAAGTCAAGTAGGAATTGTAGGCTGTGTAAGTATTTATGAATACGAAGACGATACGATTAAAAAACATGAACTTACGAGAAAAGCAAAAGAAGAAGATAGGATAAAGCATTTTGATGCCTGCGATGGCAATACGGAGCCCGTGTTTTTGACATATAAAAAGAACGATGTTATTTCAAGGATTTTAGATAAGACAATGAAGGAGAAGGAGCCTGAGTATGATTTTACGGGTCTTGATGATACCAGACATATATTGTGGACCATAAGTGATGAAGGAGACCTCGATGCGATTGAACAGGCATTTAAAAAGATTGACAGTTTATACATCGCAGACGGGCATCACAGAAGCGCTTCAGCATACAAGGTGGGTAAGAAAAAACAAGGAGGTTCTGCGTGTTGCGGCTGTACATCGGGTGATGCGGAAAGGTTTATGGCGGCCGTGTTTGCATCGGATGAACTCAATATATTGGGTTATAACAGAACGCTTAAGGCAAACGGTTTAAGCGGCAATGATATACTTAAGAGAATAGAAGAAGCAGGTTTCAGCATTGAGAAACTTTCTAAAGGAGAATTCCCAAGTGAGAAAAGAAGTTTTTCAATGTATTTGGATAAGACATGGTATAAGTTAAAGGCTGAAAGTGTAGATGTGCCTGACGATGTAGTTGAAAGTCTCGATGTATCAATACTTCAAAAGAATGTATTGGAGCCTATATTCGGTATTAAGGATCCAAGAACGGATGAAAATATAGACTTCGTAGGAGCATCAAGAGGAATTACAGAGCTTGAAAGAAGAGCAGATAGCGATATGGATGTTTCTTTTGCCCTCTTTCCTGTGAGCATAGAGAGTCTTATGGATATATCGGATGCCGGAAAAATAATGCCGCCGAAATCTACCTGGTTCGAGCCTAAGTTAATAAGCGGATTGTTTCTTCATTTGTTTCACGACAGGTAAGACGAATATTTCCGTTTTATGACGACGCTTTAAAAAAAAGAAATAAATAAGCCGCTGAAAGCACTGCGTTTCAAATGCTCAGCGGTTTTTTGCCGTGTAATTTTAAGGAAACTGCGCTATCATATATATGAGGAGGCGTAGATGAAAAAAAAGAAACAGTTTGATGCTCCAAGAGAAAGGCTTATAGAAAAAGGAGTGGAGGCACTTAGCATGGCTGAGCTCATAGCCATAATACTTTCTACGGGCGGTAAAAATAAAACGGTTACGGAACTTTCACATGCGATACTCGAAAGCAAAGACAGGCTCGGAATCACAAGCCTTTGTGAGCTTGATCTTGAAGATCTTATGAACTTCAATGGAATAGGAGAAGCAAAGGCCATGAGGCTTATTGCGGCTTTGGAGCTTGGTAAGAGGCAATCTGAAATATCGGTAAATATAAAAAGGAAGATCGGAAATCCTGAAGCCATATTTCACCTGTTTCATGAAAAGCTGAGGTACGAAAAAAAAGAAAATTTTTATGCCGTAATGCTGAACACTGCAAAACATGTAATTGCAAAGGAGAGGATATCCATAGGCGGGCTAGCCTGCGCCTATGCCCACCCGAGAGAAGTATTTAAATCAGCGATAAAGAAGGCGGCGTCATCAGTCATCCTCGTTCACAATCATCCAAGCGGTTGTGTTACTCCAAGTGATGAGGACGTATTGATCACCAAAAGGCTTATAAATGCAGGCAGGATAATAGGTATAGAGGTCATAGATCACATAATTATCGGTAACGAAAACTATTTAAGTATGAAGAAGGAGGGCTATATAAATCCTTATGATATAATGTAAGGGATTATTTGGAGGGTTTATGGGGATAGGCTTTTTTTCTACGCAGGTAGCATTCGATATAGGTAGTAAAAATACGTATTTAGCTACATCTACAGGATTTTTTGGAAGTGAAGCTACATTTTTACTTAAAGATGATGATGGCAAATACATTTTTGGAAATAAGGCGGAGCTATATGCCGGCAAGATACCCATGGAAATGTCTGCCATAAAACCCGTTAAAAGCGATGCGGTGCAGGATTATGATGCCCTTGTTACCTATGTCAGGATGTTTTTAAGAAAGGCGCTCGGTGTTTCATTTAGTAGTTTCGATGCCATTATGACCCTCCCGCCGAATGCTACAGGTGTTCAAAAAATCGCTGAGATAGAGGCGGTAAAACAGGTAGGAGCAAAGAACGTATATGTCGCCCTGAGACCTGTTATGATACGAGATGCGCTCGGCGTTGATAAGGCTGCTCCCGTTATGATTGTAGATATGGGTGAAGACAATTTTTCAATAAGTGTAGTTCAAGGCGGTAAAGTACTCATAAACAGGGTGCTTAATTTTGCAGGGAATAATATGAGAAAAAGTGTAGTAGACTTTGCAAGAGCAAATTACGGCATTGTAATAGGTGAAGCTCAGGCTGAGATGATTAAAAATAAGCTTGCAAGTGCAATGCCTGAAGCGGATGCGGCTGCAGGTGATAAGATAATAGGAATGACTGTAGATACGAAGACTAGAGCCGAGTTTTTAGTAACCATGAGAGATCTTTATGCAGCGCTTAAGGACTATTATTTCAGGCTTTCCAAGGAAATTCTGGAAGTGTTTAAGTTGCTTGACAGGAATGTGGCAGCCCTGCTAAAAAATCAGGCGGTTTACCTTGTAGGCGGCAGTTCCAATGTTCGCTACCTGCCTGATTTTTTAAGCATTAATACAGGCGCAAACGTAATGCAGGTAAGAGATATAAAATCTCTTACCTGCAGGGCTGCCCTCAAAGTATTTAACAACAAAGAAGCATTGAAAAAATACAAAAACATAAGAACGGAATGGGGTTATATCAACTAGCAATAAAGGGATCGGGAGATATACGAGTGATTAGATTAAAGAAGTTACACATTAAGATTGCAGGGATCGCATTGGTGTTTATTATAATCATAGCTTTGATTGCAAGCGGAAGCATCGGTGCGGTTTTTAATGCTGCAGTGAGGCCGATAGCCTATGTAAAAAGCTCTGTGGGTAATGCGGTTTACGGAATATTCAACTACAAGGCTATACAAAGAGAAAATGAAGATCTTAAAAATACAGTAAAGAAACTTACAAAAAAGCAAAGCGATGAAGCCTTTAAAAAGGACGATATATCAAAACTTGAGCAACTTTCATCCGCATTAAATTACAAAAAGCGAAAGGATGTCAAACCCGTAACTGCCAATGTGCTTACCTTTGATAATGCCAAGGGAAGGAAGATATTAACCATAGACAGAGGCAGCGAAAGCGGTATTTCAGAAGGAGATACGGTGGAGTCGATAGAAGGGCTTGTAGGTAAGGTTAGCTCTGCAGGATATGGATTTTCTAAAGTCACGCCTATAGTAGACAGTAACGATAAGGTGAGCTTTAAAGTTTTTCGAGATTTAAAAATAGCAGGTGTGATATCGGGTTCTGAAAACGGCAAATTGAACGGATATGTTATAGATGATAAGATGGGAATCATAAAGGGTGATCTACTCTTGACTACAGGACTTGGAAAGTATCCAAGAGGCATATCCATAGGTACTGTAGAATATGTAAACTATGACAGGGATCTTAAGGAAAAGACTATAAGGGTAAAGCCGTCCGTAAAGTTCATGGGACTCGATATGGTGGTTGTATATCCTGTAGGCAGCGGAAATTCTGATAAACAGAAGGTGAACTGATGCGAAAAACCACTATCGAATACTTGGCCTTGTTTTTCTTATTCGTTTTTCAGCTTACATTTGCATCTGTGTTTTCAATTTCAGGTGTAACGGCTGATATTGCAGTTTGCTGCATCTTTTCATATATACTCATAAGGCCGAGGCAACTTGAATTTGTACTTAGAGCAAGCGTAATAGCCTTGTTTATGGATGCGGCATTTTATCAAGGTCCGTTTGTAACGGCACTGCCGATCTTCATACTGGGAACAGCTCTTGAGTATATGAGCAAAATAATTATAGTTAGAAGAAAGCTCTTTATGATGCTTATATTTTTATTTTCATTCATTTTATATAGAGGAATGTCTGAATTTATAGCATCACTATATACGTTCAAAGCGGGAGCATTTAAAATGTTACGGGCGGATTTCCCGGGAGTTTTATTTACAGGCTGCATATTCATAGTGTTTTACAGCATTTTCTTATTTAAAAACAACAGGAACAGAAAACAGCAATATGATGTGAACGAACTGCTCCGAAGAGAAGGAATGATAAGGTACTAGCATGCAAAAGCAAAGAGTTAGAATCGTAATAATTTTATATCTGGTCGGTGTTCTTCTTATTATATTATTCGGAAGGCTTTTTTATCTTTCAATAATAGAAAACGCTGAATGGAGTAACATCTCAAAAAACCTTGCAGTTAAAACTTCGGTCATGGCAGCTCCAAGGGGAGAAATTCTGGATAGGTACGGAAAGGTAATTGCAGGGAGCAAGAGGGCATATGTTATAAAGTTAATGAGGGGAAATCTTAAAGATGATGAGATAAATAAATCTTCTGTGAATCTTGTTAAAATCCTCAAGAAGAACAAGGACAAACTCATAGATAAATTCCCTATAAAAAAGAAAAAATCGGAATATTACTATATATACGATCAAAACATCAAGGATTGGCTAAAATCTCAAGATCTTCCCGAAAACATGAAGGCAACTGATGCTATAAAGACTTTAAGGCAGAGGTTCGGCATAGATGAGAAATACAGTGCGCATCAGGCGGTAGAGATGCTGAAGGAGCAGCAGCACATTTTTCCGCCAATAAATTTGGTATCGATGGAATATTTTCATGAGATAAATAAGGAAGAATTTTTAAGTAAATATGGAATATCAAAAAATGAAAATGCGGAATCCGCATACCAAAAGTTGCTTAAATATTTTAACATAAGGGAAGTAGACGAAGAACTCAAGATGAAGGTGCTCACCATAAGGGACACTGCAGAAAGAGGCGATTATAGAAGATACGTTCCGATATCGGTAGCAAACGATGCGAGCCTTAAATCCGTGCTTGAAATTGAGGAAAACGATGACAAGTACAAGGGCTTTTCCGTTACGGGAGAGACTACGAGGTATTATCCATATAAAAATCTCGCGTCTCATGTGCTCGGGTATCTTGGACAAAGCGGTAATGACGAAAACGGCAAGCTCGTTGGAAAGAGCGGCATAGAAAGCATTTATGAAAAGAAGCTAAGAGGGAGCGATGGCCTTAAAAGGGCGGAAGTTGACGTTACGGGAAGAGAAGCCCGCACCATAGAATATAAAAAAGCTAAGAAGGGGAGTAACGTGTATACAACGCTTGACCTCGAGCTTCAAAAGGTTACAGATAAGGCTTTAAAAAAAGCTTTATCTACCGCTCGAAACGGCGGATCGTATAAGAGTAAGTATGGTGATGTATCATTTCCTAAAAAGTACAAAAATGCAAAGTCGGGCGCAGCGGTAGCAGTTGATGTAAAGACGGGTAAGGTTCTTGCAATGTCAAGTTTCCCTAATTTCGATCCCAACGTTTTTTCAGCTAACAGAATAAGTAACGAAGACTGGCAAAAACTTCAAAGTGAAAACCCCAGAGACCCAATATCACCCGCACCTCTGTACAACGTAGCGACATCATCTGCGGTTCAAACGGGATCCGTATTTAAGATGGTAACTGCAGTTGCCGCAATTAACTCGGGGCTTAATCCATACCAGCATATTTATGATAAGGGACATGTGAAGTTTAACGACAGGACATTCGGTTGCGTGCTGTGGAATCAAAATAAGACCACCCACGGAAGCCTTGATCTTAAGGCGGCCCTTAAAGTTTCGTGTAACTATTATTTTTACTGCCTTATGAGAAATAAAGACCTTTCATCAGGAAGAGGTATGGGATTTACCAGTGTCCTAGATGCGACAAAGCTTTCATATTATGCAAAGGCCATGGGGCTTGGCGTAAGTACCGGAATTGAGCTTCCTGAAAAAGTGGTACCTCTGCCATCCCGGGAAAGAAAGTTTAAGGCTGCAATATTGGCGGTAGAAACGCTCCTTATAAATAATGCGGATAAGTACTTCACGAGTAATACGCTAAAGGATAAGACAAAGCTCAGCAAAACGATAGAATATATTGCAGGTCTCGTTCGAAAAAATCCTTATGAAAAGGAACTTAAGAAGATTTTAGATAAAAACGGTATAAAGTCATCCGTTTCTTCAAGCCTTGCAAAAACTTTAAAATATGATCACTTTGTAACGGCAAGATGGTCTGTCGGCGATGAATTTAACATGTCAATAGGTCAGGGTGATAATGCGTATACGCCTCTTCAGGTAGCGGGATATACAGCCACCTTAGGAAATAACGGTATAAGAAATAAGCTGAGCATAATTGACAGCGTCGAAGGCGACGGCAGTGTGCAAAAGAAGGTGCTCAGCAAGGTGAGCTTGGGTCCTAAGGATAAGTTCAATGAAGTAATAGAAGGTATGAGACTCGTATCTAAAGACAGGGAAGGTAATTTATACAAGAGTTTTAAAAACTTCCCTATAGATGTTGCATCGAAAACGGGTACGGCAGAGCGTGAAGGAAAGATAAATCCGAAAAATGAAAAGAAATACATAAAAAAATATCTGCAGAGTATTGCGCCTTCAATCACTCAAAAAGAGTTGGATCAAAAGGCAAGAGAAATAAAGGAAGCTAACAAGGGACTCAATATGAGCGAAAACACTGCATATAGAAAGGCTCTTACATCGCTTGATAAGTCGCTTACAGATGAAAAGATAGACAGGTTTAAATCCGATTACGACAATTTTGCATGGGGAGTCGCTTTAGCGCCTGCAAAAAATCCAAAGGTTGCTATTTGCGTGCTTTTAGTACAGGGTGGGAGTTCCGACTATACCGGACCCGTCATCCGTGATATGATTGCAAAAGCTTTAAATATAAAGAAAGAACGAGATAGGATCTACGATATAAATAGTGGGGTAAATTAAATCTTCACCGTATATCAGCTGAAGAACGGGATGGATATATAGAACGGCAGGGCACCGTAAACTAAATCTTTGTTTTATACGAGCTCTTGTTTACGGACAATACCAACCCTATCGAGATAAGCATGGATATTATGGAAGATCCGCCGTAACTGACAAACGGCAGCGTTATACCTGCTACGGGCATCACACCCATGGTCATCGCTATATTTTCTATGGTTTGGAATGCTATCATGGCAAATACACCTGCGCATATCAGCTTTGCATAAAGGCTGTTTGCATCAAGGCAAATCTTTACTATGTTATATAGGAGAACTCCTATCATTACAAGCACCAAAAGCCCTCCGAGAAGCCCCAGCTCTTCGCATATCACAGAATAGATAAAGTCTGAACTTTGTACGGGCAGATAGCCGAGTTCTTTTTGAGTACCCGCAAACAGACCCTTACCTAAAAAGCCTCCGCTTCCAATTGCAATCTTTGACTGAAAAACATGATGGTTGCCCGGAAGCGCAAGGTTGTCGGGATGCAAAAATGCATCTATCCTATCTTTTTGGTGCCCCTTCATAACGTTATATGATATTGGCATAAGTAGTATTATGCAGGCCGTCATAGCTATGATTATTCTCTTATCAAGTCCTGCAAATATGAGCATCACGGCAAGTATAGATAAAAAAACAAGCGAAGATCCGAAATCTTCCTTTGCTACTATTATTATTATCGGCATAGTGTATAGCAGTGTGATGCCGAGGTCTCTTAAGTTTAAATCCGTTTTATTAAATTTCGAGAGCTTTTTTGCAGTGAGAAGTATAAATATGGGCTTTACAAACTCGGATGGCTGCACCGTTGTAACACCTAAGTTTATCCAGGCGCGAGAGCCGTTTATTACAAGCCCGAGAACCGGTATATAAACGGTAAGAAGCAAAGCGATGCTTGCAATATACATAGGTCTATCGAGGTCATGAAGATAGTTATATCCTATGGTGTATATTACTATTAGGGCTATCATCCCAAGTATAAATGCAGCTGTTTGGCTTACCACTTCTCTATAGGAAACGGGCATTTTTGCAGAATTTATGCTGGTTAATATGAGCAGGCTCAGCATCACCAGAATGAAAATTGAGCAGAGTATCAGATTGGCAGGCTTTTTTATAATTCTAAAAATTGTTTGCATTTTTCCCCTTTCATAAATTGTCGGATATCTTGACTTAAGATAGGTATAGACATTATAATATATGAGGTGATATTCATCAATTGTTAATCATATCAATATAAATATTATAAGGTTTGCATAAAAATTATATAGGCAAATGACGGGACATTGGGAGTTGTAATGTGTATGTCCGGTTGTTCAGGATCCATATAAATAGAAAAATTGAAATTTAGTATAAAGTTTTTTTGTGTGCGTGTATCTATCCTATATTCATTGTGCAGACCTCAGGAAAGGTTTGATTTAGGAGGAAGGAATGAGTATAGTAGTTGGCACTGTTACTTTTGTCGTTGCTGCCGGCATAGGTATTTTAGGTGGATATGCGATGAGAAAGAACAGTGCGGAAAAGAAAATCGGTTCTGCAGAGATAAAGGCGAAGAACATATTGTTGGATGCTGAAAATGAAACGAAGAACATCAAAAAGACAGCGGAGATCGATGCTAAGGAAATAGCACAAAAAATCGCAAGGGAAGCGGAAAAAGAAGCTCGAGGAATAAGAGCTTCTGCACAACAGATAGAAGAGAGAATCATAAAAAAGGAAGAAGGCCTCGACAGAAAGTTGGATGAGGTTGCAAAATCAAGAGATGCACTATCTGCGCAGGAAAGAGAGATTGAAAAGGAAAAAGCGGCTTTAAGTAAGTTTCGTGAAAAGAAGATAGCGGAACTTGAAAGGGTTTCAGGGCACACCAAGGATCAGGCAAAGGAAGAGCTTCTAAATGAAGTGGAGCAAGATATAAGAAAAGAAGTGGGCGAGAAGATTAAAGAGATAGAAACGGAAGCTCTAAGCGAAGCGGATAAAAAGGCAAAGGAAATAATAGCAACAGCCGTACAAAGATGTGCATCGGATTACATTGTTGAAAATACGGTATCGGTTGTAGCTCTACCGAATGATGATATGAAGGGAAGAATCATAGGTAGGGAAGGAAGAAATATTAGAGCCATTGAAAATGCGACCGGCATAGATGTAATTATCGATGATACTCCTGAAGCTGTAGTGCTTTCAGGCTTTGACTCGGTTAGACGTGAGATAGCAAAAAAAGCAATTGAAAAGCTTATCATCGATGGTAGAATTCATCCTGCCAGGATAGAAGAGATGGTTGAAAAATCTCGAAAGGAAATCGAAAAGGAAATGAAGGATGAAGGCGAGAAGGCTCTATACGAAGTGGGCGTATACAAGTTGCATCCGGAGCTTGTAAAGTTACTCGGAAAGCTCAAATTCAGAACTTCATATGGACAAAATGTACTTAAACATTCCATAGAGGTAGCGCATCTTGCAGGTATGATGGCCAGTGAACTCGGTTTCGATCCTATGGTTGCAAAGCGTGCAGGGCTTTTACATGATATCGGCAAGGCGGTAGAT
Organism: Eubacterium saphenum ATCC 49989; assembly: GCA_000161975.1. Classification (GTDB taxonomy): domain Bacteria; phylum Bacillota; class Clostridia; order Peptostreptococcales; family Anaerovoracaceae; genus Eubacterium_N; species Eubacterium_N saphenum. Next base: position 170,785 of record GG688422.1, read on the forward strand.
CAGGAGCAGGAAGGTACGCACGTAGAGCTCGGTGTGGAACTCCTCAAAAAGTACAAAGAAAAACAAAGTATCATAGACGGTATGATTTCACATCATGGCGATTATGAACACAGATCAATAGAGGCCATACTCGTTACGGCAGCCGATGCTCTTTCCGCTGCAAGACCGGGAGCACGAAGAGAGACGCTCGAAACCTACATTAAGAGATTGCAACAGCTTGAGGAAATTGCAAATACCACAGAGGGCGTTGACAGTTCATTTGCCGTACAAGCAGGAAGAGAAATAAGAATCATAGTGCAGCCCGACAAGGTTAGTGATGAAGAGATTGCAGTACTTGCGAGGGATGTTTCTAAGAGGATAGAGTCAGAACTTCAATATCCGGGACAGATTAAAGTAAACGTGATGAGAGAAGTACGTGCTGTTGACTACGCCAAGTAGTAAAGGTTACGATGGTATATTTAGATAATGCAGCCACAACCAAACAAAGCAAGGCTTCAATAGCTGAGTTTTTAAGAGTTTCAAAAGAAGCTTTTGCGAATCCGTCATCCATTCATGAAGCGGGAAGACTTGCGGAGAAGGAGCTTTCAAGGGCAAGAGAATACATACTGAAGCATTCGATCCCTAACGCAAAGAAGGTAGTATTTACAGGTTCAGCTACGGAGGCAAACAATATTATCATACGAGGGCTTTTAAGAGATGATACAAGGCTTAAAATCATCACATCTCAGATAGAGCACCCTTCCGTTTTAAATGTTTGCGATAACATAAAAAGTAAAAAAATCATTGTGGATACGGTATCTGTAGATAAGGACGGCTTGCTAAATCTTACTGAGCTATATGAAAAAATAGATGAAAATACGGCGCTCGTCAGCATTCAACATGTAAATAGCGAAGTAGGTGCCATCCAGCCGCTTCGCAAAATTTCGGATGTCATAAAGGAAGCAAATGCAAGGCTTGAACCCTTAAGACGGGGAAAGATAAGGCATACCTATTTTCACTCAGACTGCGTGCAGTCGTTTTCCAAGATGGACATAGAGGCCGAGCTTGATTTTGCATCGGTGAGTGCGCATAAGATAGGAGGACCTAAAGGCATCGGAGCTCTTATTTTCGGTACAGGTATAAAGGCAGTCAGGCCTTTTATCTATGGCGGAGGGCAGGAATATGGAATCAGATCGGGTACTGAGAATGTACCTGCAATTTCTGCATTTACAGAAGCACTGAAGGAAAGTCGAGCTTTTGATTCCGATGCAAAAAAAGGCGATATAAAAAGATATTTCTTAGATAAAATCAGTGGATTCAAAGAGCTTGTTCCTATTCTGCCATTTCAAGCATCACCTTATATTCAGGCTGTCAGATTCAAGGGGTTTAAACCGGAAGTCATCGTGCATGCACTTGAAGATAAGGGGGTATATGTTTCTACAGGTTCCGCCTGCAGTTCTAAAGCTAAAGAAAGTCATGTGCTTAAGGCTTTAGGTTATAATGATATGGACGTTGTCAGATTCAGTTTTTCAAATGATACGACAAAGGCTGATATTGACGATGCAGTGTGTGCAATAAAAGAAGTTGTGAATTTTCTCATTTAATGCAAATGACATTCTCGCTTTAATATTCGTATGTTTACAAATAAAAGAAGTTGTAAATTTCTCGTTTAGTGTAAAGGCTGGTAATATATGGATGAAATGGCTGTGCTTATAAGATATGGTGAAGTAGCGCTTAAGGGCGGCAATAGGCACCATTTTGAGCGTATACTCATGAGGAGAATTAAGGAAAAAGTTTCAGATCTCATGGATCCTGATATTAAATCCAAGGGCGGACTTCTAATCATGGACATCACAAAGGAAATTAATGATTTAAATGAGACGAAAAAAAATGATTTTTTGGGAAGATTAAGATCTAAGCTCCTCAGTGTATTCGGTATAGATTCTATTAGTTTTGCGCTTATCACAAAGCCTAATTTAAGTTATATTATAGATGCAGCTCCGGGGTTTGTAGAGCAATTGAGGCGAGACAGAGCTATAGATACATTCAAGGTTGAGGCGAAAAGATCCGATAAGAGCTTTCCCGCCAAGTCACCTGAAATAGCGAGTAAGGTGGGAGCCGGCATACTTAAGGCCGTAAAAAATATAGGTGTGGATGTGCATAACCCGGACCTCATAGTAAACGTGAATGTGAGAAACGAGAATGCATATATATATGAAGACAGGATAAGAGGACAGGGAGGTCTGCCGCTTGGAGCCTGTGGAAAGGGCTTACTTCTGCTTTCGGGCGGGATAGATAGTCCTGTTGCAGGCTTTTTGATGGCAAGGCGAGGAATGAGTATATCCGCTGTTCATTTTAATTCATATCCCTATACGAGCAAGAGAGCATTGGATAAGGTTATGAGGCTTAAGGATCAGCTGGCAGAATATGTTGGTAATTTTGATGTGAGGACCGTAAATTTGCTTCCCGCACAGATGGCTATCAGAAGCAAGGCTCCTGAAAACGAGGGTACCATACTTACAAGAAGGTTTATGATTAGAATTGCCAATATCATTGCAGAGGAAGTTCATGCCAATGCGCTTATTACAGGAGAGAGCCTCGGACAGGTTGCAAGCCAAACTGCAGAATCATTGGCCGTTACGGATGCTGCAGCGAATCTTCCAATATTACGGCCGCTCATAGCTTATGATAAGAGAGATATTATAGGAATCGCCAAGGATATTGGTTGTTATGATATTTCGGTAGAACCGTTTGAAGACTGCTGTACGGTCTTTCTCCCTAAGCATCCTGTTACAAAACCGAGACTTGAAAATATTTTAAGAAGCGAAGAAAAATTAGACATATCGGGACTGGTTCAGGAAGTACTTGAAGCATCCATAGATTGAAGTTAAAAAACTTTGTGCAAACAACAAATATAGCGGTTAAATTACGTTTAAAACTTTTGAAGGAATAAAAGTGAGCCTGCCTGTCGCCTTTGGGCGTATAAATAAATATAAAAAACTTATTGAGAAGATTTTGTATGAAATGGAAGAAGAAACATTAAAGGAATATTGGGGATATGATTTGGTATGGTTGGTGTTAAAAGATATCTTTAAGATTTCTGAATCCTAGAATTAGTATAACGGCATGCGTTGGATGTGTTTTGATAGCGAGGATTGTTGCCGGAAGGCAGGAGTTTGGCGTTTGACAAGCAAGTTTTATTTTCATATAATAATTTGAGTACTTAAGAGTTATTTAACGGAAAGGACGGCAATTGCCCAGGTGGAAAAATGAGTGAAACTGTATTTCTTACGCAAAAAGGTTTAGAGGAAAAACAGAAGGAATATGATGAATTAGTAGGTGTGAGGCGAAAAGAAGTTGCAGACAGGATAAAAGAGGCTACAGCCTATGGGGATCTTTCTGAGAATTCCGAATACGATGCGGCAAAGAACGAACAGGCGGAGCTTGAAGAGAGAATCAGCGTGCTTGAAGACATGCTCAATAACTACGAGATCATAGATAGCAATGCGGCAAAGGGTGATGTTGTGGATCTTGGGCTCAATGTGCATCTTAAAAATATTACGAAAAAGAAGGAAGAAACATACAGGATAGTCGGTTCGGCGGAGGCGGATCCGTTCAATAATTTGATTTCAAATGAATCCCCTATAGGTAAGGGACTTCTAAAACATAAGGTGGGAGAAACCGTTAGTATAGACATTCCCAGCGGTAAAACAGTTAAATACAAGATCCTTAAAATTTCAAAGTAAGTAAGGAGGCTGTTATGAGTAATATTGAAAAAGAACCTCAAGAAATCTATGAGGAGACTGCTGAGAATATAAGCGAGCAAAGACAAATTAGGCGAGAGAAGCTCTTGAAACTGCAAAATGAAGGCAGGAACCCCTTTCTTACTGAAAAGTGGGATGTAGATGCATACAGCAAAGAAATCAAAGACGGCTTTGATGATTTCGACGGCAAAGAGGTATCATGTGCAGGCAGAATAATGGCGAACAGGCACATGGGAAAAGCATCTTTTATAGATATAAAGGATAAACTCGGAAGAATCCAGTGTTATATCAGGCAGGATGAGATCACACCTGAGGAGTATGAAGTGTTTAAAACCTATGATATAGGTGATATTGTTGGCGTTAAAGGAAGTGTTTTTAAAACCAGACATGGCGAAATATCCATAAGGGTAAGCGATATCGCACTGTTATCAAAGTCGCTTCAGGTACTTCCGGATAAGTTTAAAGGACTTAAGGATCAAGATCTGAGATATAGGCAAAGATATGTAGATCTAATCGTAAATGATGATGTTGCGGATACATTTAGAAAGAGAGCTGCGATAATAAAGGAGATAAGGCGCTATCTTGAAGACGATAGAGGTTTTTTAGATGTGGATACTCCGGTGCTTACAACGATCGCAGGAGGAGCGAATGCAAGACCTTTCAACACGCATCACAACACCCTCGATTTGGATATGAAACTCAGGATATCCAATGAACTCTACCTGAAAAGGCTTATCGTAGGAGGTCTTGACAGGGTATATGAAATGGGTAAAATGTTCAGAAATGAGGGCATGGATAGAAACCACAATCCTGAATTTACATCCATGGAATTATACCAGGCTTATGGCGATATGGATACTGTCATGGATATTACGGAAAACTTGATAGCGAAGGTTTCTGAGAAGGTAAACGGCAGTATGAAAATAACTTACCAAGGAAAGGAATTCGATCTTACACCTCCTTGGGACAGGATCACTATGGTAGATGCCGTAAAAAAATGGGCGAATGAAGACTTTGATAAGATTCAAACGGACGAGGAAGCCATTGAGGTAGCTAAAAAACATAAGATAGAAAATGCAGATAAGATGAGCAGAGGAACGATAATAGCCGAACTCTTTGAAATGTACTGCGAAGATCATTTGGAAGGCCCAATATTCGTTACAGGACACCCAGTTGAAATTTCACCGCTTTCAAAAAGAGACAGCAGTGACCCGAGGATAACGAGGCGTTTTGAAGCATATATAAACTGCTGGGAAGTTGCGAACGGATTTTCAGAGCTTAACGATCCGATAGATCAGCTTAAGAGGTTTAAATCGCAGCAAGAACAATTGGATGCAGGTGATGATGAGGCTCATCCTATGGATGAAGATTTTGTAAATGCGCTTGAAGTCGGGCTACCGCCTACAGGAGGGCTCGGCATAGGAATAGACAGGGTTATAATGCTTATAACGAATGCAGCTTCTATAAGAGATGTTATTTTATTTCCGACGATGAAGCCGCTTGATAAAGAAGACAAGTAATTATTATGGCGCAGCCCTGAAATTTTTTAAAATGATTGACAAAGAACTTTTTATCTTATATACTGTTATCTGCTAGTGTAATAATAAATTAAATGAATAGGAGAAATACTGATGGCAAACATAAAATCAGCAAAGAAGAGAATTCAAGTTATTGCTAAGAAAACTGCTAAGAACAACAGAATAAAGCATAAGCTAAAGGATATGACCAAGGAGTTTAATGAAGCGGTAACTGCTGGTGATAAGAAGATTGCAGGAGAGAAGTTATTGGATCTTGAGAAGAAGCTTATGAAGGCATCGCATGGATTTATGCATAAAAAGACAGCAGCAAGAAAAATTTCAAGGTTAACACATAAATATAATGCTATGTAAGATTTTAGAGCATAGGTTTTAATATGAATATCTATTAGCGAGGTCAAATATGAGATTTGTCTTCGCTTTTTTTACGAGGTGGAATTTGTATGAAAAAGACAGTTAAACGTAAGCGTTCACAGAAGCTTGTGGTTGTGGAATCGCCATCCAAGGCTAAGACTATTTCAAAGTTCTTAGGTAGCGGTTATAAGGTCGTTGCTACCGTAGGTCATATTCGTGATTTACCGAAGAGCAGAATGGGCGTTAAGATAGAAGAAGATTTTGAGCCTGAATATATAAATGTCAGAGGAAAGGCCTCTGTAATCAAGGATATTAAAAAACAGGCGGAAAATGCGAGTGATGTCTATCTGGCTCCCGATCCCGACAGAGAAGGAGAAGCTATAGCGTGGCATCTTGCATATCTTCTAGGTATTTCAGAAAATGATTCATGCAGAGTTACCTTTAACGAGATCACTAAGGATACCGTAAAAAAGGCTATAAAAGAGCCTAGGGAAATAAACGAGTCACTAGTTGATGCGCAGCAGGGAAGAAGGGTACTTGACAGGCTCGTGGGCTATCAAATAAGTCCGCTGCTTTGGCGTAAGGTACGCAGAGGGCTCAGCGCAGGCAGAGTTCAGTCTGCCGCTCTTAAAATTATCTGTGACAGGGAAGAAGCTATAAAGAATTTTGTGCCGGAGGAGTACTGGAAAATATTTGCAGAGTTTAATGAGCACGACGGATTTGATGCGGAACTTGTGAAGTTTAAAAATAAAAAGATAGAAATTCACAATGTAAACGAGGCTGAAAATCATGAAAAAGCTATTTGTGACGGTAGCTTCAGCATTTCATCCGTAATTAAAAAGGAGAAGAAAAGAAGGCCTTACGCACCTTTTACCACGAGCAGCCTTCAGCAGGATGCAGCGAATAAGCTGAACTTCTCTACTAAAAAGACGATGTCGGTTGCTCAGAAATTATACGAAGGAGTGGATATACCGGGAAAGGGTACTACAGGACTCATTTCATACATAAGGACGGATTCTGTCAGAATTTCAGACGATGCCAAGGCAAAGGCCAAAGAATTTATAATAGGAAGATATTCAGAAAAGTACTATTCCAATAATTTCTATTCAAATAAGAAAAAGGACATTCAGGATGCACATGAAGCAATAAGGCCGTCAGATCCTTTTCTTACACCTGAAAGCATTCAAAATTCGCTCACAGCTGAGCAGTACAAGTTATATAGGCTAATATGGACAAGATTCATAGCAAGTCAAATGAGCTCTTGCGTGTTCGATAGCACCGTAGTGGAAATAAAAAATGGGGATTATATATTTAGAAAGACAGGGTCTATAAAGACGTTTGACGGATATACGAAAGTCTATGACTTTGCAGATGATAAGGACAGCCTGATTCCCGATGTAAAGGAAGGTGATGTGCTTACACTGAAGGACAAACTGTCGCTCGAGCAGCATTTCACAAAGCCTCCTGCAAGATTTACAGAAGCGAGCCTTGTGAAGTTCCTTGAAGAAAATAATATAGGAAGACCGAGTACGTATGCTCCGACGATAACGACCCTCATAACCAGAAATTACATTAAGCGAGAAAAGAAAGTATTGATTGCGGAGGAACTTGGAATACTTGTAAATGAACTCATAAGCAAGTATTTTAAAGACATAGTTGATATAGAATTTACAGCAAGGATGGAAGATCGTTTAGACAGTGTAGAAATGGGGACTTTGCAGTGGAAGGATGTAATTAGAGATTTTTACGGCGGTTTTGTAAAAGAGCTTAAAGTTGCAGAATCCAATATCGAGAAGGTCAAGTTTGAAGAAGTTTTAGCAGGAGAAAACTGCCCTAAATGCGGAAAGCCCATGATGATAAAGCAGGGAAGATTCGGTAAGTTCATAGCCTGCAGTGGCTACCCTACATGCAAAACCACAAAGCCTATAGTAAAGTCAACGGGTGTAAAATGTCCTAAATGCGGTAAAGAGATAGTCGAGAAGGTTACACGAAAGGGCAAGGTGTTTTACGGCTGCAGTGGCTACCCTAAATGTGATACAGCCTATTGGGATAAGCCCACAGGCAAAATTTGCAGCAAATGCGGCAGCATGATGGTTTTAAAGGGGAATAAAAAGATACCGGTGTGCTCTAATAAGGATTGTAAGTAACCTTTATAATTTTTTGTGATCATAGTTTATTTAATTGACGTTGTATTATATTGAAGTCAAATTATTGCATTTTAGGTTAGCGATTGCAAATAATTTCCCGATATTTATATCATACCCTTTTTAAAGATGTTATACTGTAGTTGAGTTAAATTAGACCAACAAAAGGAGGAAGGTTATGAATAAATGGAACTCAAGTAATGCTTTGTGGATGCTTCTTTATACGATACTATACATAGTCGGCACGTTTGTTGTCTGTGTGACGGGGATGATACATCCGATATTCTTCGTCTGTTATCAGATTACAGCCGGAGTGGTGCTTACAGGAATTTTGATTAGAGCTTTCGATAGGGTGAAATCACCCGGAGCCGCTGTATACTTAGCTACAGGAATGATAATAATGCTTTTCATTATTAAAGATGCTTCTACGTGGCATGTGGCGCCCTTGATAGTTATTGCTGCGGCTACAGAAATAATTCGTTATATTTTTAAGTATAATTGGAACGGAAATTTGTTAGGTGCCGTAATCATGAGCTTTTCTACCTTCGGGTACTATGGCAGGATATGGTTTCATCGTGATTTTACTTATAAAGTTGCTGCTGAAGAGATGCCGAAAAATTATGCGGATACACTGATGTCGGTAAGCCCTGTGTGGGCACTTCCGGTTGTACTTATCGTAGGGATTGTTTTATCCGTAGTGGTTACGAATCTTACTGCGAAGTTTTTTAAGATGGAAAAGAGATGAGTTGTGTGAAACATTTTCATTTGTGGCATATATTTATATTTTCAGTTTGGATATAGATATATTTTTATACAAAAGTATTGACGGTTATTGAATTCATGTGGTAAACTATCATTTGTTAGCACTCGATGGGTGAGAGTGCTGACAGAAAAAGAGATATTGTATGAAGAGGAGGATTAGCATGAGTATAGGAATTAAGCCATTAAAGGATAATGTGGCTCTAAAGGCTAAGACGGTAGAAGAAAGTACTACCAGCGGAATCATCATTCCGGGAGATAAGGATGAGCAGAAAAACTTTGCAGAAGTAGTTGCAGTAGGCGATGGGACTAAAGACGAACCCATAATCGTAAAGGTGGGAGATACAGTATTATTTTCAGAATATGCCGGTACAAAGGTAAAACACGATTCTGAAGAATATATAATTGTAAAACAGGACAGTATACTCGCTATCATTGAGTAGATATAGAGCCTGTGAGCTGCGATAAATGAAAGCGGTCAGGTGGTATATTTATTACCGGTGAACAGATATTGAAATAGGAAAAATGTTTTAAAGGAGGATAGTTATGGCAAAGAATCTTGATTATGGAGAAGAAGCTAGGAAGAAGTTGTTAGATGGTGTGGATAAGCTTGCAAACACGGTAAAAATCACATTGGGACCAAAGGGAAGAAATGTACTTTTAGACAGGAAATTCGGATCACCTATGATCACTAATGACGGAGTGACCATTGCAAGAGAGATAGAGCTTGAGGATGAACTTGAAAATATGGGAGCTCAGCTTGTAAAGGAAGTTGCAAATAAAACGAACGACAAGGCCGGAGACGGTACTACTACAGCAACACTTCTAGCTCAGATAATGATTAGAGAAGGTTTTAAAAACCTTGCTGCAGGCGCAAACCCTATGATTCTCAAAAAGGGAATAAACAAGGCTACAAAGGTTGCTATCGATAGAATAGCGGAGCTTGCAAAACCTGTAGAAAAGAAGGAAAGCATAGCACAGGTAGCTGCCGTATCTGCAGCTGATGAAGAGACAGGTGAGCTCATTGCTGAAGCTATGGAAAAAGTAGGCAAAGACGGCGTAATAACGGTAGAAGAAGCAAAGACCATGGGTACTACCTTAGATGTTGTAGAAGGTATGCAGTTTGATAGGGGATATCTTTCCGCCTATATGGTAACGGATCCTGAAAAGATGGAAACCGTTATGGAAAACCCGTATATTCTAATTACGGATAAGAAAATTACAAACATCAAGGATATTCTTCCTCTCATTGAAAGCATAGTGCAGCAAGGCAAGAAATTGCTTATAATTGCTGAAGATGTAGAGGGCGAAGCGCTTGCTACACTTGTAGTAAATAAGCTCAGAGGCACATTTGAATGTGCGGCTGTGAAGGCTCCGGGATTCGGTGACAGACGAAAGGATATGCTTGAAGATATTGCAGTGCTTACAGGCGCTACGGTTATAAGTAGTGAAGTAGGATACGAGCTTAAGGATGTAACCCTCGAACAGCTCGGTACTGCAGGTACTATCAAGGCTACAAAGGATAACACTGTAATTGTAAACGGCGGTGGAGATAAGCAGCTTATAGATAATAGAATTTCTCTTATAAGAAAAACTATCGAGAATGCAGACAATGACTTCGATAAGGAAAAGGCTCAGGAAAGGCTTGCAAAGCTTTCAGGCGGAGTTGCTGTAATTAATGTAGGAGCAGCTACGGAAACTGAGCTTAAAGAGCGAAAGCTAAGAATTGAGGATGCGCTCAACGCAACTAAGGCAGCTGTAGAAGAGGGAATCATCGCAGGTGGCGGTACGGCATTTGTAAATGCAATACCTGCGGTTGTAAATGAAGCAAACAAGCTTTCAGGGGATGAGAAGACAGGTGCAAACATCATAGTGAGAGCACTCGAAGAGCCGCTTCGTCAGATTGCTGAAAATTCCGGTTTTGAAGGAAGCGTTGTAGTGTCTAAAATTAAAGGAAGCGAAGAAGGCGTCGGTTTTAATGCAGCCAACGAACAGTATGGAGATATGATGGATGAAGGTATTGTAGATCCTGCTATGGTTACAAGGTCTGCGCTTGAAAATGCGGCATCTGTGGCTTCTATGCTACTTACAACGGAGGCGGCGGTATCAGATGTAAAGGAAGATGCTGCTGATGTTCCTGCTATGCCTGCCGGAGGAATGGGCGGTATGGGAGGAATGGGTGGCATGATGTAACCCCGACCTTGCATAGGATAATAAATTTTTAATACCATTGTTATCAAAAGATGCCTATAATTCTTAATGCTAAAAGTTGTATTTGATTGCAAGGCAAAGTTATTGACAATACTTAAAAGTCTCCGCATTGCGGGGACTTTTTTAAAGAGTATATGGTAAATATTACGCTCATAAGCGACGGATGCACTATATATTTCAAATCTGTAGTGATATAATTTCTTTGCTTGAAAAAAATAGAAAGGTTTTGTTAGAGAATGCTGAAAATACATAAAATAAGTGATATAAGATCGGTAGAAGCATATCTTCTGGACAATGTTAAGCCATACGATATAATAATTGCAGATGATTACAATCCGTATGAGATTAAAAGAAGTCTTTTAAATAAAAGAGAGGCGGGAGTAGTCTTTGATGTGCAGTTTACATCCATTTTGCGTCTTGCAAAAAAATACATGGATGATGCGGGAGCTTCATATAGATATATAGACAGGACTACCTCGCTCTTTTTCATCTCTCAGTTAATACGAAAAAATAAATCAAAGCTCAACGTAATTTCAGCTGAATTTAATGAAATGATTGATAATAAATACATATTAGATGAAATTATAGAGTTAAGACAAGAAGGCATAAATTCAGAAAAACTTAAAGTTGTATTAGAAAATATTTCAACAAGCAGCTCGCAGGAATCACAAATATTGAAACAAAAATTGTCGGATTTGCAAGTATTACTTAAGGCTTATGAAAATATACTTGATGCAAAGTTACTCAATGATGAAAAGCTGATCGATGGTGAAAATTTGTTCCATGATAGAAAACTTATCTATGGGGGAGAGCTACTCAATGATGAAAAACTGTTTGCCGTTGAAGAATTGGCGGGTTATGGAAAGCTACAGGTTGTTGAAGAGTTGTTAGATGATGAGGAATTGATTAACAAGGCTATAAAACTCATAGAAAATGCAGAAGAAAATAAATTTAAATATAGGATATTCTATATAAAAACTCCTGACAGTACTCCGCTTGAACTCAGGTTTTTAGAAGCTGTTTCGAAATATGTGGATGTGCATATATTGCAGGATGAAATAACTGAAGATATAAATTTAATTGAAGAACCGTCTCGAGTTTTATCTGCAAATTCACTCAAAGGAAGAGGTGATGATAAAGAGAAATATCTTACAGAACTTCCCGGCAAATCCGTAAAGGAAGATGCGCTCATTGCGGTCTCATATATTCTAAATGAAATAAGGACGAATACAGTTAAACTTAGTGATATTGCAATAATCACGGGAGATGAGGAAGGTCTTGAACAAATACAGGATTTACTGGGGAGCTTTGGGATTGCGTACAACCTGCAATATCAAAGATACATAAACAAAGTTTTTATATACGTGGATGCGCTCTTAAAGTATTGCTCTGTGCCGAGTAAAGACAAACTTTTAAACCTCGTAAAGTCAGGATTTGCCGGATTTTCGGGGTATGAAATAGATAAGGCTCTAAGTTTTTTTAGCAAACACTTTCATGAAATCCCTATAAGTAAAGATACTGTGGATTATGAATCCCCTATAAATAAAGATAGTGTGGACTATGAAATCCCTACAAATGAGGATAGTGTGGGCTATGAAGTCCATACAAGTGAGAATAATGTTGACTGTGAATTTCCTATAGATAAAGACACTATGGAATATGAATTACCTGTAAGTGAAGCTGTTAATGACGGTGACATCGATTTATGCAAAGCAGGGCATTTTAAGAAAGAAGTTGAATTTTTAAAAACGATATCTCATCTTGCGCAGAGCTTAAACAATGAGGGATCTTTAGATGAAAAGCTGTACAGTCTTGAGAATTTCTTTAGAGAAACGAATTTATATGAATGTATTGAAAGGTATTGCGCGGCTTTAAACGATGCCTTACAAAATAATGTGGATCTTGAAACGAAAATAAAATCCTTCTTGAATGAATTTTTTGAAACTTTAAGAGATTTAGAAAAACGTTTTTGCATTTCCTCTACGGAAGGCTTTAGTATTGCTAAGCCAAATGAGTTCTTTGAAGTAGCACATCTGTTCTTAAATACAATATTTTACAGTAAGAACGATATTTTACTCGATGCTGTTACGGTATGTGATATGAATGAAATGCTGTTTGATAATAAAAAAATCGTAATAGTTCTTGAAACTTCAAAGGAGGTAGGAACGAATCATTCCTTGGAATTTTTTACTCTCAGCGAGAAGAAGCACATTGAAGAACTTAAGTCCGATTTATTAATGGATAAAAGTGAAGCGATGTACTTTAGAAGCTATCTAAACAAGGCTAAAAAAGCAGATAAGCTCGCAGTATTTCAGAATGAAGATACAGGATATTACCGTAAAGAGATGCTTGAAATTTTAAGGACTGTTTATAGAGAAAATTATTGTTATGATAAATTAACCGAAGAAGATCTTGCCTTCATCAGGGGAAACTCTTTGAAAAGCGAAAACGAAAAGCTCACGAAAAAGATTAACTTTAAATTGAATAAGAACACCGTACAGAGGTTATACGATATTTCTTTTAAAAATAACAAACACGATGTGTTCATGAGTCCTACGGGCATTGAAAGCTTGGGAGCGTGTCCGTTCAGGTATTTTCTCGATAGAGGAGTAGGTGTATGCGAAGAGAAAACGGATTCTCTAGATCCCAGAAGACGAGGAGAAATCTATCATAAAATTTTGGAAGAGGTGGCTTTGTATATAGCGAATACGGCGAAAAGAAACGAAAATGGGCTTTTGGATTTTTCAAATATTTCAAAAGATGATATAAAGCCCATAGTGGACGAGGTTATAAAAGATGAAATTACAAGGATTCAAAATCCTCAAGACGAATATAGATGCCTATGCATTGCAAAAAAAGCATATCATGCTTCTCAAGACATACTTTCAGAGCTTAAGGCGGGAGACATAGTATCCGTTATGCCTGAGGAAAAGTTCAAGGACGGACAGAGAATATCATCGATAAAGCTTAGGGGAAGGGAAAATTTGAACGTTAATATTTCCGGTAAAATCGATAGGGTGGACGTCTTTGCATCTCGAAAAACCAGAATCATAGATTATAAAACGTTTGATAACAAATTAAATACGAATATTCTGAATGATGACTGGAAGCCGCAATTATTGATTTATTTAATGGCGGTGCTAAATGACGAAAACCTTGAATTCGGTTCATTGTTCTATAAAAAAATAACAAAGGATGTTAAACCGGGAGCAAATGCTGAAGCTCTGCATTTTAACGGAATCATACTGGATGATGATGAGCATTTGAATGAGGAGTTTAGAAATGCGGCAGATCCAAGTGAGTTCTTTGCTGTGACAGGAGACAATGAGGGGGTAAAAAAGAGCAGGTACGCCAAGGGCAAATTTGTAGATGAGGATTATATTCTAGAAAAACTAAAAATGCTTGAAGAACGGATTTATGAATACGTTGATGAACTCATTGAAGGAGATATCAAGCCGAGAAAAAATAGATTTAAAAATGCCTGTGACTATTGCAAATACATGCAAATATGTGATAAAGATAACCTGTAACATGAACTACCGGAAAGCATATGTGCGGAACTGCTTTCTATGTGATCTAACCTATAAAATTTGTACGAATTCTATGGGGTATGGATGGAACTTTGGATTCCAATAACTAAAGCTTAAAAATAATCAATCTTGGCAGATAAATAAATCCTCATATTAAAAGAAATTAAAGCCTTATGGCTTGCAGTAGCAAGGATTATTATGTTAAAATGTTAAGAGTTGCGGCTGTGGCGGAATTGGTAGACGCGCACGCTTGAGGGGCGTGTGGGCAACCGTGCCGGTTCGACTCCGGCCAGCCGCACCACTATGTTATGCCGCACGATTCAGGTGGATGGATTCCATAAAAAGATTACCTGTCTCGGCGAGTCTGGAATGAGGAGGAAAGATATGTACGCAATCGTAGAAACCGGAGGTAAGCAATATCGCGTTACAAAGGGCGATATCATCCAAGTGGAAAAGCTTGAAAAGGAAAAAGGCAAGATCACATTGGATAAAGTGCTTCTTATCGAAAATGACAAGGAAACCCTCGTAGGTGCACCTTATATAGAGGGAGCAGCGGTAGAGGCAAAGGTTCTTGATCACGGAAAAGGCAAGAAGATAATCATTTACAAGTATAAGGCGAAGAAGGATTATAGGAGAAAGCAAGGTCACAGACAGCCTTATACGGAAATTGAGATAACGGGAATTACAACAGGCGGTGCTAAAAGGACGGCTCCAAAGGCGGAGGCTAAGGTGAGCACCGATAAAAAAGCTGAAGATACTCAAGCTAAAAAGAAGAAGCCGGCGCTTAGTGGAATGAAAAAGGCTGAACTTATAGAATTTGCTAAAGAAAATAACATCGAAATCGATGAGAAGGCAACAAAGCCTGTTATAATAGAGGCAATAAATAAAGAATTTGAATAGAAAAGGGGTGAGATAAATGGCAAGTAAAAAAGGTGTAGGTAGCTCGAAAAACGGTAGAGACAGTAAATCCAAAAGACTCGGCGTTAAAGCGGGAGATGGAAAGTTTGTAACTGCAGGCAGTATACTTGTAAGACAGCGCGGAACTAAATTCTATCCGGGAAATAATGTTGCAAAGGGCGGAGACGATACTTTATATGCACTCAGCGATGGAGCTGTAAAGTTCGAGCGTAGAGGAAAAACATCGAAGCAGGTTAGTGTCTACGAAAAATTAGCATAAGCGAATAAACGTAAAGGAGCCTTTAGGGGCTCTTTTATTTTGCCTTTTTTTGAATGTTATATCAGGAGGAATATTGGAAACGTTGCAGCAAATCGCAAAGAACGTGCGAGTAGGAATTATTAAATCCACTACGGTGGCAGGTAGCGGACATCCCGGCGGTTCGCTTTCCGCAGCGGATATTTTAACAGCACTTTATTTTAAAGAATTAAATGTTGATCCTAAAAAACCGTATGATGAAGATAGAGACAGATTTGTGCTTTCGAAGGGACATTCTGCACCTGCGCTATATTCAGTGCTTGCTGAAAAAGGGTATTTCGGGAGAGAAGATCTTTTGACGCTGAGGAAGATCGGCAGCGATTTTCAAGGGCATCCTGATATGCACAGAGTAAAGGGAGTCGATATGACAACCGGGTCATTAGGTCAGGGAATATCTGCAGCGATCGGTATGGCACTGGGTAAGAGATTGGACAAAAGCAAAGCCCGAATCTATGCTCTGCTTGGAGATGGTGAAATTCAAGAGGGGATAGTTTGGGAAGCCTTCATGTCTGCAGCCCACTATAAGCTTGATAATCTTTGCGTCATAATCGATCATAACGGCCTTCAGATTGACGGTAAAAACAGCGAAGTGATGAATATAATGCCTTTAGATGATAAACTCGAGGCATTTGGCTTTAATGTAATCAATATAAATGGACATAGTTTTGACGACATACTTTCCGCTTTTGAAAAGGCTAGAGGATGTAAGGGACGTCCCAGCGCAATTATAGCGAATACCGTGAAGGGAAAAGGTGTGTCGTTCATGGAAAATGAGGTGTCTTGGCATGGGAAGTCATGCAACGCAGAGGAAGAAAAGATAGCTTTGGCTGAAATTGGAGGAAGTTGGTAGATATGGATATGATAGCTACAAGGGAGGCTTATGGTAAAAAGCTCGTAGAAATAGGGAAAAACAACGATAAACTGGTAGTTATGGATGCAGATCTTTCAGGCTCTACAAAGACTTCATTGTTTGCAAAGGAATTTCCGGACAGATTCTTTAATATGGGAATTGCAGAGCAAAACATGTATGGAGCTGCCGCAGGTCTTGCTGCAGTAGGAAAGGTCGTTTGTGCAAGTACGTTTGCCATGTTTGCTACAGGAAGAGCCTTTGAGGTCATAAGAAATTCTATAGGCGCTTCCAATCTCAATGTTAAAGTTTGTGCTACACATTCCGGAATAACTGTGGGCGAAGACGGTGCAAGCCACCAAACGTTTGAAGACATAGCACTTATGCGGACCATACCTACGATGAGGGTAATTTGCCCGGGTGATGCTATATCTGCAGGAAAATTGGTACAAAATGCAATAGATTTGGAAGGTCCTGTCTATGTGAGGCTTGGAAGATCTAAGATTCCTGTAATATATGGCGATGAAGATACATTTGAAATCGGAAAGGCTAAGGTCTTAAAAAAAGGCAAAGATATTACTTTCATAGCTACAGGCATAATGGTAAATGAAATGCTTAAAGCGGATGAAGAACTTGAAAAGCTGGGTGTAAGTTGTACTCTCATAGACATGCACACTATAAAGCCACTTGATATAGATACAATTTTAAATGAATCCGAGAATACAAAAGGGATAGTTACCTGTGAAGAACATTCGATAATAGGCGGTCTGTTTTCTGCAGTTTCAGAAAGTTTAGCTCCATATGGCAATAAAAAAATAAGGGCAGTTGCTCAAATGGATACCTACGGCGAATCAGGAAAGCCTGATCTGCTTAGAGAAAAATACGGGCTTACAAGTGAACATATCGTCAAGGAAGCGTTAGCAATAATAAATACTGATAAATAAAGTAGTATATGGCGTTATGAAGAAATTTTTTATTAACAGAGTGATAGAACCGGCATCGTCCTTGCCGGTATCTGCATGGAAGCTTGATTCCAACAAGGATATTACAGAGAATGAGATGCTGATAAAGGTACATAGCATCAAAATTGAAGATGCGAGCTTTCATCAGATATGTAATGCCGCAAGATATGATAAAGAGCGCATAAAAGAGGATATTTTAAATATTATTAAGACACGGGGCAAACTGCATAACCCCTATACGGATAGTGGCGGAATGCTTTTTGGAACCGTTGAAAAGATCGGATCTAAATATCAAAAAAGATCCAAGTTTTCTGAAGGAGACAGGGTCTTTTGTATAAGTTCTCTTGCGGGCATTCCTTTGGATATCGATGAGATATCGGGGGTGGATTTTTTCTATGGCCAGATAGAGGTATCAGGGCATGCAATACTTTTTGGGGCAAATCCCGTTGCCGAGGCAAATGAAAAAGATCCTAAAAAGTATGTTTTATCAATTTTAGATGAAGGCGGATCCATATCAAAGGTTCCTAAATTATCGAAAAAAACAAAGGGAGCTGCAATTATAGCGACCAGCATCCTACAGGTGATCAGCTATGCAGCCGCTATACGAAGCGATGATAAGAATAAAAAGGTGATAGCGATAATAGATAATAAGCACGCTCAAAACTTCTCATCTGCCGAGCTTAAGTGGATAACTGACGGCTTTGTGGATAATATCTATTCCATGGACATTCAGAATACTTTGGGGTGTTACAATGAACTTAGGGATAAGGAAAATTCGTTTGATTTTATCGTAAACTGCGCTAACGAGCCCGGTGCCGAGGCTTTGAGCGTGCTGATAGCAAAGGAAAATGCTACGCTCTTTTTGGTAAACCTCATAAATGATGCAAAACAGGCAAGTCTTACAGCCTGCTCTATGGGAAAGAACATAAATATAATGACGCTTGTTGAATATGTAGATAACTATGTGACCTTTACGTACAAACTTATAAAACAAAATGAAACCGCCTTTGATAAGATAGACCTTTTATATAAGAAGCACGAGATAGATAAAAAAACGTTTGACGAATCTATAAGCCCTGGCGATGAAGATATTCACCCTAAAATTACAGAAGGTTCTTCTATGGATATGATTTTTTCAAATGCGAGCAACTTGGCAAAGCAGGAGGGGAACATACTTATTGAAGGAGAGCCCGGCTGCGGAAAAGAAATGCTGGTTAGAACGATCCATACGAATAGCTTCAGAAGGTACAGCTCGTATATCAAGGTGAATTGTAACAATATATCCGATAGAAATTTTGAATCGGCGATGTACGGTGTTGAATCTCAAAAAGATGAAAACACAAGTGAAGTTATAAGTCATGGGTATTTAGAGAGGGCGAATAACGGCACGCTTTACCTTGAAAATGTAGATGAACTTTCGAATTCATCACAGCTGAAACTTGCTGAAACTTTAAGAAACAAGAAGTTCGCAAGGCTAAAATCAAAGAAAAAGAGAGATCTTAATGTCAGAGTGGTGGCATCTACAAGTTTATCTTTAAAACATCAGGTAGACACCGGAAGGTTTAGAGAGGATCTGTATTACATACTGAACTCCGCTACTATAGAGATACCGCCTCTTAGAGATAGACCTGAGGATCTTAAGAGGCTCATAAATGAGAATATAGCTATATTTAATAAAAAGTACAACAGAAATAAAAGACTTACTCCAAACGCCATGAAGGAGATGCTTTTGTATGACTGGCCAAACAATGCCGAGGAAGTAAAGTCTCTTGTGGAAATGTTGGTTTCTAATATAAGACAGGATGAAATTCATAGAAAAGAAGTTAAAAATCTGTTATATAAAGGAAAGCGCAGCGGGTTTACATTCGGGTCTTTACAGTCTGCAAAAAAAGGCGCTACATTTACTGCAAATATAGAAGATCTTGAAGGCACGGCACTTTCGGATAAAGTGGCTCAGTATGAGAAAGAGATAATTCAGTGGGCGCTCATAAACGAAGGCAGTACACGAAAAGCGGCCAAAAAGCTCGGTATAAGCCAGTCTAAAATGATGCGAAAGAAAAAGGCGTACGGACTATAGAATTTAGTGCTTTCTTGTGCTGAGATATGACAAGCTTGCCGCAGCTATTAGAGAAAGCGCTGCTATCATGCCTTCTTTATTAAAAGCAAATCCCGGATAGATTGCAATCGCGGAAAATGTTACCAGTCCAAGTATGAAAAATCTCGTTGCGGAAGGAAACATTTCTATTAATTTACTTATTATCTTGGCACTTAAGATTATTCCTATTACAGAACCTATAGCAGCCGCTGTCAGGATTTTGACATCTATGTGAGATACCGCATATATTACCTTGCTATATGTTCCAAAGAGCATTAAAACGAGAGATCCGCTGAGCCCGGGGAGTACCATGGCAAAGCTTGCAACTATACAGGTTGCAAATATCAAGAGATAGAAGTGCATTGATCTGTCTACGGAAATTTGAGCCGGAGATATCCTGTGACCTCCCTTAGAAAGGGTTATGAATACGAGCATTAAAAGAAGACCTAACGTAAAGAAGATTAAATTCATTATGTTATGTTTTCCTGAACGAATTGCATGAGAATATAGAATAGGAATGCTTCCTAAAATAAGCCCTATGAATGCAAAACCCGTAATCATCGGTACCTTGTTAAGTGCTATTAGTATGAAGTTGCTGAATCCGTATATCCCTATTAAGATACCAAAGGATAGTGGGAGTATAAACTTAAGATCCCGCTTAAATCCTTTAAGCGACAAGGCCTTGAGAAGCCTTTCATATATCTGAAGTACAGCTGCCATCGTGCCACCGCTTAGTCCGGGTATGACATTTGAAATACCGATTACTACGCCATAAAAACAAAATTTTATTATATCCAAAGAGCCTTCCTTTCGGTTACAGGTGACTATACCTCATATATTTTACACTATTTTATGCTATCTACAGAATTTTTGTATATGCATTTTTAATATAATGCGGCTCTTAAACACAGTTTTGTGTTTTTAAATACATGATTCTTAGGCAAATCTATGTGCTTTTTGTTTTAATAAAACATGATGCATAAGATATATTTTTATAAAAGTGTATTTGTATCAAAAGGCCGGTAATTAAATATGCGAAGAAATTATTGTGAAATTATTACTATATCTAAAACAAGGGTTGTTGGTTGAAAATAAAATGCAGCTTGTTCAAGAAACAAATTTAAAATTGTATGTGAAAAATATGTGTCTCTTAGGTGAATTTCCCTTGATTTATAACTGCGTATTTGTTACTATACGGTAAGTAAGGTATAACCCGGTTTAGTTATGTTTTGTCATAGGAGGTAGTAATGAAAATCAAAAATAGGGTGCTTAGTTTAGCATTGGTGCTGGCTATGGTGATGTCGGCTTTCTCGCCTGCATTAGCAAAGACAGGTAAGCAGCAGGATGTTAAGAAAAAAGAAATTGAAAAGCACGCCCTGAAGGCTGCAAATGCACAGAAGAAGGGTAATACTAAGAAAAGAAACGTTTTTGAAGAAGGCGATTTTAAGTCAAGCGGAGCTACACTCACAGGATTCAGCGACAGCGGACTTCAAAAGTTTAATGCGCAAAGTGATAAGACTGTCAATCTTCCTGAAACTATGGGTGGTGTAAAAATCACAACGATTGGGAACCATGCTTTTTCGGGGCTTAAAATATCAGGTCTTAACATACCGGAAGGGTATGAAAGAATCAATGTAAGAGCTTTTTATAAGTCTGATCTTAAAAAGATACAAGTGCCGAAGGAACTTAAGAAAATTGACAAGATTGCATTTGAAGATTCTATTGCCAAGGTAGAAGTTTATACAGAAGATCAAGCATGTTTTGATGCGCTTAAGGCACTTATCAAGAAATATGATGATGAAGGTGAAGAAGCAGGCGAAGAACCGAGTTGTTCATGGACTGTAAAGCTTGGGCAGAGCAATAACAATACTGTAAATCTTACATTTAAAGCAAACAACGGAACCAACGAAATTAAGACCGTTAAGGTAGAAAAGGATAAGGAATATATCCTTCCCGAGTGTGATTTTGCAGCACCTGCGGGGAAAGAATTCAAGAGTTGGGATCTTGGTCATGGAATGTTTAAAAAACCGGGCGAAAAATTTACACCTAAGACAGATAAAGAGATAACAGCCATATGGGCGAAGATATCAGGCATTGAAAACTTTACGCTCGATAAAACTGAAATAAACACCATGGCAAACGAAAAACTTACAGCTAAGTTTAAGGTCAAGGACATGGCAACCCTTAGCGGTAACTTTGACCTGGTTCTTAGAGTTCAAAGTTACACGACCATACAGCCGGGTCTTAAAATAAAGGTAAAGAGAACCATCGGAAGCGATGTAAAGGAAAATACCTTTACAACGGTTGATAAACTTACATCTTCGTCGCTTCTATGCCTTGCAAAGGCAGTGGGAGATGATAAATTACTATCATTTGAACAAAACAAAGGCAAGGAAATAGAGCATGAAATATCATTTGAAGGAATACCTGAGGATAAAACATATAAGCTAAAGCTACAAGTATGCTCATTTGATAATGAGAATTTTACAAGTAGTGTGGCAAGTGCTCACTACGAAACGGACGCAATAGATTTTACTGCAAAGTCAAGCATTCCTGAAGGCAAGGTATCGGTAAACTTCGATGCAAATGGAGGCACGGGAAGCATGCAGAGTGAAATTATTGATAAGGATAGCGAATATGAGCTGCCTAATTGCGAGTTTGAGCCACCTGCTGAAAAGGTATTTGATAAGTGGTCTGTATCAATAGGAGGCAGTGCACCTGAAGGCAAAAATCCGGGAGATAAGATTATAGCCTCTGGCAATGTAGTAGTGAAGGCTGAGTGGAAGGATAAACCTGCACCGCCTACACCGAAGTACAAGGTAACCTTCGATGCTGATGGCGGCGAAGGAGAAATGCCTGAAGCGGAAGTTGAAGAAAATGATGATTATATCCTTCCTGCTTGTGCGTTTGGGGCACCCGAAGGCAAGGAATTTGACAAGTGGTCTGTAACTGTAGGAGGTGCGGCACCTATAGATAAAATGCCGGGTGATCCGGTTAAGGTAACAGGCAACGTTACGGTAAAGGCCGTATGGAAAAACAAGCCGATACCTATGGTGAACCTTTTATTTAAGGCAAATAACGGAACCAACGAAACTAAGACCGTTAAGGTAGAAAAGGACAAGGAATATATTCTTCCGGAGTGTGAGTTTGCAGCACCTGCGGGGAAAGAATTCAAGGCTTGGGATATTGGTCATGGAATGTTTAAAAAACCGGGCGAAAAATTTACACCTAAGACAGATAAAGAGATAACAGCCATATGGGCGAAGATATCAGGCATTGAAAACTTTACGCTCGATAAAACTGAAATAAACACCATGGTAAACGAAAAACTTACAGCTAAGTTTAAGGTCAAGGACATGGCAACCCTTAGCGGTAACTTTGACCTGGTTCTTAGAGTTCAAAGTTACACTACCATACAGCCGGGTCTTAAAATAAAGGTAAAGAGAACCGTCGGAAGCGATGTAAAGGAAAATACTTTTACAACGGTTGATAAACTTACATCTTCGTCGCTTCTATGCCTTGCAAAGGCAGTGGGAGATGATAAATTGCTGTCATTTGAACAACATAAAGGCAAGGAGATAGAGCACGAGATTTCATTTGAAGGAATACCTGAGGATAAAACATATAAATTGAAGCTACAGGTGTGTTCATTCGATGGTGAAAATTTCGTCAGCAATGTGTCAAATTCACATCCTGAAGTGGATGCAATAGATTTTACGGCAAAGTCATCCATTCCTGAAGGCAAAGTTTCCTTAAGCTTTGATGCAAATGGCGGTAAGGGTAATATGCCCGGTGAACTCTTGAATAAGGATAGTGAATATAAATTGCCTGAATGCGGATTTGAAGCTCCTGATAATCAAGTGTTTGACAAATGGTCCGTAAAGATCGGAGCAGCTCAGGAAGTGGAAAAAGTACCGGGGGATAGCATAACTGCGAGCGCAGATATAATCGTCAAGGCCTTATGGAAGGATAAGCCTGCACCGATGCCTAAAAAGTTTAAAATTACCTTTGATAAAAATGGCGGAAGCGGCGATATGGCAGAAGTAACAGCGGAAGAAGGTGACGATTATGTACTTCCGGCTTCTACATTTGAAGCTCCTGAAGGCATGGAATTTGATAAGTGGGAAGTAAAGCAGGGAAGTGAAAATCCAAGCTTTAAAAATGCCGGAGACATTATAAAGGTAATAGACAACGTTACGGTAAAGGCCGTATGGAAAAATAAGTTGATACCTTCTGTAGATGTAACCTTCGATGCCAACGGCGGCAGCGGAGAAATGCCGAAAGAAACAGTTACAAAGAACAGCAAGTACACACTTCCATCTTGTGAATTTACAGCTCCTTCAGGAAGCGAATTCTTAAAGTGGGAGGTTAAAGTCGGAGCAGCGGCACCGGTATTTAAGATGCCGGGAGATAGGATAGCAGCGAGCGACAGCATAAGCGTTAAAGCGGTATGGAGCAAAAAGATTACAGCTAAGTTCAATAGCGGCGATGAAGAAATAATCGGTAATCTTCCGGAAAACATCGTTATGTCCGTAAGTGGAGAAATTTTCTTGCCGCTACCTATGTTTACCGCAGTAGATGAAACCAAAGAATTTGTAGCATGGGAAGATGAGAACCATAACCAATATCTTCCGGGTGCAGCGTATATGCTTGATGCCGATACGGAATTTACGGCTGTATGGGAGGTAAAGGTACCTCCGATACAAACAAAAACCGTTAAATATAACTACAGCGAAGGCACTGAAGAGCGAAGCTATGAAGTGGGTACTGTGCTTTCACTTCCTAAATACGATGCAGACAAGCATCCTATGCCGCAAGGTATGAAGTTTGCAGGATGGAAGGTAGAAGTAGTGGGCGAGCAGGCTAAGATATTGGAAGTAGGAGACAGTTTCGAGCTTAAAGATAATACTGTCATCACTCCTGAGTATGAAAAAATTCCTCCTAAACCGCTAACTAAGCTTAAAATCAAAGCGCCAAAGACTTTCAAAATTAAAAAGAAAGCAAAGAAGGCAGTGCTTACGCTTAATATAAAAGGCGCAAAACAGGCCGATCTTAAAAAACTCAATGCGGAACTTAGAATGGGAAAGAAACTCATCAAAAAGATGGATTTAAAATCAATCGGCAAAAAGGGAGCATATAAGATAAAATTGACGGCTAAAGATATTAAGAAACTTAAAAAGGGAAAACTTACTTTCCTGGTACTTGGAAATAAAAAGATTGCAAAAGCAAAGGTGGTTATCAAATTTTCTTTTAAATAGAATAAGGAGTGTTTATTAAGGGGAAAGGATACGGTAGAGCTATGAAAATCAAGTCTAAGGTATTGAGTCTGACATTGTCGTTAGCTATGCTGATTACGGCATTTATGCCGTCGATGGCAGCTTCTTCCAATCAAGGAGAAAAGAATGCCGGCAATGCATATACAAAAAAGGTGGGCGTTAAGAAACTTGCCGGAAAATCAAAGCCGGGCAGCAAGATCGTTAAGAAGGCTAAGGGAAAAACTACCAAGTCCAATCGTAAGAATCCTGCAAAGCCGACAGGCAGAGAAACTATGGTAAAGATAACCTTCGATGCCGGTGGTGGAAACGGTGAGATGAAAGAAGAGGAGGTAGAAAAAAATTCCGAATATGAATTACCTGAATGTGAATTCGAACCTCCGAGCGAAGCAAAGGAATTTTCCGAATGGGAGGTGAGAATAGGTAAGGCAGCTCCTAAGTTATACAAAAAGGATGATACCATCATAGCTTCTGATAACGTGAAGTGTAAGGCCATATGGAAAAATCGTCCTGTTGCTCGCTTTGACAAAAATGGCGGAAGCACGGAAATGGAAGATGAATTTTCCAGCCTGGATGAAGAATATGAGGTGCCTCGTTGCAGTATTAAACCTCCTGCAGGAAAGGTATTTAGTAAGTGGCATGTAGAAATGGACGGTTATCATAAGGATATTAAACCGGGTGAAACCATAACGGTTTTAGCTGATATGAACTTCAAACCTATTTGGGAGGAGACTCCATTTGATGTATATAAAATCAGTTACCTTCCGGGAGGAGCCGGCGGAAATATGAATCCCGAATATGTAGCTATGAACAGTAATTTCGTAATACCTGAACCGGAGTTTGAACAGGAAGGGGGGACAGGACTCAGAGGATATAAAGTAAAGGTCGGTAGCAATGATTTAGGACTTAAACGTGTTGGCGATATAATTAGAATCACCGATGATACAACGCTGGAAGCGGTTTTTGAAGATATGTATATGATCCACATCGACCCTAATGCACCGGATGAAAACGAAGATACTGATGAATGCCTGCCGGGAGATAATTATGTTTTGCCTAAGCCAAAATTTGATGCACCTTCGGGAAAGGTTTTTGATTACTGGGAGGTAAAAACAGATGAAAATGCACCTACAGGAGAAAGCAAGCAGCCATTTGATAAGGTAAAATGCGATAGTGACTTATTCATAAAAGCTATATGGAAAAATGCACCTTCAACAAAGTTCAATATTAAATTCAATAAAAACGGTGGTACCGGCACCATGGAAAGCAAGAAGGTGCCCAAGGATTCCTGGTTTGAAATACCGCATTCTGAGTTTGAAGCTCCGGACAGGAAGAGCTTTAAGCATTGGCAGGTGACTGTTGGAAATGCCGCTCCCGAGACATATGAAGACACATCCGGTGATTGGATTCATGTAAAAGGGGATGTGGAATTTAAAGCTATATATGAAGATATTCCGGTGGTTCAGTATGATCCGAATGAAGGCACGGGTTCGATTCCCGATGAATGGGTTGAAGAAGGCAATGAATATACGCTACCTTCTACATGTAAAATAACCCCGCCGGCGGGTATGATATTTGATAAATGGCAAATCCGCATGAACGGTTTTATTAAGGACTTTAACCCCGGAGCTAAATTCACGGTAACTCATGATGTTATTGTAAAGCCTCTATGGAAGGTTGATCCTGCACCGGGAAAGGTTACGGTTTCCTTTGATAAAAACGGCGGAAGCGGTAATATGAATTCCGTAGAGGTAAATAAATACAGCGAATATAAATTACCTGCATGTACTTTTACAGCACCTGAGGGTATGGAATTTGATAAATGGTCTGTTAAGATAGGCGATGATTCTGCTGAAGATAAAAACCCCGGCGAAAAGGTAACGGCAAGTGATAACATTAAGGTTACAGCTATGTGGAGGGCAAAGCCTAAGGTAAATGTAACTTTTGATAAAAACGGCGGTAGCGGAAACATGCCTGCTAAGGCGGTCGTAAAAGACAGTGAATACACCTTGCCTGTGTGTCGCTTCACAGCACCTGCCGATAAGGAATTCGACAAGTGGTCGGTTACCGTAACAGGATCTCCTGCTGTAGATAAAATGCCGGGAGAGAGCATAGTAGCGAGTGATAACATTACAGTTAAGGCTATGTGGAAGGAAAAGACACCGCCGCCGGCACCTGCACCTGTCAAGGTGAATGTTACGTTTAACGGTAACACAGGTAGCGGCAGCATGCCCGCCGTAGAGGTAGAAAAAGGTAGCAACTATACGCTTCCTGTATGTAGCTTTACAGCTCCTGCTGATAAGGAATTCGACAAGTGGTCGGTTACCGTAACAGGATTTCCTGCTGTAGATAAAATGCCGGGAGAGAGCATAGTAGCGAGTGATAACATAACTTTGACGGCAGTATGGAAGAACAAGCCTATACCTAAGGTGAATGTTATGTTTGATAAAAACGGCGGAGAAGGTGAAATGACAGCGGTGCAGGTAGAAAAAGGCAGCAACTACAAGCTTCCTGAGTGCACATTTACTCCTCCTGCAAATAAAGAGTTTGACAAGTGGGAAGTAAAGATAGGAACGAACCCTGCTGAGGCAAAGGAAGCAGGAACTACGGTAGTAGCGTCAGAAGATATGGTGCTTAAGGCGCTATGGAAGAGCAAGGGAACATTGCCAACACCTGATAAGGTAAACGTTACATTTAATGCGGGTGACGGCGGAACAGGCAATATGGATGCTGAAGAAGTGCAGAAAAACAGCAAGTTTACCTTGCCTGCATGTGAATTCACAGCACCTGAAGGCAAAGAATTTGATAAGTGGTCTGTTAAAGTTGGGACAGCTCCTGCCGTAGATAAAATGCCGGGAGAAAGAATAGTTGCAAGTGCAGATGTAGCAATAAAAGCAATCTGGAAAGATAAAGCCGGTCTGCCTCCTGTAACCGATAAGGTGAAAATTACATTTAAACCGAACGGCGGTACTCAGACCATGCCTGAAGTAGAGGTGAATAGAGATAGTGAATATACACTTCCTGAATGCGGATTCACAGCACCTGTAGGGAAGGAATTCGATAAGTGGCAGCTTGAAATGAACGGCTTTACAAAGTTTGCTAACAAAGGCGAGGGCTTCAAAGTACTCTACGATACGGTTGTGATGCCGATATGGAAGGATAAAGAAGTAACTGAAGTAAATGTTAAATACGATGCAAACGGCGGAAGCGGCGAAATGCCTCGGGAAACAGCGAAGAAAAACGGTAAATTCACGGTACCTGCATGTGAATATGCGGCTCCTTCGAATTCAATATTTAAACATTGGGAAGTAACTGTAGGACAAGAATCTGCGGTCAATAAGGTTCCCGGTGAAAAGGTTGTTGCTAAAGAAGATATAACGCTTAAGGCCGTATGGGAAAAACAAATAAACGTAAGCTTTAATAACGGGGGCGAGGAAATTATAGGAGTACTTCCAAGCGGAATAATGACATCAAGCGGAAAGACGGTTTATTTACCTCTGCCTGAATTCAAGGCAAAAAATGAAAATAAATTGTTTGTCGCTTGGGAAGATCCAAATCACAAACAATATAAACCGGGCGCTACATTTGTAGCAGACAGCGATGTGGAATTCACAGCCGTATGGAAGGACAAGGCGCCAGAAGTTAAATATGCAGCGATGAAGTTTACTTACAACGGCAACAGCATAGGAATGAAGACCCGTAAATACGTTGTAGGGTCTAACGTTGCAATGCCTAAGTTTACAGGAACAATTCCGCAAGGACAGGGAGCATTTTCTCACTGGAAGGTGGTAAACGATACAGACACCATAGAAAAGCTTGAAGTAGGAGATGTATTTACAATCAAGGGTGATGCCGTTGCTACTCCTGTGTTTAAGGAAAAGGAAATTCCTAAGAAGGTTACGCTTAAGATAAATGTCGGTAAAAAGCCTTTGACAATAAAGAATAATGCTAAGACAGCTAAGCTGAAGCTAAAAATTACAGGCGCCGGTATTACGGATCTTAAACTTTTAAACGCTACTCTGATGAAGGGTAAAACTAAGATCACGGATGTTAGCCTAAAGAATATTAAGAAAAACGGAGTGCTTGAGATAGTTTTAAACAAGAAGATGATCAATAAGATTAAGGGCAAAAAAGCGAAGAAGTTAAATCTGACGTTTACAATCTTTGAAGGTCAGAAAACAAAGGGAGCAAGCGCTGTAATCAAGGTTCAATTTAAAAAATAAGTAAAAAATCTTATAAGACCTCCAAAATTTTGAGTAAAAAGAGTGCCACGGCACTCTTTTTACAGTTAGCGGTAGCAGCATTGAGTTTCTATTAAATAATAATAGTAAAGATGAATAGAATAACTATGTATTTTAGAGAATAAAATCAAGTTCCCGTGGAGCTAAAGTAGTGAAGATGGTTACCATAATTAAAAGATTAGATGTTTTAATAAGTAAGGTGGAATTTACACGCAACCTGAGTGGTAAAGGATGTATGTTTTAGGGGTGGTACTATATTTGAAAAAAAGGCTTGTTTTTTTGTCATTAATTGCAAAAAAAAATATATTATGGTAGAATCCAATGTGTTGGTTTTAGTACGAAACTTTTAAATATAGAGCATAACACGTTTAGGAGGAGAGTGTGAAAAATAGTAAAAGCATTTTAGTGTATCTTGCTATAATCGGACTTGTTATAGGACTTGCTTTTATCCTTACGGAAAAGAGCACGTCTGAAGTAAAGAGCATCACGTATTCGAAGATGAATCGCCTCTTTAAAGATGAAAAGGTAAAAACCGTAAACATTACGGATAGAGAGATAAATGCAAAACTTTCGGACGGAAAGAAGGTAAAGGCATATTATGGCACACATAGCCAGATAGCTGAATTAGAAAAAGAATATATACTCCCTCAGATGAAGTCCGGCAAAATTGAACTTGACAGCGATCCTCCGCAGAAGAAAAAATGGTATGAAAACCTTCTAGGTCCGATACTCATGCTTGGCGTTATGATAATTTTAACCATGATGCTCATAAATAGGGCAGGTGGCGGTGGAAAAGCCATGAGTTTCGGCAAGAGCAGGGCGAGACTGATAAGAGATGATGAAAAAGAAAAGATAACGTTTGCCGATGTTGCGGGGCTAAAGGAAGAGAAGCAGGAATTATCAGAAATAGTGGACTTTCTTAAGAATCCTGCTAAATTTAAAGAGCTTGGAGCAAGGGTGCCTAAGGGAGTACTTCTCGTAGGTCCTCCGGGTACCGGTAAAACTTACATATCCAAGGCCGCTGCAGGAGAAGCCGATGTGCCTTTTTACACAATAAGCGGTTCCGATTTCGTTGAAATGTTTGTCGGTGTAGGAGCTTCACGTGTAAGAGACCTGTTTGCAGAGGCAAAGAAGAATGCACCGTGCATAGTGTTTATAGATGAAATTGATGCGGTAGGAAGGCAAAGAGGCGCAGGACTCGGAGGAGGCCACGATGAACGTGAACAGACTCTAAACCAACTCCTCGTAGAGATGGATGGCTTTGCTATAAATTCAGGGATAATAGTTTTGGCGGCTACGAACAGACCGGACATTTTAGACCCTGCATTGCTAAGACCGGGCAGATTTGACAGACAGGTCGTTATAGGAATTCCGGATTTAAAAGCGAGGGAAGAGATATTTAAGGTACATGCCAAAAATAAGCCGCTTGATAAGAGCGTTAATGAAGAGGTACTTGCCAGGATGACACCGGGATTTACGCCTGCAGATATAGAAAATATGCTAAATGAAGCGGCTCTGCTTACGGCGAGAAGAAACGGCAGTGTAATTCAATCCGAGGATATAGAAGAAGCCATAACAAAGGTGATAGCAGGACCTCAAAAACGAAGCAAGAAGATTTCAGACGAGGAAAGAAGACTCACAGCCTACCACGAAGCAGGACATGCCATATTATCCCAACATCTCGAAACGCAGGATCCTGTGCATCAGATAACCATCATCCCAAGAGGCATGGCAGGCGGTTTTACGATGACTCTTCCTGAGAAGGAAAAGACATACGCTACAAAAAAAAGCATGTATGAAGACATAGTAGATCTTTTAGGGGGCAGGGTTGCTGAAATGCTAAAACTCGAAGATGTAAGTACAGGCGCAAGCAACGACATACAAAGAGCAACGGATATAGCAAGAGCCATGGTTACAAAATATGGATTCAGCGACAGACTCGGCTTGGTAAACTACAGCGATGGTGAAGAGGTATTCCTCGGTAAGGATTTCTCTACCAAGAAAAATTATTCAGAGGGCATAGCATCTGAAATCGACAAGGAAATACGAGAGATAATAGACGTGGCCTTTACAGAAGCAAAGGACATACTTACAGAATATATAGAAGATCTTGAGAAGGTTGCTATGGCATTGCTTGAGCTTGAAACCATAAACGGTGATCAGTTCAGGAGGCTGGTAGTAGATGGAATTACTAAAGAAGAATTGGTTTCAGAAGTGCTGAAAGATAAAAAGCAGGGAGGCCCAAATGAATAAGACTGTAAAAGAGTGCATGGATCTGGATGTTTTCAAAAACGCCAGGTTGCTTGCCGGTGCAAAAGGTGTCGAAAACGTGGTGACCGGACTGTCGGTTCTTGACATGGTGAAGGAAGATGATGTAAAACGCTTTAATTCGGAAAAGGGATTGCTGTTTTTTACGGGATTTTTAGGCGTTTTGGAAAATGAAAGAGTGCAGTGCAGGTTAATCCAAAAACTCGCTGAAGGCGGACATAGCGGTCTTGTAATAATGTACATGGGAAGAGGCATAAAGGAACTCGATACCAGCGTAATAAGGAGCGCCGAGTCTGCTAACCTGCCTTTAATTGTGGTTGATGATAATAAGCTTAATTATTCTCATATGATAAATGCTATCACGGGAGATGACAAGAAAAATAAAGAAGGTGAAAATCATCTGATTTCAGAGGTTGTAAAGACTTTGCTTGATTTTGACAAGCACTCCGACTTTGAATCTGCGATAAAGGAAGCTGCCGTTGCAAATGATTTTCAGGTGATATTGCTAGGGGCAAACTTCAATCCTATATTTACTGTAGAGACAAGGAAGAGGGAGACTATACAAGAGGCTGTAAAGAAGGCCAGAGAAAACAGATTGGACGGTAAGCAGCGCTCAAGCGTATTTGTGAGCGTAAATGGAATAGATACGTATTGGAGAACCGTTAGAATTGAAGAGACCAGTTACTACATGTTTTTGGTAGATACGGAACTCATAAGAGCTTTAGTGAGAGGTAATAAGCCCCTTGCATATTCATTAAACGAAGAAGCCAAGATAAAGCCCAGTGAAATCCTCAGTGTATTCTTTGCAAAGGACATAAGCTCTGAGAGCTGTGAAGATATATTCTTAAGGTTTGAAAAAGAAGAAGGCTTTTCGCTTCATAGGATTTCCGATAACGGAGAGACGTACGGCATGATAACAAGGGTAAACGCAAACCTTGATAAGGTGGGAGAATTTAAGCAAAAATGTTCCGAGTTATATGAATCCTTGAAAGGCAACAAAAGTGCCAGAATTTTCCATATAACGGGCATAGACGGCATAGACGGCGTAGCAGATGCCTATAAGGAAATAGAAGAAAGCTGGTCTTTTGCGCAGAATATCTTTCCTTATAAGAGAGTATTTACAAAATATGAAATGGCTCTCGTAAGCAACTGTATAGATATTGAGGTGGGTGAAGGCAAAATCAAGAAAAATTACATTGACCTTCTTGCTCCGTTTGCTTTGATATCATCAAAAAAACGGGAACAACTTTTAGGAACGTTGGAAACCTTTGTACTGGATTCCGGCATGAATGCAGCCAAAACCAGTGAACTGATCGGGATACACATAAATACGGTGAAGTATAGACTGAGGAAGATAAATGCACTTCTCGGAGTAGAGATAACGGGAAACAGGGTTATACCCGGGCTTACGATAGCTGTTGCTCTAAAGCGTCTCGAAAAACTTATGCCATAAGGGCTCATAATAGTTATTTTGTTTATTTTTTCGATATAGGAGAAGAAGATGTTATTAGCTTTTGATGTTGGGAATTCCAATATTGTTATTGGTGTGTTCGATAATTTGCATATGAAACACAGCTTTCGAATAGAGACAAACGGCAACAAGAGTGCAGATGAATACGGAATGATTGTAAACCAGTTCTTCAGCTATGAAAAGATAAACATGAGCGATATTGATGACATAATCATTTCAACTGTCGTGCCTTCAGTGCTATATTCCCTTCAGCATTTTTCAAGAAAGTACTTTGGAAAAGAGGCTATAGTGGTAGAGCCCGGCATAAAGACGGGAATAATAATTAAATACGATAATCCAAAGCAGGTAGGTTCTGATAGAATCGTAAATGCGGTTGCGGCTTATCACAAATACGGAGGACCTGTAATAATAATAGACTTCGGTACGGCTACAACATTTTGCGCAGTATCCAAAAATGCGGAATACCTTGGAGGTGCAATAGCACCGGGTATAAAGATAGCATCCGAAGCGCTTTTTGAAAAAACGGCAAAGCTACCTAAGATAGAACTCGAAGATCCCGGCAAGGCTATATGCAGAAACACCATAAACAGCATGCAGGCTGGTGTTGTGTACGGTCACATGGGAATGATTAAGTTTATAGTAGAAAAAATGAAAAAGGAAATCATAAACTGCGCAAGCATCGGTTGCTGCGATGATGAAATTATAAAGGTCATAGGAACGGGCGGAATGGCTACCATGATAGACAAAGGGACCCAGGTTTTTGATGCGGTTGAGCCGCATCTTACGCTCGAGGGACTTGCACTGATATACGAAAAAAATAATGATAACTCCAGGTAATGTTATAGGCGACATAGAACTTCCATCTCCCTTTTTGATGGCACCTCTGGCAGGATTTACTGATAATGCGGTAAGAACCATAGCTTTGGAGTTTGGAGCGGGACTTGTATATTCTGAAATGGTTAGCGCCAAGGGTCTTATCTATGAGCAAAAAAATACCGAAGAACTCCTTGATTTTAGAGGTGCTGATGGCTTTATCGCCATTCAAATATTCGGGAGTGATCCGGATGCTGTTGCGCACGGAATACAGTGTATAGAGAATAAGGGAAATGCAATAGTAGATATAAATATGGGCTGTCCCATGCAAAAGATCGTAAAAAGCGGTTCCGGCGCAGCTCTAATGAAAAGACCGGACATCATTTATGATATGGTAAAAGACGCTGTAAAGATCACGCAAAAACCTGTTACTGCGAAGATAAGAATTGGTTGGGACAATAATAATATCAATGCCGTTGACTGCGCTAAGGCGATTGAAAGTGCCGGCGCAAGTGCAGTAGCAGTTCATGGAAGAACCGCTAAACAGAAGTATGAAGGCAGTGTAAATAGGGATGTAATAGCTTCAGTAAAACAAAGCGTTTCTATACCCGTTATTGGCAATGGTGATATAAAAAGCGCTAAAGAAGCTCTGGAATTTATGGATGAAACAGGCTGTGATATGGTTATGATAGGAAGGGGAGCCATAGGTAAACCTTGGATTTTTAAATCGTGTAACATGGCGCTTTCTGAAATTCGTAAGGGTAAGAGCATAGATGAGATTACTGAATACGAGCCCTGTGCAGATGAAATTTTGAATACATTAAAAAAATTGATAGACCTTACGGTATCATACAAGGGTGAAAAGAGGGCTTTGCTTGAGCTTAGAAAGAAATTATCCAAATATTTAAAGAACACATCGGGAGTTAAGGATTATCGAAAGCGACTTTATGAAGCCGGAACAAAAATAGAACTTATGGGCATAATATATGAGTATTGTGATAAATTAAGCCGGTTATAAAAATGCTATAATATAGCTATTAAATATGGAGGATTGTATGGGAAGATTAAGTGAAGCTATATTAAAAAGCGATAAGATTGTGATAAAAATCGGCAGCAATGTTCTTTCGGACGACAATGGCAGGGTTAATGAACTTATATTCAAGGACATTGCAGAGCAGGTGACTGAATTATATAACATGGGGAAAAAGCTCATGATAGTTTCATCGGGTGCAGGAATTTGTGGCGTCGGTGAACTCAATAAGTGGGACAGGCGAAGGGATCTTAACTATAGGCAGGCTCTATGTGCTATAGGCCAGGTGGAACTCATAAATGCATATAAAAAGTATCTTAATAAAATGGATATGAAGGCGGCGCAGATTCTCCTTACAAGAAATGATTTTAAAGATAGCGGTAGATCGCTAAGCATCAGAAATGTGCTCTTTACGCTCATAGATGAGGGAGTTATCCCAATTATAAACGAGAATGATACCGTTGCCACTGAAGAGCTTAAGATAGGAGATAATGATACCTTGGGCGCTTTGACGGCGGAGCTATGGAATGCGAACCTTCTTATAATGCTCGGACAAATATCAGGAATTTACGATAAGTCCCCCGATAAAACGGATGCAAAACTCATAAAAGAGGCCAGCGACCTTGATGAACTTAGAAATTCAATTGAAATCGGGGATAGAAGCGATTTTGGAAGCGGGGGCGTGGAAACGAAGCTAAGTGCCGCCGAAAGGCTTAAAAGCCACAATATTCCTGTTATTCTACTTAATGGAAAGCATGAACATGCAATAATAAAAGCTATTAACGACAAGGAAGACGGTACTATTTTATATTAAAATCGGGAGGATCGTATGAGAAGTATAGGATTTATAGGCGTAGGCAATATGGGCGGAGCGATAGCAAAGTCCATCTTAAATAAAAAGGACGGCGCCGATACCATCTATGTTTTTGATGCAGATGATAAAAAGAAGGATGACTTTGCGGGTTTAGGCGCTGTGGCTACTGCTTCAGCTAAGGAGCTTACTAAAGCATCCGACGTTGTTTTTTTAGGAGTAAAACCCGATATTGCATTGAATGTTTTGAAGGATATAGCTAGTGAATTTAACAGCAATAAGATTTTGATATCCATGGTATCTGCTACAACCATAGAAGAAATAGAAAATATTATAGGCGGAATGAAAATCATGAGAATTATGCCAAACACACCTGCCATGATAGGTGAAGGCACGACAGCGGTCTGTAGCAGCAACAACATGTCTAAGGCGGATGTGGATGAAGCAATTGCTATTATAGAGATGTTTGGGAGCACTTATATGATTGAGGAGGATCTCATGCATTGCGCCATAGGGATCAGCGGTTCGAGTCCCGCCTATACCTACATGTACATAAAACAACTCATGAACTCCGCCATTACAAGGGGGCTCTCTGAAAAAACTGCAAGGGACGTTGCCGCACATGCTGTGATAGGAGCTGCAAAAATGGTGCTTTCGAGTACCGAATCTCTTGATACATTGATAGATAACGTTTGTTCAAAGGGCGGTACTACGATTGAAGCTGTTAATTTACTCGAAAGTAATGGATTTTATGAACTTGTCGATAGAGGATTTAATGCGGCTTATGAAAAGTCTAAGGCTATGAGCGAGGAAAATAATTAATGATTTTTAGGGAAGAAACGATAGACAGTAAGCTCGTTTATGACGGCAAGGTGATAAAGGTATGCGAAGAACATGTCAGAGTAGAAACGGGTAATATAGCGACGAGAGAGATAGTAATGCATAGAGGCGCAGTTGCCGTTGTTGCGCTTACAGATGATAACAAGATAGTTTTAGAAAAGCAGTATCGAAAGGCTATAGACGATGTTGTGCTTGAAATCCCTGCGGGGAAAATAGAACACGACGATGATGATATTAAAGGTAGAGCCAGAACGGAGCTTATGGAGGAGACAGGTTTTGATGCAAAGGATATTAAGCTCATCCATAAGAGTTTTCCAAGTGTGGGTTATTCCAAGGAAGAGATATATTTTTATTTAGCAACGGAGCTGACACCGGGGAAGCCCTGTACGGAAGAAGGAGAAAACATTGAAATTCTACTCATGGATTTTGATGAAGCCTATAAAATGGCAAAAGAAGGTAAGTTTTTGGATGCAAAGTCAACCATAGGAATTTTAATAGCTTATTTAAATAAATACAGTGAATAATTATAGAAACATAAATATAGCTTCAAAAGATAACATCTGTATGGTGCGTTTTCGCACACCGAGGAAGAATTAATGATGGATAAGCTTTTAAAGTAACGTTTTCAAGATGTAATATCAAGGACTTTATATGGTGTAAACAACAATTATGTTATATGTTATTAGAGAAATTTATGATTAAGTAAAAATCGCCGATAAATATGTAAGTTAAAAAATGCACAGAAGGATATGGAGTATGAAGAAAAATAAGGATATGAAAAACTTTTTTGTGTATCTTGAAAAAGACAGATCTCTTTCTACGAGCACAATAGGAGCATATCATGAAGATCTGCAAGCCTTTCACATATTCGTCTACGGAAAGGGCATAAAAGGATATAAGAGGGTAAAAAATACGGATATCGATGATTTTGTCGAAAACTTAAAAAGGCAGGATTATGCGCCGGCTACCATAAGAAGGAGGATATCATCTGTAAGAGCCTTCTATAATTATCTTGTAAATACTGGGGCTATGAGAAAGAATCCAACTCTAGGACTTAAGGCACCTAAACTCAACAAAAAAACTATAGATTATTTCACCGTCGAAGAAATAGATTTGCTTCTTGCTTCTGTTACAGACGACACGGATAGTGGTATAAGAGATAAGGCCGTACTTGAATTAATGTATGCGGCAGGGCTTCAACTGACTGAGCTTTTAGAACTTAAAATGAGCGATGTGGATATAAGAGCCGGTCTTATTACAGCGGGGCTTAAAAAAAGGAGGGTAATACCGATCGGAAGTCATGCAAGGAAGGCTGTAGAAAAATATATTTCAGATGTGAGGAAACTCAAATTTTCAAAGCTTAGTAAAAAAGATGCTTCAAGTCCTCTTTTTGTAAATTATCTGAATAAAAAATTTTCAAGGCAGGGCATATGGAAAATATTTAAGGATTATGCAGCCAAAACCGGCATTATAAAGTTTACACCCAACATGCTGAGAAATTCTTTTGCCGTACACATGCTTCAAAACGGCGCAGATATCAAAACCGTGCAAGAACTCATGGGACATGAAAACATTTCGATCACAAAGCAATATTACATTGAAATTCCAAGCAGTACAAAGCTCGTTTACGACAAAACCCATCCAAGAGCCTAATGGTATACTATTAAATTTCAAGCCGGATATTGTTTGTAAATAGACACACCTAGGTGATATTCAAAATAAAATTTTCCGGTGCATAATAATATATTTTATAGTTACGGGTAGAATTAGAATTAATATTCGGTGTTGATAAATGAATTAAGTGAAATTATAATTTTTCATAAAAGAAGGAGGTATATTATGAGTGAACATCTTGGACCTATACACTATATGATGTATGAAAAAATTTGTTTTCAGGATGAAATTACAGAAAAGCTACTTAGTAAAGAGGATAAGAAAGAATTGGATACATTGCATCCACCCGTTAAAAAGGGTGATCTTAAGGATCTGATAGATATCCCCAATATCCACGGGTGGCTTTCATCCAGGATAGATATGGTAGAAATTAGGCTTTCCTATGCTCTTTCAAGGTGTAGAGAATATGCTGAAAAAATGTATGAAATAGGTAAAATGAAAGCTAAGGGCAAGAAGATTTCAAATATCGACGATCTGTTTTCGGATGTGAATATGATAATCTTGGATGGAATGCCCTGCGATGCCGCTTTACTTGCAAGTAAAGGCGCAGATGAGAGCCTTGTGCTTAAGACAAACCATGACCTTCATTCAAAATATGAAAATGACAGTGTAGACCCGAATGACAGCTTGGATGACACGTGCGAAGGTTCGCATGACCACGACCATCATGAAAGCTTTGATGTTGATAAGACCGGCGCAAATTTCAATCAGGATATAGAAAATAAAACAGAGGAGTATTTAAATAACGCTTCCTTATTTTATAAAGCCAGGTACTACCTTTTGAAGGGGTTTGCCGAGGAACTTGGTTACAGCGTTACAATGACTTCCAATACGGATTATGTTATAATACCTCTTAAGAAAAAATAGTCAATTCATCTATAGTTTGCGGAGGTATTAATGCCCGAAGAGAGAAAATTACCACAGCATTTGTTTGCGGAAAGTTCGGTAATTGGTGCAATGGTAAATAATGAACAGGCGTGTATAGATGTATTTGAAATTCTAATAAAAGAAGACTTTTACAAAAAGGAACATCAAGCAATATTTGAAGCCATGAGATCTTTGTATGACATCGGCAAGAATATTGATGTGATAACAATAGCTGAAGAACTTAAAAGACATGAAAAGCTGGAATTTGTGGGGGGGAGTGCTTATCTTCAAAGCCTAGTAGCGAGTGTACCCTTTGTAACCAATGCCGTTGAATATGCAAAAATCGTAAAGGAAAAGGCAATATCGAGAGACCTTATAACGGCCTCAGGTAAGATTGCGGAAATTTGTTATAAGGATACTCAAAATAGCGAAAGTATGCTCGATTACGCAGAGCATGAAATATTCAAAATAAGTCAATTAAACCAAAAAGGCATCGTGGAAAATATTGCAGATGTCCTTGAAAAGAACGAAAGAGAAATAGAATTAAGGCTTGAAAATAAGGGCTCGGATAATGAACTAAAAACGGGTTATCTTGAGCTTGATAAAATGCTTGGTGGACTTAAAAAGTCGGATTTAATCGTACTGGCGGCAAGGCCGTCTGTAGGTAAGACTTCATTTGCGCTAGGCATGATGCTCGGCGCTACTAAGAGAGAGAATAAGACGGCGCTGTTATTCAGCCTTGAGATGCCGTCTGAACAAATAGGCTTTAGAATGTTATCTATGGAAAGCAATGTAACCATGGATGTAATGTTAAGAGGTGATATGTCAGATGCAGACCATGATGTTATATCCAGTGTAAAAAATGAAATAGCAAACAGAAATATACTCATAGATTCAACACCCGGAATCACAATTTCAGAAATGAGAAGTAAGTGCAGAAAAATCAAACATGAAAGAGGGCTCGATCTTGTAGTGGTGGACTACATGCAGCTTATGGCGCTTGATAAAAATATAGAGAGCAGGCAACAGGAAATATCTGAAATATCAAGACAGCTAAAGCAGCTTGCAAGGGAGATGGAATGCCCGTTTGTAGTGCTATCACAGCTCTCAAGGCTTTCTGAAAGAAGAACGGGACATAGACCGATGCTGTCCGATCTTAGGGATAGCGGTGCCATAGAACAGGATGCTGATGTTGTATTGATGTTATTTAGAAAGGATCTATATACGGATGAATCAGAACAGGAGATGGGAAATGAAGATAATGAAGTATTCAGCGATCCGGATGAGCCTAAAAAGGTAAATATCATAATTGCTAAGAATAGAAACGGCGCTACAGGTGATGTTGTGATGTATTGGAAACCTGAAAATATGACATTTAGAGATATCGAATGGAGTGCAGTGTAATGCGCACAAGGTCTTTATCCAACATGCATTTCGGTGTTACCGGCATAGAAAACATGATAATCAGCGAATATCTCGTAGGGCTTAATGAAGATGAAATTAAGGTATATCTCTATGCATTGATGCTGTCAAACACAAAGGAAGAATTTCATATTTCCGATATCGCAAGGGGGCTTAGAGGAGATGAGAAAGCAATAAGAAAGTCGCTGAAATCACTTAAGGACAACGGTCTTATTACATTCGACAAGGATATACTTACAGAGGATCCTAAAATAATAAGCTTCATATCCGTAGCTGATGAATTTTATTTTGGCAGTTCTGATAAAACAGTAGAAAATAATGCAAGCAGATGTGATGATAATACTTCCTCAGATTCGAAAGCCTGTCACGCTGAAAAAACTCTTGATAAAAATCCGGATAATAATGCCGATCAAGCATATGATTCAACTAAAGAAGAATTGTTTAACAGGATAGAAAAATTGACAGGAACCACGTTGTCAACGCAATCACTTAAGGGGATAAATTCGTTCCTGGAAAAAAATATGGAGCCCGCTGTCATAGAGAAGGCCTTTGAAAAGGCATTTGAAAGAGAAATAACAAATTGGAAATATGTAAAGGCTATTTTAAGGGATTGGTACGATAGCGGCATTATGGATATCAATACATTGTCAACCGTTGAAGAAATAGACGGTAGCAGACAAAGGCAGTATAAAAGCATTTTGAAAAGACTTGGAATTACAAATTACTTCAACCCTTCAGATGCACAAAAGGAAGTTATAAACAAGTGGCTCGATAAATATGGCCTTACCGAAGAAAAAATTCTTAATTACGGTCGTAAAATGGAAAATACGTATAACAAGAACATAAACTACCTTGATAAAATCATAAAGACAGAGATTAAAGCACATGAAATAACGGCTGAAGACGTAAAAAAATACATTAAAAGCGTCATCTACGAAAGAAGCATCAATAGATGGAGAGAAAAACAAAAAAAAATCGAAAGAGATGTGGAGGGCTATAAAAATATAGCCAAGAAATTAAATGAATTAAGAGCGCTTGAATCAAAAATGATGTTTTCAGAAGACGATAATAAAAAGGCTAAAATGGCAAAAATTCAGAAAGAAAGGATTAATTTATTAAAAAAACGAGATCAGCTACTTAAAAAATCCGGATTTACTGCGGATGACCTTGAAATACAATATTCCTGCATGAAATGCAAAGATTCGGGAGTACTACCTAGTGGCTGGAGATGTTCTTGTGTTAAAGAAAAATACAAAGAAGCTGAGAATTGGTATAGAATGCGAGATCAAAAGATAAAAAACTTTAAAGGATAGGTTAAATTTTGAGGGCAGGCTAATATAAAAAGGTGAAAGAGAGATAGATATAATTTTATGAAAAAGGGTGAAATTAGAAATCTGGCGCTACAAAGGCGGAATAGCCTCGATGCGGAATACAGGAAGAAGGCTTCAATAAAAATTGCAGAACTTGCAAGACCTTTTATAGACGATGCAACCGTTATACTTTCGTATCATAAGATAAATTCGGAAGTAGATCCGAAATACATAGCCACTCATAATCATGAGCTTTTGTATCCAGTAATTACTTCAGACGATAAGATGGCAGCGGCAGGGTATGAAAACAGCATAGATGTTCCTTTGAATATTTCAGATATGAAGGTGAGAGAGGGCATGAATATAGAAGATTCCCGTCGCATAGATTTGATAATAACACCGCTTGTAGCCTTCGATGTAAATATGAACAGGATAGGTTACGGTAAGGCTTATTATGACAGATTTTTAAACGATGTATGGGGCGGAGAAATTTCGGGGCTGAGCGCTAAGATGCCGCCTAGAATCGGCTTGGCATTTAAATGCCAATTAGCTGAATCTATACCGGTAGAAAGCCATGATGTTAAGCTTTCTGCAGTTATCACCGAGGAAGGCGTTATAATGTGATGTGGTTTTTTGTAGCGTTATGAAATTTGTGTTTAAGATAGGGTGAGCATTTTGATTAGGAGGTTTATGTGATAAAGTTTTTAAGGGGAAGGATATTCGAAAAACTTGAGTCCTGCATAGTTTTAGATACGGGAAATATAGGTTATCAGATAAACCTACCTCTAAACAGCCCCTTTTTCACTGCAGAAATCTCTGAAGAGGTTCTTGTTTATACAGAGCTTATAGTAAGAGAAGATGATATGAGTTTATATGGGTTTGAGGATTTTAAGACACTTAATTTCTTTAATTTGCTCATGAATATAAACGGAGTAGGAGCCAAGGCTTCACTTGCGCTCTTATCTGTAAGTACGGTGGATGAACTCGCAAGAGCAATTGCATCTAAAGATACCGCCTTCATATCCAGGGCAAACGGAATAGGTAAAAAAACAGCTGAACGCATAGCGCTTGAGCTCTCCGATAAGGTGGAATCAATAGCGTATAATCTGCCTTCTAATAATGAAGTTACAAGCGTTGTCTCAGGTAACAAGGCGGAAGCCTGCGAAGCTTTGATGAGTCTTGGGTACAACAAAAATGAAGCTATGAACGTATTGAAGTCATTGGATGAAGGACTCGACACGCAAAGTTATATAAGAAAAGCACTTACGCTTTTATAGATTAGCACCAACATGAAGGAAACTATCCTTTTTTTAAAATAGATGGTAAATTTCAATGGCATCAAGTAGAACGTATTTATAGTAAATTTTTAGAATCTAAGTGGAATAATTGTACAAGTATAGGATTAGAGTAATTTCATATAAGGGTAGAATAATAATTTTGCGACAATTTATAAATATATGAGCTTGAGAGAGTGAGAGAAAAAATGGAAGATAGAATTACAGAAAAAGAAATGCTTGCTGAAGATGTACTTTCAGATCAAAATTTGCGCCCAAAATCACTTAAGGATTACATAGGGCAAAAGGATGTGATAGATAATCTTGAAGTATTTATAAAGGCGGCTAAAAAAAGATCAGAAAGCCTTGATCACGTGCTTTTTTTTGGACCTGCCGGTCTTGGGAAAACCACCTTGTCGTGCATAATTGCAAATGAACTTTCTGCCGATATAAAAATAACTTCAGGTCCTACAATAGAAAAGGCGGGAGATCTGGCCGCCATTCTTACAAATCTAACTGAAAATGACGTGCTCTTTATAGATGAAATACACAGGCTAAATAGAACGGTTGAGGAAGTTCTTTATTCAGCCATGGAAGACTATGCTATAGACATAATCATAGGGAAGGGACCTTCTGCAAGGTCTATAAGGCTCGACATCCCTAAATTTACGCTTGTGGGAGCAACTACAAGAGCCGGAAATCTCACAGCGCCTCTTAGAGACAGATTCGGGATAGTGAGCAAATTCAATCTATACTCAAATGACGAGCTTAAACAGATAGTGAACAGGTCAGCAGGAATCCTGGGTATTAAAATAAACGATAAGGCAGCTTCTGAGATTGCCAAAAGATCAAGAGGTACTCCAAGAATTGCAAACAGAATACTTAAAAGGGTGAGAGATTTCTCAGAAGTTTCGGGTAAGGATGAAGTCGATATCAACGATGCAACAAAGGCTTTAGATGCCCTTGGGATAGATAGCGCCGGGCTTGAGGATACGGATAGAAGAATCTTGTCCTTTATAATAGATAGATTCACAGGCGGGCCTGTAGGCATAGATACGATAGCGGCATCCATAGGAGAAGAGCGCATTACTATAGAAGATGTATACGAGCCGTATCTGCTTCAAGAAGGTTTTATTCATAGGACACCTAAGGGAAGAGTAGCATCAGAGAAGGCGTACGAACATCTAGGCATCAATATTTTTAATTAAGCGAGGTAAAATATCATGAATAATAGAATTAAGACCGATGATTTTAACTATGATCTTCCACCTCAAAAAATTGCAAGCTACCCGGTTTCTAAGCGTGATGAATCAAAGCTAATGGTAGTTAAAAGACGCTCTTTCGAAAGCCCTGAGATTTCTCACGCCAAATTCCTGGATATCATAGATTATCTAAACGAAGGTGATTGCCTTGTGATAAATCAAACTAAGGTGATCAAAGCGCGCTTCATAGGCTTTAAAGATACCGGAGCAAGAATAGAAGTGTTGCTTTTAAAGCCTTTAGGTGAAAATCTTTTTGAAGCGATGATTAAACCCGCTAAAAGGGTATCTGAAGGCACTATAATATCAGTATTACCAAAAGATGATGAAACCGGAGAACCCCTTAAAATACAGGTGGTAAAGAGCGATGATGATATTATCAAGCAGGTAAGGATTTTAAATGCGGATTCATTGGATTATATAGAAGAATTCGGCAAGATTCCCCTACCTCCATACATAGAAAGGGAAGCGGAGCTTTCAGATGAAAAACGGTATCAAACTGTGTATTCTAAAATTAAAGGGTCGGTTGCAGCACCTACGGCAGGACTTCATTTCACAGAGGAATTGATAAGCAAAATTCAAAATAAAGGCATAAAGGTAGCAAGGATTCTACTTCACGTCGGAGTGGGTACATTTAGGCCCGTAAATTGCGATGATATCAGTGATCACATCATGCACAGCGAATATTTTGAAATACCTGAAGAAGCGGCGGACATCATAAATTCCACCAAGAATAGCGGAGGCAGAGTTATATGTGTCGGCACTACGTCGGTAAGGACGTTAGAAGGTGCAAAATGCATTCAAAATGCATCTTCAGATGCTTCGGGTCACAAAACATCAGATTTAAAAGTTTGCAGCGGAGAG
The DNA here is from genome assembly GCA_000161975.1 of Eubacterium saphenum ATCC 49989. Classification (GTDB taxonomy): domain Bacteria; phylum Bacillota; class Clostridia; order Peptostreptococcales; family Anaerovoracaceae; genus Eubacterium_N; species Eubacterium_N saphenum. The sequence goes on from GG688422.1 coordinate 215,595, forward strand.
ACGAACATATTCATATATCCCGGATATGAATTCAAACTGACAGACGGCATTATCACAAATTTTCATCTCCCAAAATCAACGCTTCTAATGCTGGTTTCAGCCTTTTTAGGGCTCGATAACACATTGAATGCCTACGATATAGCGTTAAAATCGGACTATAGATTTTTCAGCTACGGGGATGCCATGTTGATAATATAGATATTCAAGCCGGGTAAAGGGACTTAGACTTTCGAAGAATAACATCAAACGTAGATGAGATGAAAATTGGAGGAAATATGCTTGATTTCAAACTGCTTATAACAGATTCAAAAAGTAACGCCAGAAGGGGAGTTATCAAAACAAAAAGCAGTACCATACAGACACCTGTTTTTATGCCTGTCGGTACTCAGGCAAGCATTAAATCCGTTCCTGCGGATATGGTTTATGATGCGGGAGCCAAAATCATTCTTTCAAATACATATCATCTGTATTTAAGACCGGGAGAAGACATAGTAAAGGAAGCGGGCGGTATACGGCAATTTATGAATTTTAATGGTAGCGTTCTTACAGACAGTGGAGGATTTCAGGTATTCAGTCTTGCTAAGATGCGAAACATCACAGAAGAGGGCGTAGAATTCAAATCACACATAGACGGTTCTACACATTTTTTCTCCCCTGAAAAATCGATGCAAATACAACGAGATCTGGGTTCAGATATAGTGATGGCATTTGATGAATGCATACCTTATCCTTCTGATTATGATTATGTTAAAAAATCCACAGAAAGAACTACAAGGTGGCTCGGTAGATGCGCTTCTTTTAAGCTTCAGCCGCATCAGTCACTCTTCGGTATAATGCAAGGCGGTATGGATAGAGACTTAAGAAAGCTCAGTGCAGACGGCATTACAGAATATGACCTGGACGGCTATGCGATAGGGGGGCTTAGCGTAGGAGAGTCCATAGAGATGATGCAATCAATACTTGAGGTCTGCACCAATTATTTGCCGAAAGATAAGCCTAGATATCTAATGGGTGTAGGAAGCCCGATAGAGCTTTTAAATGGCGTTAAAAACGGAATAGACATGTTCGACTGCGTACTTCCTACAAGGTATGGAAGGCACGGCATAGCCATGACCGATAACGGTAATATTTCAATTAAAAAGAAGATGTATGAGAGGGATTTTACACCTCTTGATCATACGTGCGATTGTCCTGCCTGTAGAAATTACAGCAAGGCTTATATAAGACATCTATACAGGGCAGGGGAAGGACTTGCCGCTACACTTCTTTCCATACACAATATAAGATTTTTATTAAGGCTTATGGAAAGGATCAGAGATTCAATAGAAAGAGAAGAGTTTCAAAAGTTTTATGACGAATATTCAAGCAATTATAAGGGAAGAACGGTATAGAAAGAAAGGTAGGCTATGGAGCAAAGTAAAGATATCTGCATGCATGCTGATAAATGTGGGGGCTGTACCTATCAAGGTAAGCCTTCTTATGAGCAACTTAAAATAAAAGATGAGCTGGTTAAAACCCTCATTGATAAAAAGGGGCTTAAGGTAGATACTTTGCTTCCAATAGAGAAAAGCCCCAACATGTATAGGTATCGCAATAAAATGGAGTTTACGTTTGGGAATTCTGAAAGAGAAGGGGAATTAAAGCTCGGGTTTCACGAAAAAGGGAATTACAGAAACATCGTAGATATTCACAGTTGCCAGCTTGTGGATACGGACTATAACGAAATTTTAAATGCAGTACGGCAATTTGCTTTTCAAAATAATTATGATTTTTACAATAAGAAAAAACATAATGGGTTTTTAAGACACCTTGTTATTCGAAGCGGTATAAGAACATCAGAAATTATTGTAAATCTCGTTACTTCAAGTAGCGATCTTGCCAATTTCAACACTGAATCATTTGTTAACCTGCTCACTTCACTTAAGCTTAACAACGAACTCGTAGGCATTCTCCACACAGTAAACGATAAGATCCAAGATACTGCAAATGGCGAAGATATAAGGATTTTATATGGCAGAGATTACTATATGGAACGCATTATGGATCTCGATTTTAAGGTTCGCATGGGATCATTTTTTCAAACCAATGTACAAGCTGCAGAAAATCTATATAGATATGCAATCAACTCCATAGATAATGTACAAGATAAAGTGATCTTCGATCTTTTCTGCGGTACAGGTACTATTACTCAATCGCTCGCAGGAGCTGCAAAAAAGGTGATAGGCGTTGATATTTCAGATGATGCTATTAAGTCTGCAATTGAGAATACAAAGCTTAACAAAATAAACAACGTGTCATTTTACAGAGGGGATGTCTTTGAAGTAATCAGGAACATAAATGAGAAGCCCGATGTTATCGTACTGGATCCACCCCGTGCAGGCGTAAACGCCAAGGCTTTAGAGAAAATAGTCGAATTTTCACCCCGAGAAATAGTGTATATATCGTGCAACCCCAAAACACTCATAGATAACCTGTATTTTTTCGAATATAACCGTTATAATATAAAGAGCCTTAAAGCTTTCGATAATTTCTTTTTTACATCGCATGTGGAAGCGGTAGCGTTATTGTCAAAACTTAACACCGATAAGCATATAGATAGATGTTGAAGTCAACAAAATGTTCGTTTATCCGATGATGAATATCAAAAGTTGCAAGAAAAGTTACAGAATTATACTGAGTCAGCATCAAAACTTACAATAAAAGAAGGCAATAAAATATAGCTTTCGCTATATTTTGATGTAGATTTGTGTTATATTAAACCTGTGTTAATAACGGAAAGGGGCATCACATGAGTGTATCATACAAAAAAATGTGGCATTTACTTTTAGATAAGAACATGAAGAAAAAAGACTTGGCAACTCGTGCGGGTGTAAGTATCTACACGATGAACAAATTGACAAGTGATGGCAATGTTACGATGGAAGTTATAGAGAAAATCTGCACTGCCCTTGATTGCAAGGTTGACGATATTTTGGAATTTATCAAGGAATGAAAAACCTGTCATAAAGGAAGTGGATAAAATGAATAATGAAATTAAAATATTTGAAGGTAATCAGATACGCTCTGTTTGGGACAACGAAAAGGAAGAATGGTATTTTTCAATCATTGATATACTTGGCGTTTTGACCGAGAGCGAAAATCCAAGAAAATATTGGAGCGTTCTTAAAACCAGATTAAAAAAAGAAGGAAATGAGTTGGCTACAATTTGTAGCCAACAGAAATTGAAGTCTCCAAAAGACGGAAAAATGTATAATACCGATGTTGCGGATATGCAAGGGATATTCCGTATCATTCAATCTGTGCCATCTCCGAAAGCTGAGCCGTTTAAGATGTGGCTGGCTGAAGTCGGAAAGGAACGTTTGGATGAGATCGTAGACCCTGAACTGACGATTGAGCGGGCTTTGGAAACCTATTTACGGAAAGGTTATTCAAGAGAGTGGATTAATCAAAGGCTTCAGGCTATTCAAGTAAGAAAAGAGCTTACCGATTCATGGCAAGACCATGGTGTAAAAGAAGGAGTGGAATATGCAATACTCACCAATGAAATTTCAAAAGCTTGGTCGGGCATGACCACAAGAGAATATAAAGACTTCAAAGGACTCAAAAAACAAAATCTACGGGATAATATGTCAACGACAGAGCTTATCCTCAACATGCTCGCAGAAACGGCAACGAAAGATATTGTAGGCACTTCAAATCCGCAAGGGCTTGAGGAAAATAGGAAAGTTGCCAAACGAGGCGGAAATGTAGCGAAGGTGGCGAAGGAAACACTTGAACAAGAAACCGGGGAACCTGTAATTACACCTAAAAATGCGATTGACCTCGGAAGACTAATCAGCGATGTAAAAATATTAAACGGGAGAAATGTGAATGATGATAGATAACTTAATAGTAAACGAAAACATACACCCAAATAGTAGGGAGATAGAACTTCTTAAAGCAGATTTCTCACAGTTTTTCGACAAGGATGAGGAGTTTTGCATCGATAGATTTAAGAAAATGCTCCGCTCAAGCGATATTACTTTGAGCAAGGAAGGATATGAGCTTAACTTCTTAGGAAAATCCTATGCAAGGTATTTAAGTTCTACCAAGACAGAGACATTTATCTCACCTGACATATCAGATAATGCGAAAGAAAAGAACAAGAACAGCGAAAATCTCTATATTGTAGGGGATAATTTAGATGCACATCAGGACTATATAATAGAGCCTGTTACGTCTACAAAAAAGATAAGAATGGAATGCTTATCTTTGATGAAGAAGAAGCAAGAGTTGTTAGAAGAAATTATGACTGGTATCTTGAAGGGTATAGTATTGGTGGAATAATTGATAAACTGAAGGTAAAGAGCGATGGAGTAAAAGAGCAATTGAATTCACATTGACACGAGAGAATACTGTGTAGAAATGTTGAAATTGCAGAAGATGGAAATTCACGAAGAAAGAGTCGAAAATATAGTTCAAAGATACTAAAATGATAGGAGAAAACACATGAGAGATAAATATGCTATGTCTAATATTAATAAAGTTTCAGGGAATGTTTTTAATGGCCCAACTAATATTGTGGCAGGTAATAATTATTCTAAGAAAGATGAAGAAAATAAGGTTGCATCATATACACCAGAACCTGTTTGGAGAAGTCCAATAACAATGGCAATACTTTCGTGGATAGGGTTTATAATTTCTTTAATAGGACTTTTCCCGATGTATAAAATATTTGAGCCTGTAATTAATTTAATAACTAATGAGAGTATTAAAGTGGATTCAAATAATAATATTTATGTCATAATTTTTGCTGTAATATTGATACTTTTTGTGCTGGTCATGCGTTTGAGGAGTATTACAAAAAAAGAAACTAGACATCCCTTATTCTTTAATTATGCAATAAGCGGTCTTGGAAGGAAAATCACAATAGAAAAAATTCATATTGACAAATGTCCTATATGTGGCGGCACAATGAAATATTTCAATAAGGCTGTAGAATGGAGAGATATAACATATTCAGATGGGCGAACAAAACGTAAGGTTACAAAAAAAGTACCTGCTTTACAGTGTAAAAGAAATTTAGACCATTGTTTTGAAGTGGATCCAGCTGCAGACAGAGTAAAAAAAAAGAGATTGAAATACTAAATAGCCTAATCGATATTTGCATAATCATCCTAAACACTATAGATGTAATACTATTAAAATAAACACTTTTATCAGTGTTATGACAAGCTTGTAAATAGCCTAATAATCTTATGTGGAAGCGGTTTGTTTGCTGTCAAGGGATTGAAAACAGTAAATTCAAATGAAGAAAATATCGAAACTTTCTATTAATATGATATATATATTACGCAAGAAATTTATTTCTGACACTAATATAATGCAGAAAAATAGAAGATATATGGGTTAAGTTGTGAAAGTAGGTGTTGTGATTTTCGTTTGCTAGAAAAGCAATTGGAAAAATATTTGGAGAAAGACAAACAAAAAGAAATTGATATCGAACTGTAAATTAAGGAATTGAGGTTCATATGTGGATATGTTAAAATCATAATGTATTAGTTTCATGGAAAAAAAGGTATAGTACGATGGTTGTCTTAAATGAACAAATAGATATTTGTGCACCATATGAAAAACTTGCTTTCTGGGTATCAAATTTTGAGGAGGAGTTTGTTAAGTGGAGTCCTTATCACATTGAATGCGAACTTTTTAACGGCGGACATAATGTTGGTGATAGAATCCGTTTTCGTGAAATAGTTATGAATTTGGATTATAACGTCACCGGTACAATCATTGAAAGTGAGGAGGATGAAAACCATTTTCGTTTTGTATTTCAAAGCGATAAAAAAACAGCGTTTATAACATTTGAGGGAAAACGAACTGAAGAAGGCTGTCATTTTTCTCATACCGAGGCTTTCGGAATGACTACGCCTATTATAGGACATATCATTAACTTTCTGATTTTCAAGGTGTTCTTTAGAAAAAAGGCAGACTGGAAAGTCATAAGGAATGATATGATTTTGGATAATCAATATCTGGATAAAATTCTCACGGATGGTAAATATCCGGACAGAATTCCAATAGAAGAATTACTGAAAGATGCAAAATAATTTTCTCTCTCTTAAAAGCTTACAAAGCTATTCAAATTTTCGATTCTCTACCTTTTATGTATCTTTATTTAAGTAAAAAAATAAAGATTACAAAAAAAGGAGGGAAGTGAGAAAAATTCCGTGTAAGCTTTAAATTTGTAGTATAATAGGCACATCAGTTTTGCTTTGGGTATGAAGACTTTTAAAATGATATTTTTAAAAGTATCTTTTTTGCTACACTTAGATTAAAGTTTCAATGCCCAAAATTTCAAACTGAAACAGTTAGTTAATATAGAAGGAAGGTGAATTTAGTGAGAAAACTAATAGTAAAAAAGAGGGGGATTTTATTTTTATTGATTTTGATGATGCTTTTAGGAGCATTTATATCAAATGAGAAAGCGTTGGCAGCAGGTAAAAAAGTAGATGTCAGTATTACGGATCTTTCGATAACAAATTCGTCAGGGGAAGTACCGCCCGGAGGATATTCCGTATACATGTTGTTTAAGCTGAGTATAAAATGGAATGCTTCCAAACACGGGAATACACTGCGTGAGGGCGACTACTTTGAATTGGAATTACCGGACAAGTTTAAATATCCTGAAGGATCGGCATATTGTGATTTTAATCTACATGCCGGTAACGGAGAAGTAAGTGCAAAAGTTAAAGTGGAGCCTAAAGTTGCAGGTGGAGGAAAACTGAGAGTAACATTCACAGATTATGTTAATAACAAACATAATTTCAAAGGTTCACTCAATTTACTTGCTAATTGGAACATAACGACATATCCTATTGAACAAGAAGGAGAACATGATATTGCTATCGGTTCGTTTCATAAAAGTATAAATATAAAGCCGGGTGTACCGAGTCCACCTGAAGAAAGAATTCTTAACAAGTACGCCGGTCAGACCTTAACATCGGATGGTTATGTCAATTGGTATATTCTGATAAATATGAAAAGAGCTAATTTGAAGAATGTCGTTGTTAAGGACACCTTGACCGTAGAACCTCCGGGAAGTCCTGACGGCATACATTATAGGGATGGTTCTTTCATTTTATGTGAATATGAGTTAGTAAACGGGAAATGGGTCAAGAAAAAATGCTATAACGTAAATGATAGGATAGAGTTTTCATCAGATAAACGATCTTTTACTTTTAGGATGGGTAATCTTGACGGGAAAGCATATAGATTACATTATCAGTCTACGTATAGAGAGGGATTAAAATTAAAAAACAGAGCGGAATTAACCAGTACAGAGGTAATAAAAGAAGTATCAAGCAGTTTTGTTACTGCTCAAGGAGGAGGTGCAGGTGATGGTGAATTACCTCCGCCACCGCCCAAAATTAAGGTGGATGTAACGAAAGTTTGGGAAGATAATAACAATCATGACAATAAACGTCCCGGCGAAATAAAAGTCAGACTGTTTGCTGATGATATGGATACAGGTAAGGTATTAACACTATCGGATGTTAATAGCTGGAAAGGAAGTTTTATTGATCTTGATAAGTACAAACCCGGAGGTGAGATTAAATACACAGTAAAAGAAGATTCGGTTATAGACGGTTATATAGGTACTATTACAGGAGATTATATAACAGGATTTGTTATAACCAATAAGCGCATACCACCGAATAAACCCGATCCTAAAGACCCGCCAAATCCGGCAGACCCACCGGATCCTACAAATCCGCCGTCTACACCGCAGACGGGCGATAAAGCAAATTTGTCTTTATTTATAGGTATGTTAATTGTATCCGGGATATTTCTTTTAACAATAATTATTCATAAAATTAAAAACAGAAAAATCAACAATTAACGTAAAGAAGTGTAGCATTATAAAACGGTAAAGCTAAAGAGAGGAACAAGTTCCTCTCTTTATGCTTTTTCTTCATGTGCCGGGAAAATTATAATACACACATTGGAACTAAAAAGAAAGAAATATTGTTCCGGTAATCAAAATATGTTATTCCGATATTGCCCGTATTATTCCGATAAATGGTATAATGTGCAAGTGGGAGGTGTTTTTTATGTACATTACAGTAAAGCAGGCTGCTGAAAAATGGGGTATATCCGATAGAAGAGTAAGAACACTATGTTCTGAAGGGAAAATACCCGGCGCATTTCGAAATGGAAAAATTTGGGAAATACCATATGATGCAAAAAAACCAACTGATGGAAGATATAAAATTACAGAATCGCTTCTTCCAGTAATAGAAGAAAAATTGTCTAAGCTAAAAAAAAGAAGGCCTTTAACAGAAGGTGAATTGGAAAGATTAAATAGAGAATTTCTAACAGAATATACATATAATACAAATGCTATTGAGGGTAATACATTGACTTTGCGCGAGACGGATATGGTTCTTAGAGGTTTAACGATTGACCGGAAATCATTAAAGGAGCATTTGGAAGTAATTGGGCATAGAGAAGCGTTTGAGTATGTAAGGCAGCTTGTTAAGGAAAATGTTGAAATATCCGAAAAGGTAATCAAGGATATTCATTATTTAGTTTTAGCTGATAAGAAAGAGGACAGGGGCGTATATAGGAGAGTTCCCGTTAGAATCATGGGTGCAAATCACGATCCTGTTCAACCATATTTAATTATTCCTAAAATGGAAGAGTTAATGGGAAAATACAAAAGTAGCAAAGAAGATATTGTCACTAAGCTTGCTCGTTTTCATATAAAATTTGAAAACATTCATCCCTTTATTGATGGAAATGGAAGAACCGGAAGATTATTAATAAATTTGGAATTTATGAAGAATGGATACCCCCCGATAGATATTAAGTTTACAGATCGGTTAAAATATTACGAGGCCTTTGATGAATATCATGTAAGGCATAATATTTCGGCGATGGCAGATCTATTTGCAAGATATTTAAATCAGAGACTGGATTACTATTTGTTTATTATAGATGAGAAAAAATAACGGAAGCAGCAATACGATAATGTATGGGAAGGAGCTCTATGGAACTCCTGTTGTCATGTTATTAAGTAATGTAAGGATAGAAAAAAGCCTAATCCAATAGAACTATTCTTAAAATCATAGTTTTAGGAATAGTTCTATTTTAATCATGATACTTTTTTAATACAAAAGCATATATAAATATAGAGGAAACATTCCGCTTCCCCTATATTGTTTTCATTGCACCTATACTTGAATAGCTATAATTTGAGCGGTACTAATTCACCTAAGGTTTCTGCAAGGATTTTTTCAACATCTTGAGCCATTATGCCGAAGCGTGCTTGAGCTTGAAGGTATTGGGCTGTTATAGGATTAGCCTGCACCTTGGCGCCTATTGCGCCTAATGTTTCTTCGTCTTCCTTTGTGGGCATATCTCCGCTCATCAGCTTTCGCTGAAGAGAGCTCTGTACCTTTAAAAGTTCATCGACAATTTCTTTGAGCTCAGGATTGGCTTCGACCTCTTTTTTGACTTCTACAAACTCTTTGTATTCGTTGGATTCTTTTATTGCCTGTGACAGCTTGTGTGCTTCTTCATATACGTTCATAATTTACCTCGTTTATTTTCATTATATTTTTATCTTTTGTGAGCTCGGGTTACCTTATAATTCTATTACAGTTATGTGCTCGTTTGTGTATACGCAAATGTTTCCGGCAATTTCAAGAGACTTCTTCACAATGTCCTTAGCTTCAAGTTCAGTGTTATTATAAAGTGCTGTAGCCGCAGCATAGGCATAGTTACCGCCTGACCCTATGGCCGTGTAATCTTCATCAGGTTCAATTACTTCGCCGTTTCCTGAAATCAAAAGGATATCATCCTTGTCTGCGACAAGCATAAGCGCATCAAGCGTTCTAAGCGCTTTATCCGAGCGCCACAGTTGAGCCAAAGCCACTGCAGCTTTTTTAAGATTTCCGCTGTTTTCTTCGAGTTTGTTTTCAAACTTTTCTGTTAGCGAAAAAGCATCTGCAACGGATCCTGCAAATCCTGAAAGTACGGTATCCTTATAAATCTTTCGCACCTTTACGGCGTTATTCTTCATTATGGAATGCTGACCCATGGTAACCTGACCGTCACCACCAATGCAAACCTTGCCGTTCCTTCTTACTGCACATATAGTAGTACCTCTAAATTCCATCGTATCCCCTCTCCTGTTCATTATTTGTAAACTGTTAGTGTCTTTTAATGCACTTCGTATTATCGCTATAGAATAAACCTGTCTAAATCTTCATCCTTAAGATCGTCCTTGAATTTTTCCTTGATGAATTTGGCATCTATTGTATAATCCTTTATTTTCTCATCCGGAACTTCAAAGCTTATATCTTCCAGCGTTTTATCTACTATCGTATGAAGTCTTCTTGCTCCAATGTTTTCTCTCTGTTCGTTGTAAATATATGCAAGTTTTGCGATTTCGTCTATCGCATCATCAGTGAAGGTTACCTTAACGCCTTCCGTCTCCAGAAGCTCGATGTTTTGCTTTATTATGGCGTTTTCCGGCTCGACCAGGATTCTTTTAAGGTTTTCTTCACTTAGATTATCAAGATCTACTCTAATCGGGAACCTTCCCTGAAGCTCAGGAATCAGTTCGCTTACCTTGGAAATGTGGAATGCACCTGCGCCTATAAACAGAATATGATTCGTCTTGACAGGTCCATACTTCGTCTTCACAACGCTTCCTTCAACTATAGGAAGAATATCCCTTTGAACGCCTTCCCTTGAAACATCCTGTCCTCCTTTATAGCCGCTTGATGCAATCTTATCGATCTCATCAATGAATATTATGCCGTTGTTTTCGGCATTTTCTATTGCGTTTTTCTTTATTTCTTCCATGTCGATCATCGCCTGAGCTTCTTGATTTATTAGCAAGGTTCTGGCTTCACTCACCTTCCCTTTTCTCTTTTGTTTTTTAGAAGGCGAAAGATTTTCAAAGATATTTCCAAGGGCTATACTTATACCCCTATCTTCAAGATCGAGTTGATTTATTTCGCTTTTAGGTGCATTTTCCATGGTAAATTCGATCTCTTCATCTTCAAGTTTGCCCGCATAGAAAAGTTCTTTTATTTTTTCTCTGGTATGCTCACCCATAGCATCATCTTTAGAGTCTTCCGTTTCTGCTGCATCATTTTCTCGTTTCTTGATTTCTTCGTATTCTTCCTTTTGAGATTTATATCCTGAAGAAGTCTGTACAAGGTTTGCAAGATCACTCAGAATGCTCGCCTGATTTGCAGGTTGGTTATTGGCTTCGTTTCCCGCCTCCTTGTTGGTATCTTCGTTTCCGGAGCTTTGCTTATTATTTTTCTTATACTTTTCAACTATCGCATTTATAAGTATCTCATTGACTATTTTGCTCGCCTTTTCATTTACTTTATTGATTTTTTGCATCCTGACATCCATAACGGACTTTGTTACGAGATCTCTTATCATGGACTCTACATCTCTTCCAACATATCCTACTTCCGTAAACTTCGTGGCTTCCACCTTTATGAAGGGAGCATCTATGAGTTTTGCAAGCCTTCTTGCAATCTCCGTCTTTCCGCAGCCTGTAGGGCCTTTCATGAGTATATTCTTAGGCGTTACTTCATCCTGCATCTCTTCGCTCAGCTTTGCCCTTCTGTATCTATTTCTCATGGCAATAGCTACCTTCTTTTTAGCATCATCTTGACCTATTATATATTTATCGAGTCTTGCTACTGTCTCCTTCGGTGTTAAAACAGTTGTGTTTTTTGTATTCAAGCTCATTGTATCCTCCTAAATGAATGTCTTAAACTAATTATCACTATGCTTATTTATATAAAATAACACACATTGCATACTTACCACAAAATTATTTTTTTAATATCCCACAGCCTATCCCTAATAATAAAGCTTACTAGGAATGCATGAATACAGGGATTATAACCGGATTTCTTTTGGTTCTCGTATAGATGTATGATCCCAATTTTCTTATTATATTGTCCTTAAGCGCTGAAAGATCTTCGTTCGACGGATCATATAGTAAGGGTACCAATTTCTTTGCTTCACGCCTCATATCGTTCATGAGTTCTTCATTTTCCTTTACATAGATAAATCCTTTACTCATAAGATTTGGGCCTGCAAGAATTTTTTTTGTTTTTTTATCGAATGTAATTGCTACTAAAATCAATCCTGACGTGGCAAGCTTTTGTCTCTCCTTAATAACAATATTTCCTACATCTCCTATTCCAAGGCCGTCAACGTAAATATCTTCAGCAGATGCATAGTCCTTATATATTTGCACCTTTCCCTTGTTGTATACAAGTGCATCTCCGTTATCTATAATATGTATTTTATCTTTTTTTAGCCCCAGCGATTCTGCGAGCTCCGCGTGTGCTTTAAGGTGTCTGTATTCGCCGTGCACAGGTATGAAATGTTTCGGCTTTATCAAACTGTGCATTAGTTTCAATTCTTCCTGGCAAGCGTGCCCAGAGACATGTATATCCGCTATGTCTGAATATATAACGTTTGCCCCCTTCTCAAACAGCTTGTCCACTACGCCTGAAACGGCTTTTTCATTTCCCGGAACCGGTGTAGATGATAATACGACAACATCTCCATTTTCTATTTCAATATCCCTATGTTCTGAATTTGCCATTCTGGCCAAAGCGGACATCGGTTCTCCTTGGGAACCGGTAGTTATAATAACAACTTTGTTTTTTGGGAAATTATGGATTTCATTGAGTTCGATTATTATGCCCTCAGGCACCTTTAAGTAGCCAAGCTTTTGTGCAATCGATGCAACGTTTACCATGCTTCTTCCTGAAATCGCTACCTTTCGTTTGAATAAAACGGCATTATCGATGATTTTTTGCACTCTATGTACATTAGATGCAAAAGTTGCTATTATCATTCGAGAGTTTTTAGAAGATCTGAAAATACGCTCCATCGTTTGGCCTACCTTCTGCTCAGAATCCGTAAACCCGCTTCTCGTGGCGTTCGTACTATCAGCGAGCAGAATATCAACACCCTTTGCCCCAAGCATTGCAAGTTTTGCAAGATCTATAGGTTCTCCGTCTATAGGAGTATAGTCTATTTTAAAGTCTCCCGTGTGAAATATCGTATGCTCCGGTGTTTTTATTTCAAAGCAGAGTGAATCGGCGATTGAATGGGTAATTCTTATAGGATCTATCACAAACTTTCCGACTCTCACCTTTTGCCCTACCTTTATTGGTGTTATTTCTTTTTTTATTCCATGTTCCACAAATTTATTTTCTATAAGACCCTTTGTAAGATGGGTCGCATAGAGCGGAAACGATGCCTGTTTAAACAGATACGGCACGGCACCTATATGATCTTCATGTCCGTGGGTAAATATTATTCCCTTTATTTTCTTTTTATTTTCAAGTACATAACTAAAGTCGGGTATAACAACATCTATCCCATGCATTCCTTCATCAGGAAATGACATTCCGCAGTCGAGTATTAAAATATCATCTTCGTATTCAAACAGCGTCATGTTTTTACCTATTTCTTTAAGTCCTCCTATAGGCAAAATCTTTAATCCGTGCGTTTTCGGATATTCTCTGGGTTTATCGTTTTGTCCTTTTATTAAGTTGTTGTTTGACTTTGAATTATTCTTTTTTGAAGGCTTTTTAATGAGTTTTACACTTCTGGTTGCCTTCACTTTTTTCTTTTCTTTTATTTCATTACCGTCAAAAATTTTCATTTTTTCTCCTCTTATTTGATTACTAAATTAACCAGCTTGTTTTTAACAGCTATGGTTTTTATTATGTTCTTGTCTTTTGTGAGCTCTATTACCTTATCATTTTTTAGTGCTTCCTGTATTAGCAAGTCCTCATCCAAGTCTGCATCTACTGAGAGTTTTGCCTTTAGTTTTCCGTTAATTTGTACGATTACCTCTATTTTTTCCTGTCTTAATTTTTCTTCATCGTATTTTGGAAAACCCTTTTCATAAAGCGGGCTGCCTTTTGATAACATATTACCGATTTCTGAACTGATATGAGGTACAAAAGGCATGAGAAGCACACTTATAACTGATACTGCGCATTTTATCAGCTCTTTATCGGCACCTGTATTTTCCTTGTATTTATAGATCATATTTACAAGTTCCATTACAGCGCTGATTGCTGTGTTAAAACCGAAATGTTTGTCAAGATCGCTATCTACTTTTTTGATAGTCATATGAATCTTTGAAATCAGCTTTTTATCATCTTCACAGGATGCAGATAATTCTTCAAGGGATACATCTTTCACATCCTTGTATTCTAAAGCTAGTCTGTATACTCTATTTAAAAACTTAAAACTTCCTACCACTCCTTCATCTGACCATTCCAAATCCCTTTCAGGTGGCGCTTGAAAGAGCACGAAAAGTCTTGCTGTATCGGCTCCGTAGGTCTTGATAATATCGCTTGGTTCTACTATGTTACCTATTGATTTACTCATCTTTGTTCCATTTTTTAAAACCATACCCTGGGTTAATAAATTTTTAAATGGCACTTCATCCTTTGTAAGTCCGATATCCTTCATAAACATCTGGAAAAACCTCGCATACATAAGATGTAGGATCGCATGCTCTATCCCTCCTATATATTGATCTACATTCATCCAGTAATCGGCAGTCTTCCTGTCTATCGGCAGATCTTGATTGTGAGGATCTGTATATCTTAAGAAATACCATGAGGAATCCACAAATGTATCCATGGTATCAGTTTCCCTTTTAGCTTTGCCTTTACAGATAGGACAGGTTGTGTTTACAAAGGATTCACTGTTATTTATCGGTGATTCTCCCTTTCCTGTAAATTCAATATCTTCCGGTAAAATGACGGGTAAATTTTCTTCTTTTTCAGGCACATAGCCACATTTACCGCAGTGGATCATAGGTATTGGTGTCCCCCAATAGCGCTGTCTTGAAATGAGCCAGTCACGAAGCCTGTAGTTCACGGTTTTCTCTGAAATGTTTAATTTTTGCAAATCGTCTGATATTTTTTTTATAGCACCTGCAGCATCGATGCCGTTGTATTTATCTGAATTTATCATCTTGCCGTCATCTATATAAGGCAGGTCATCGTTTTCACCGCCTGCAATTACCGGTATGATATCCAGATTGTATTTTTTTGCAAAATCATAGTCACGACCGTCGTGTGCGGGTACTGCCATTATTGCGCCACTTCCATAGCCTGTGAGTACGTAGTCCGCAACGTAGATAGGAATTTTTTTGCCGTTTACAGGATTTATAGCATAGCTTCCTGTGAATACGCCTGTCTTTTCTTTTTTGTCATCGCCTCTATCTATCTCACTCATTTTAAGCGCATTATCCCTGTATTCACGAGCTTCTTTTTCGGTAGCGGATGATTTAACCAGCATATCAAACAGTTCATGCTCCGGAGCTATTGCCATATATGTTACACCGTAGATCGTATCTATCCTTGTTGTAAAAACTTCCAAATATTCATCGGTCCCTGCGATCTTAAACTTTACTTTATCTCCATGGCTTTCCCCTATCCAGTTGCTTTGCATCTGCTTTACCTTGGAAGGCCAATCATTCAAATCATCGAGTCCGTCAAGTAGTCTTTTTGCGTAGTCTGTAATTTTAATGTACCACTGAGATAGGTTTTTCTTTATTACTTCGTTTCCGCATCTTTCACAGCTTCCGTCTTTTACCTGCTCGTTTGCAAGTACCGTTTGGCAGTCCGTGCACCAATTTACCGGATTTTCCTTCTTGTATACAAGCCCCTTTTCATGCATTTTTATAAATAGCCACTGAGTCCACTTGTAATAGTCTTTAGAAGATGTAGTTACCTCTCTATCCCAGTCGTATGAAAACCCAAGCTCTCTAAGCTGAACTTCCATTTCTTTGATGTTGCTATATGTCCATTTATCAGGTTTTACGCCTTTTTTGATAGCGGCGTTTTCAGCAGGCAAACCGAAGGAATCAAATCCTATCGGATGAAGCACATTAAAGCCCTTTAAACTTTTGTATCTTGCGATTGCATCACCTATGGCATAGTTTCTAACATGTCCCATGTGAAGTTTGCCCGACGGATATGGAAACATTTCTAAAACATAGTATTTTTTCTTATTTTTGTCGATTTCCGCCTTGAAGCTTTTATCATCCTGCCACTTTTTTTGCCACTTTTCTTCAATCTCTTTAAAATTGTAGGAATTACTCATACACTCTGTCCTTTCTGTCATTTATACCGTGAAACCCGACGTTCCATAATTTCTCAAGGTTATAGTAACTTCTTTTATCATTTGTGAAAATATTGATAAGCAAAAATCCAATATCCATAATTATCCATTCGCTTCCTCTTCCTTCCACCCTTATATCGTCCTTTATTTCAAACTTTTCGGATTCATTTTTTATATGGTATGTAAGCGCATCCATATGCCTTGCATTTTTCCCGGTTGCAATTATTGCAAAGTCTGCCAAAACATTTTTTTCACAAGTTTCAGCTATCTTTACATCCAGAGCAATCTTCTCGCTCATAAAGTTTGCCATGAATTTTGAAATCACAAATTCTCGATAGTATTCAGCTGCATTCAAAGAAGCTTGCCCTATCTTCGCGCCTTCATTTTTTAATTTTTTAAATAGGTATTTATAGTAAAGATATACAGCCATATCTATATCGTAAAATGCAAGTTTTCGTATATCGGTTACACCTTCATATTCTCTTCCAAGCTCTATCGAATCCGCAATAAAAACTATTTTCTCTAAAAGAGTCATAGCAGGCCTTCCCATGGTATGGTGAGTTATAGCTCCAAGCACATCTTTATCGGTTATTCCATAGTTTTCACTTGCATATTCCGCCGCAAACCTTCCATGCTCCGTTTTGCTTTTTTCCTTTTGTATA
This sequence comes from Eubacterium saphenum ATCC 49989, assembly GCA_000161975.1. GTDB lineage: Bacteria > Bacillota > Clostridia > Peptostreptococcales > Anaerovoracaceae > Eubacterium_N > Eubacterium_N saphenum. The sequence goes on from GG688422.1 coordinate 232,445, forward strand.
TCGTGGTAATAAGAAGCTATTATCGCATTCTCTTCATTTGCCTCATAGGCTATAGCCAAGGCGGAAGCCATGCGGGAAACTCTTATAGTGTGTTTAAACCTCGATTCGGTGAGATGTTTTACTATATTTTTTTTATGCTCCTTACACACATCATTATCTCTATCGCTTAAAAATTTTTCAAAACAGCGATCATCCAAAGAAGCTAGAATTTTATCTATTTCAGTGTCTATATATGTGTTTTTATGATTATCAACGTCGTTTGTCATAAATTTAATCCCTATACAATCCTCTTTCTTTTATATACTTATGCACCCCTTCAGGTAGCGGCAAAACTTTGTTGTGAATTTTAAGGTTTTCTTTAATATTGCTGGATGCCGCATCTACTATCTTATTATCAATAAGTATTACCTTGGTACCGTACTTCTCTTTCGCCTCATTTATTGCCGCATTTAGACGTTTTTTTTCATCTTCCGACCTGAGCGCTATTATCTGCGAGAAATTTGCTAAAATATAGTCTCCTTTTTTATATTTATGTATGTTGACAAAGGCATCGCTCCCCGATATAAAGTAAATTTCTTCACCTCTATGCTTTTCTTTAAAGTAATCCAGCGTTTTATAAGTATATGAAATTCCCTTCCTATTTATTTCAAAATGTGAAATATATGATTTCTCGACATCTTTAAATGCGATTTCCAACATGTTGATCCTATCTTCAGTACTCACCTCTATTTTATTCTCTTTAAAAGGCTGTATGTAGTTTGGCACTATATACACCATATCGAGTAAAGTCTTCTCAAGACACTCCCTCACCAAGTTTACATGACCTGAGTGAACAGGATCAAAACTTCCTCCGTAAATACCTATATTTAGCATAGCACACTTTCTATTTTTTTATTTGTATACCGAGTTCTGTAAGCTGTTCTTTATCCGCCGCATCGGGAGCTTTAGACAGTGGACATTCGGCAGCTTGATTTTTAGGAAAAGCTATTACATCTTTAATGCTGCTTGCACCTGCCAGTATCATGCAAAGCCTGTCAAGCCCATAGGCAAGCCCTCCATGAGGAGGTACTCCATATGAAAAAGCATTCAGCAAAAATCCGAATTTTGCCTCGATTTCTTCTTCATCCATTCCTAATATCTTAAATATTTCTTTTTGTACATCCTTATCGTGAATCCTTATGCTTCCGCCACCTATTTCATTGCCGTTGAGCACGATGTCATATGCATCCGCTTTAAGTTTTTTAGGATCTTTTAAATCCTCAAGCGAATTTAATTTCGGAGATGTAAAAGGATGGTGCATAGCCTTATGTCCATCATCCTCTAAGGAAAACATAGGAAAATCCGTAACCCATAACAGATCAATCTGATCTTTATCGATAAGATCTTGCTCCTTAGCGATGTGATTTCTTAAAAATCCGAGCGAATCGAATACCACCTTGTTTATGCCCGATGCCAGTAATATGAGATCTCCCTTTTCTGCGTTAAATGCCCTTGCAATCTCTTCAAGATCGGAATCCGAGTAAAATTTGCCTATAGATGATTTAATAGGCTCTGTATACCTTATCCAGGCAAGTCCTAAAATTCCGTAATCCTTTGCAAGTTCTGTAAGCTTGTCTATACCCTTTCTTGAATACTTTTCACTGCCGCCCTTAACACATATTCCTCTTACAGATCCGCCTTCCGAAACCGCCTTGTCAAAGACGTTAAAGCCTTTATTTATAACCAAGCTACTTATATCATGAAGTTCCATGCCGAATCTTGTATCCGGTTTATCGCTCCCGAATCTTTCCATAGCTTCATCATAGCTGAATCTTCTGAAAGGCGTAGTTATTTCCTTGCCCTTGATTTTTTTGAATACTTCCTTTAAAAACCCTTCCTCAATGGCGATTATTTCATCCGCATCAGTAAAGGAAAGTTCCATATCGATCTGTGTAAATTCAGGTTGTCTGTCTGCTCTTAGATCCTCATCTCTAAAACATTTTGCTATCTGTATATATCTATCACAACCCGATACCATAAGAAGCTGCTTATACATTTGAGGCGATTGAGGAAGCGCATAAAACGAACCTTTATGTACCCTGCTTGGAACAAGATAATCTCTGGCACCTTCAGGGGTCGGTTTTATGAGCATCGGTGTTTCTATTTCCCTAAAGCCTAATTCATCAAAGTACTTTCTCGTAAGTTTAGTGAGCTCGTGTCTTATGTCCAAGATTTTTTGCATGCTTGTCTTCCTTAGATCAAGGTACCTGTATTTAAGCCTCAGGTCTTCACTTACATCATCATCATCCTTTACATATATTGGCGGTGTCTCCGAAGCTGAATAGATTACAAGATCACTTCCCACTACTTCGTACTTACCGGTTTTCATATCGGGGTTTTCGTTTTCTCTTATTCTTACCTTACCTGATATACCTATTACATATTCGCTTTTAAGTTCATTAACCTTTTTAAAAAGGTTCTCATCTATATTCTTATCAAAAAAAACCTGTACTATTCCCGTTCTGTCTCTAAGGTCTAAAAAAACTATTTCTCCGAGTTTTCGTATCTTGCTTACCCAACCGTTTAAAGATACCTCTTTATCAAGATGCGCATCCGAAATTTCACCTGCAAACGCATTTCTTTTTATAAGCTTCATCCACCTCTCCTTAATCTCTGTTTATAGCTCTCTTATATAGTCTCTTGCGAATTTACAAGCTCGCTGATCTTAACCGTTTTTTGATCGCCACTTGCCATGTTTTTAACCGTTACAGCTTCGTTTTTAAGCTCATCTTCACCCAGTATCAACGCATATTTTGCATTGATTTTATTGGCATATTTAATGAGCGATTTGAAATTTCTGTTCATTATATCTACCACTACCGTTTTGCCGGAATTTCTCAGCATCTTAGCGATAGCATATATCTTTTCATATGGGACGTTTTCACCTGCCGGTATTATAACATATTCAGGTGAAGTTGAAATGGATTTATCTATATTTTCGCTGTCTATAGCCAGCATAAGCCTTTCCAAACCTATGCCGAATCCTATTCCGGGCTCCTCGATTCCTGCAAGAGTATTGATGAGATTATCATATCTTCCGCCTCCACATACGGTAGCCTTGGCTCCTATATTTTCATGTATAAATTCAAATGCCGTTTTGTTGTAATAATCGAGTCCTCTTACAATTCGAGGATCCACTTCGTATTGAATTCCGGCATCTGTCAAAAGTTCCTGCAGTTTGCTGAAATCATTTGCACATTCGCTACATATAAAATCCAAAATGCTTGGCGCATCGCTTGAATATTTTGTGCATTCGTCTTCCTTGCAGTCAAGTAATCTCATAGGATTCGTATTTAACCGGATCTTACAGGTTTCGCATAGATTTTCGCTTACGGATTCATAATATTTTACAAGGGCTTCCTTGTATTTTTCTCTGCATTTGTTGCAGCCTATGCTGTTTATCTTTAGAGTAATTTCTTTAAGGCCAATGTTATTCAAAAAGTCGCTCGCAAGCATTATCACTTCAGCATCTGCCTGAACTTCCTTAGAGCCGAAGCATTCAATGCCTAGTTGATGAAACATCCTCTGTCTTCCGCTTTGCGGCTTTTCGTAGCGAAAACATGATGATACGTATGAATACTTCACGGGTTTTGCCTTTGACAGCTCACCTGACTGAACATATGCACGTGCAACACCTGCTGTGCCTTCAGGCCTCAATGATATACTTCTTCCGCCAAGATCTTTGAAGGTGTACATTTCCTTTTGAACGATATCCGTGCCGCTTCCCACTCCTCTGCTGAAAAGCTCCGTATATTCTATTACAGGTGTCATGATTTCATTATAGCCATACGATGAAGCTACCTTTAAAAATTCGTTTTCAAGATATCTAAATAATGCGGTTTCTTTGGGCATGAGATCTTTAGTGCCCTTAGGTGCGTTAGTCAATTCTATCCTCCATATTTAAAATAATGTTTGTTATAGTTCCGGAACGAACGGATTGTTCTTTTTTTCGATACCTATTGTAGTTGTGCCCATATGTCCCGGATATACTTCGGTATCATCCGGCAGCTTATACAGCTTTTCTCTTATTGAACGAGTGATGTCCTCGAAGGATCCTCCTGTAAAATCCGTTCTTCCTATGGAATGTGAAAAGAGAGTATCTCCCGAAAACAGTGCATTAGGTGTGTAAATGCATATTCCGCCCGGTGTATGTCCAGGTGTATGTATGATATCGAGTTTCATATTCCCTACAGTAAGTGTATCTCCGTCGCTTACGTATTCATCTATCTTTATCGTATTTGGCTTGCCGCTTATTTCTATGCTGCCGTTTAGCCTTGGATCATTGTACCAATCTATATCGCCCTTGTGTGCAACCACCTTTGCATCCGGGAAATCCTTTCTCTGATCATTAACACCGCCCGTATGGTCGTCGTGACCGTGGGTTACTATTATATATTTAATATATATTCTTTCTTTTTTTACGAAATCCGTGATGTCCTTAAGGTATTTGCCGATATCGATGATAAACCCTTCAAGCGTATCTTCATCATATACAAGATAGGTGTTTATCTGTAAAAAGCCTGTAACAAATGTCTTGATTTTCATAAATTCTCTACTTTCTGTACACATCTATAACGTTCTCTATACCCTTAAGCCTTCCAATCAGTTTATTCATTTGAGCAGTATGCGTGAGGTTAAGTGTAAGATCCATCTGCATTATTCCTTCAGATGTTGAATTTGCATTTATTCCTGCAATTTTTATATCCATTCCCTCACATGTTCTTGAAAGGTCTGTAAATACTCCCTTTGTATCGGTAGAAATTACGCAGATATCAGCAAGATAAGAAGGCGTCAGTTTTTCGTAATCCCACTTTACATTTATCTTTCTGCTGGGATCGTTGCTCAGCATATATTTAAGGTTGGAACAATCGCTTCTATGCACCATTATTCCTCTTCCCTTGGATACATAGCCGCATATCTCATCGCCGGGTACCGGGTTACAGCATTTTGCCATTCTGACTTTAAGGTTTGAATAGCCGTCTGCAACTATGCCGGGATTTTCTCGTTTTCTTCTGTTTTCCTTCTCTTTAAGTTTTGAAAGTTCAGTCTTTTTTATACTCTCAATAGCTTCCTGTTCTTCTTCTGCTATGTCTTTATGATCATCCTTATAATATTCAAGTAAAAGGTTGTATACCTTGGATTGAAACGCTCCGCCATATGAAACCTGAGAATAAAGTTCATCCACATTACTTAAATTAAGCTTTTTAGCAGCCCTCGACAAATAAGCTCCCTTGAGTATCTCCTTAGGTTCATGTCCTTTCTTTCTCACATATTTGTCCAGAACCTCTTTACCCTTGTCTATTATATCATTTTTGTTTTGACTTTTAAGCCACTGCCTGATTTTGCTTCTTGCAGAGCTGCTTTTGGCCATATTTAACCAGTCTATGCTGGGTCCGCTTGAATTTGCCGAGGTGATTATATCCACAATATCGCCGTTATTCAGCACGTGATCTATCGTTACCATTTTGCCGTTTACCTTAGCGCCCACACATTTACAGCCTATCTGTGTGTGTATTTTAAAAGCAAAATCAAGAGGAGTAGCGCCTGCCGGCAATTCTATGACATCTCCCTTAGGCGTAAAAACGAATACCTGTCTGGTAAAGAGGTCTATTTTAAGGGTATCCATAAACTCTTTAGAATCTACAACATCCTTCTGCCATTCCAAGGTCTGCCTTAACCAGGCAAGCTTTATATCATCCGCTTCCTCCGAAGCGCTTGATTTACCTTCCTTATACTTCCAGTGCGCAGCTATTCCATATTCAGCAAGTTCGTGCATTTTTTTTGTTCTAATCTGAACTTCAAAAGGTCTTCCTATACTTCCGATTACCGTGGTATGAATAGACTGATACATATTCATCTTCGGCATAGCTATATAGTCTTTAAATCTGCCGGGAATAGGTGTCCATATATTATGTACGACACCCAGAACTGCATAACAATCAGATTTTTCATTTACAATGATCCTTATTGCCGTAAGATCGAAAATTTCATCCAGAGACTTCTTTTGATGCTGCATTTTCTTATATATGCTGTAAAAATGCTTGCTTCTTCCATAGATTGTATATTCGATTCCGAGAGGTTTTAGAGCTCTTTCCACCTCGCTTATAACATCCTTGATGGCTTTTTCACGCTCCGTTTTCTTCTCGTTTACATTTTTCTTAAGCTCTTCGTAGGTTTCAGGATGAAGACATTTCAGCGCTATATCTTCAAGTTCAAATTTAATCGAATATATTCCAAGTCTGCTGGCAAGTGGCGCATATATGTCTAGAGTTTCCTGGCACTTGAGTTTGATCTTATCCTGCGACATATAATTTATCGTTCTAAGATTATGGAGCCTATCGGCAAGCTTGATTATGAGCACTCTTATATCTTTACTCATGGCAAGAAACATCTTTCGCATATTTTCCGCCTGTACTTCTTCCTTGGTTTCAAATACAAGCGTTCCAAGTTTAGTGACGCCTTCTACAAGATGTCTTACATCGGATCCGAATTTTTCTTCTACCATCTCAGGGGTAAAATCGGTATCTTCTATAACGTCATGAAGAAGCCCGGCTATGAGCGTATCTTCATCCATTCCAAGTTCTGCGAGAATTTTCGCTACCGCCTCGGGGTGGATAATATACGGTTCTCCGGACTTCCTTTTTTGACCATTATGCTGCTTGTAAGCTACATCATAGGCCTCACCAAGTTTTTCAAGGTCATACGACTTAATAGCTTTTATTTCTTTTAAAAATTTGGTTTTCGCATCTTCCATTTCTTACCTTCATAGAGCTACACTACTGCTCCATCATCAAGCTTTGCCTTAGAAACATCTTTTTTCTTATTCTTTTTCTTGCCGGATGCTTTACCTGTATCTCCGCCTTTACCTCCCTTGCCTGTAAACAAATTAGTGAAATCATAATACAGAGATCCGCAGATAAACACCGATGAATATGTACCTGTTGCAACACCTATCATAAGAGGAATTGTAAATGATCTTATAACATCACTTGTAAATATGAGTAGCGGCACCATTACGATCATGGTTGTAAGCGAAGTTACTATACTTCTGCTCAAAGTGGAGTTTATGCTCTTGTTTATAACATCTGCAACTGCACCTTTTTTAAGGTATTTATTGTTTTCCCTGATTCTATCAAAGATTACTATCGTATCATTAATGGAATATCCGAATACCGTAAGTATGGCCGCAATAAACGGATTGCTTATTTCGTAATAGAAAATCGAATAGAACGCAAGCATTATAAGCACATCGTGTATTACACCTATCAATGCAGCCCCGCCAAAGCGCCACTTCCTAAATCTTATCCTAATGTATACAAGCATGAGAACAGCGGCTATAGCAAGCGCTTTAATTGCATTTTGCCTCAACAACTTTCCTATGGATGGTCCGAAATCGTTAAATTCCTTTATGTCCTTCTTCTTGTCAATCTTGTATTCCTTATGCATGGCTTCAAGAAGTTTTTCTCTGGAAGCTCTATCAAGATGCTTCCTTGTCCTTACTATTACCTCTTTATTCGCCTTACCCGCATAGATAACCTCTCCTGCAACGTCATTCTTTTTAAGGAAACTTTTAAGCTTATCCTGGTCTACAACCTTATGCATGTCTACATGCATCATGGTTCCACCGGTAAAATCTATACCGTAGTTATATCCTCTTGCTATGAAAATACCACCACCTATTAGAAATACAACTATAGAAATTATATACGCTATCTTCCTTATCTTCATAAAGTTTATGTTTGTATTTAATTCAAATGAAATTTTATTATCCTTCTTTACTCCGAAGAATTTCTTGTCCGCAAAAATATTGCTGTGTGAGAGTACCGTCATAAACAATCTTGTAAGTATTACGGCGGTAAGTATACTTGCAGCAATACCGATCATTAGAGTCCATGCAAAGCCCTTTACAAGACTTGTTCCTAATTGATAAAGCACCACAGCAGCTATAAACGTCGTAATCTGCGAGTCTATTATCGTACTCATGGAGTTTTTGAAGCCGTTTTCACAGGACGGTCTAATTGCGCCTCCTGCAGAAAGCTCTTCTCTTATCCTTGTAAATATAATTACGTTAGCATCTACGGCCATACCTATGGATAAGACTATACCTGCAATACCCGGGAGCGTAAGTGTACTTCCCATGAGAGCCATAACAGCTACAAGTATTACAATGTACGCAAGTAATGCTAAATTTGCTACAAGTCCCATAACCCTATATAGCAGTACCATAAGTATAAAAATTAATATTACACCTATTATTCCGGCTTTAACGCTCTTTTCAAATGCGTTGTATCCGATGGTCGCATCCTGCTGAGAAGAACTCACTTCCTTCATGGCTACAGGTAGCGCACCACCTCTTATAAGAGCGGATAATTCCGTAGCTTCAGATTTTCTGAATCCGCCCTTTCCGCTCGTTATCTGGCATGTTCCGCCTGAAATTACTCCCTGCACCTGAGGTGAAGAGATGACTTTGTCATCGAGTTTAATAATTATGACATCGCTTTGAAGGTTTGAATCTTTAGGTTTATGTGCCTTTGATATAGCTTCCTTCGTTCCTTCTTCAAATAATTTTGCTCCTTTGTCGGTAAATTCAAGGTTTACCAAGTATCCACCATTGTTTTGGTCTACTTCCGTACTTGCATTCTTTACGTCCTTACCCGTGAGCACCTCGGATTCATCCGCAAGTAAGAACTTAAGCTGCGCTGTTTTACCTATTTTTTTGATGGCATCATCGGTGTTTTCGGCGCCCGGCATCTCTATTCTAAGTCTCTTTTCACCTTCTATCGTTATTGTAGGTTCTGATAGACCAAGAGCATTAACACGCTTTTCAATTACAGCCTGCGTCTGATCCATAAGTTTTTTAAGCTCTGCACCCTTTTTATCGGTTTGTGCTTCCATCAAAACATAGGCACCGCCCTTGATGTCAAGCCCCAGGTTAACCTTATCCTTAAGCGGTTTTGATCCACCCACTCCATTGAACATTGAATAAAATCCAAATGCTATTAGCAGGATTATTAAGATTGAAATAATTCTTTTGCCATTTATATTCATTCCATATACCTCGAATTCCCGGTAACGACGATAACTTTTAATTTAGTTTTTTTACTCTGGATGGTTTTGCGTTTTCAGTTTCGCCGTCCGCATCAGAAGTTTTTTCAGCTTCATCGCCTCTGGATGCAGGTTTAACAGCTGCACTTGCTCTTTTAAACCTATTGCTTTTAGGTACAGCAGGCTCAAACTCATCCTTAGCAAGCTTGGATACACCCCACTTCATTATTTCCAATTTATTCTTATCGGCTCCAATGCTTATTACCAAGGTATCACCTTTAACGGACATGATTTTTCCTATAAATCCACCTATCGTAATAACCTCATCGCCCACCTGCAAGGTGTCTCTCATCGTCTTTACAGCTTTTTCTCTCTTCTTTTGTGGTCTTATCATTAAAAAGTAAATGATTGCAAAAAAAACAGCTATCATAAGTACACTTTTCATCATCTCGTTGTTCATCGCATCCTCCTATATACAAAAAAATCTGGTGCCGGCGATGAGAGTCGAACTCATACGGTGCAAGCACCACGGGATTTTGAATCCCGCACGTCTACCAATTCCATCACGCCGGCAAGACTACAAACACATTTCATATAATATCGCAAAAAGCTCTTATGCTCTCTATTGATATCCTGTCAATGCTTTAAAGAATTTTTCGTTCTTATTTAAATCATCCACAATCCAACTGTTATTCTTCTTGCTTAAAGTGAATTCTATGGTGAGCTTTTTATTTGGGCGAGCCTCCGATATTTTTTTCTTAATTAGCTTCATGCCTTCATCTTCATTCTTTGCCTTGTCGATGTTGGCTGAACCTAAAATTTTATCGAAATTATAAGTTTCCCAGTTTACCTTTACAGTTGCCTTCTTGCCTTTGATTTTTTCCGATTGAATCTTATATTTAAAATCAAAGAGTTTATGTAATATCAACTTGCTCATAGCGGTTTCAGCGTTATCCTTTTTGTCATCGCTATTTTCCATTATGGCTCTTTCTATATCGATGCCTTCTATCTTTCCTGCGTACACCCTCTTCATAGCGTTAGCATTGAAGTTTCCCTGCATGGATTTAAGAAAATAATCGGTTACCTCTGTAGGCGTTTTTAATGACTTTGCTTCCTCGCTCTCCTTGAATTCCTGATAGCCTTTGAGTCCCTTACATCCTGTAAGCGTAAATACAACCATAATTGCTAAAAAAATGGACAATATTTTCTTCATGACGTTCTCCTTATCAATAAATGCCTTATCGGTATACTAACAAAAATAAACCATATTGAATAAAATCTTTTTAAAATAATTGGTGCGCGTGGAGGGACTTGAACCCCCACGGTCTCCCACTAGAACCTAAATCTAGCGTGTCTGCCAATTCCACCACACGCGCAAATTTAAAAATCATCGTAACTTACAAGCGTTTTCGTTAAAATCGAATCACATCCCTAAGCACAATGCACAGTTTATCAAAAACTCATATTAAAGTCAATAGATTAAATGAAGTTTTTTCTGAACTTTCCAAACCGGAAATGATAATCTATTTCTTCATGTATTCTTTAAGCGTATCTAAGAGAGATGTGCTTTCAGGGAAGGTTTTGTGAAGTATCCGCAGAAAATCGTATTTCCTTTGATAATCGTTATAATATTTATAGTAGGCATCAATATATTTGACACCTTCATCCCACCTCTTTTTCTCATCAGCAGATAATTTAGTCGCTTTGAGTTTATATTTAGCTTTTATATATTTACTTAAAAACGCTGTAAACTTTCGTGCGCCGTTTGCATTTAAATGTTCTCTATCGACAAAATCGCGTTTAGCCGAAATGCCTATTTCATCCCTGAGGAAGGTAAAATCAGCATAATCACAGCCTGCGGCTTCTACGATTTTTTTAACCCTCAAATACTTTCGCACCTTGTCTACACCTTTTTTATCCGTAACTTTGTGCGGGAATCTTACGAACAGGATTTTTTTAACACCCATGCGTTTAGCCAGTTTGATGAATTTCTTTAAATGTCTTATTACCAACGGATCCAATAATCCCGGTTTTGTATTCGGCGGAAGTATTTTTTCTTTATGCTGTTTATGGGCGCTCACCCTTGAAAAAACGCCTTTGAGTGGAGAATATCCCCTTTTCTCCATATCTGATAAATCACAGCTCATATTGTCGTAGAACTGACCGTGGTATTTCAAAAACGGTACATAGCGATCAAGTTTCCTTTTTTTACGAGCAAAGGCTAAATCCCGTAGCATCTGTCTCTTGTTCTCAGAATCCGGCATGCTACTTTCGAGGATGCTGATTGGAAGCTGGGAATACAATTTATACTTGCCTTTAATGTTATTTTTCACATCGCTTTTCACCTTCGGTTTTCCTGCTTTCGGTATGTTTCCATAACCAGCACCGTTCGCTTCTATCACGAGAAGCTTTGGCTTTTGATTCTTTAATATCTCCTTAAGTTCGTACTTCCAAAGGGAAACGGGATTGTGCTCAAACGCAAAAGGATAACTTGTTATCTTTGTGTTTTTATAAGTTTCATTTGCATAATACCCATAGTACACTTCGCTTGAACCCATGACTATTACATCCAAGGAATTTTTCTTTTCCAAATAAAACCCCTTAATTCTCACTTGGTTGTGGGTTATTCTGTTGGAAAAATATTCTTGAAGCGGGAAGAACGATGCAACCAGCACTGCCGCCAGTAAGATTATCCCTATTATCCTCTTTATATATTTCTTATTCATTAAGACAACCCCTAAACCTATCACTCTTCTAAAATTGCATGTATACAAAGTCTGCAGGATCTGCACTCGGACCGTAAATTCCAAATATAGCAACCAACAAAATTCCTACCATGATAACGATCCACTGAAGTACTATGCTATGTGACTTCGTCAACTCTCCCGGAGATTCTGCATCTTTTCTCTCCTGCAAAATGCTGCATACTAACAATATTATACACGCACAAAACAGTATCAAATGATCTTGAATCTGCGGCAACATCGAAGGGAGCTGCTTCATTGCAAGTGCAAAATTCCATCCTGACACGGACCTTATCATCATATCTATTGCGGAGCTGAAATCCTTTGCTATATCAAAATAATAACCTATCAGAACAAGTATGAACGTTCGAAGCATTCTAAACAGGTTCCATAAAAAATTATCATTCATATAGAAAAATTTCCCAAGGCGCAGCAATGCCGGTTTTAAGAGCATGGATAGCATAAGGACCGCCCCGTTCCAAGCACCGAAACCAACATATTTTGAATTGGCTCCATGCCAAAGACCTACAAACATAAATACAATAAATATTGCAAGCGCCGAAGGAAGGGTTTTCACAAGGTGAGCCCTTGCAGGAGAAAGCTCATCGCCATCTCTTTTAAGCTTATTACTTAATTTTATAAACGCATTGGACATTGCTAAGCTGTAAAATACATACTTTTTCATCCATGCTCCGAGACTTATGTGCCACCTTCTCCAATATTCACCCAAAGATTTTGAAAAATAAGGTCTTCTGAAATTATCGATCATATCAATGCCCAAAATTTTGGCAATACCTCTTGAAATATCTATTCCTCCTGAAAAATCCGTATAAAGCTGAACAGCATATATAAGTCCTGCAAACAATACTATAAGTCCGTTATATCGGGTGTAATTTCCCGTGCACTTTTGAATAAAATAGATAGCTCTGTCGGCTATGATAAGTTTTTTAAAGAGTCCCCAAAGAATGAGTTGGCAACCCATTTTAAATCTCATCCACTCAGGCTTATGTTCTTTTGTAAGCTGAAGACCAAGCTGCTCATATTCGCTGATGGGCCCTTGAATAATTTGAGGAAAAAATGAAACAAATAGCGCAAATTTAAAGAAATTTCTTTCCGCCTTTACAAGTCCCCTATATACATCTATCAAATACCCCGTAGCCTGGAATGTATAAAATGAGATTCCTAAGGGTAAAAAAAGCTTTATAAAAGGGGTTTCGCTCTTTGAAAATCCAAATAATTCAAAAAGTCCTCCTACCATAAAATTATAATACTTGAGGAGAAAAAGAATACCGAAGTTTAAAACCAAAACAAGAGCGAGAAGGTGTTTTTCCTTTTTCTTTCGCTCCTTTTTAAACGACTTTATTTCATCACGTGACAGCTCCACCTTCTTTTGCTTTGCCATCGCCTTCGTATTTTTTGCATAATCTTCGATATACTTTGCCGCAAAGTATATCGTAATTGCAGTGCAAGCTATGTAAAATACAAACCTGTAGCTGTTATATAAATAAAATGTCAAGCTGGCTACCAAAAGTACCGCCCACTGATATTTCTTATTAGGCATCAGATAATATACTGCAATTGTTACTAAGGCAAACACCGCAAACATGAATGATGTGTATGTCATACTCTTCTTTCTAACCTATCCTTGCTGTAACTTACATATTATCAGGAACATGATACTTATAGGTATCCACCCTACTTCTAACTTTATTCAGCTGATTTGCTTTGTCTAAAATATATATGGAAGGCATGTCTCTACTTAAAAGGAGCGAAATCCCTTCATCCATTGAATAAGCACCGGTTCTATGGAAAACCAACAGATCTTTGCAATTAAGATCAGTAAATTCTACACTCCTTGCGATTACGTCAGCCGTAGTGCAAAGACTGCCGCAGAGTGTCCATTTATTGGTACCGCTTCCCACTTCATCGCAGCTTTGCGAATTCTTTATATGGGTTATCTCAGGGATCTGCATTCCTTGAGTTTGTCCGTCATATTTTAGTTGATGAATTCCTCCGTCAACTATCGCATAATGCACACCGTCATTAACCTTTGTATCCATCACTTCCGTGACATAGTATCCGCATGGCGCTGAAAAAAATCTGCCCATTTCAACAGTGAGATCCGCCTTCTTTGAAAGTTCTTTTATCTTAGGCGCAATCTCTTTGATTCTTGCCGTCTCTTCATTCAATGCATCTTTGCTGAAATAGTCAACGGCAAGCCCCGTTCCATATTCTATTCTTTCTATATTGAAATTCGCATCTGCCTCTACTCTATCTATATATGCCATGAACTTGTCAATTTCCTTCATTATAGCAGACGGTCTTCTCTTCTGTGTTCCTGTAAAATAATGTAGTCCGGCAATTTTAAAGCCCTTATACTCATCCCTGTTTTTTATGTAACCTAAGAGCTCATCGCCATCTATTCCGAACTGGCTTTCATCTGAAAGCCTGAGGAGCAGATCGCATGTTATATTCATATCCGTCGCTACTGAATTTATGTAATCTACGTGTTTTTTGCTCTCTGCGGTTATATTTCTGACTCCATATTCAAGTGCAACACGTATCTCTTCCTTTGATTTATTGACACCTGAAAAAATAATCATTTCAGGAGGCAACTTAAGTCTCTTGCATACATCGAGCTCTCCCGGACTGCAAACCTCGACTTTAGAGATTTGATCCGGCATTATTCCAAGTAAAAAAGGGTTTGCCTTGATTGAAAAGCAAAGATTCACATCCTCTCCGAAGCTTTCCCTAACTAAGGCCGCCCTCGAAGCAAATTCTTCCTCTGAGAATATGTATGAAGGCGAAATTACCTCATTGCAAATTTTGTTTATATCTACAGCCATTAATCCTCCATTAATTTTTCTACAAGCTTTGAAATCGCTTCAGCAGAATTGAAATTCTCAGGTATAAGGTCGGCCGGTTTTATGGTAATGTCGAATTCTTCGTCAAGTTCTCTAACTATGGAAATGATATCGATAGAATCTAGAATTCCATCACCCACCAAAGCTTTTTCTTCTTTAAAATTAACATCCGGACGTAAATCCGATAAAATCTCAAGCACTTCATTGTTCATAATTATCTCCTTTGCACACCTTGGTTACTTCTTTTGAATTTAACCCTATCTATTCTATATTATTTAAAGTAACTTTTCAACTCTTGCATATCTATTTTACTATTCGGAAGTCTCGGCATTTCTTCGAGTTTGATGACTTTTCTAGGCACCATAAAAGGTGGCATCTCTTTTCTGAAATGCAAAACCACATCTCTCGGTTCGTTATCTCCAATCACGAACATGTAAATTTGTTTTTTATCAGCATCATATAGAACGCAGCACTCTTCTATACCATCAAGCTTTAAGGCTGTGAGTTCAAGCTCTGCAAGCTCTATCCTATGTCCCATGTGCTTTATCTGTCTGTCCTTTCTTCCAAGGAAGGTCAGGTTGCCGTCTTCTTCTATCCTACCCAAATCTCCCGTTTTATAGATGAGCTCCCTGTAATTTTTATTTAAAGGATTTTGAATAAACGCCTCGGAAGTTCTCTCAGCATCTCCATAATAGCCTAAAGCAAGACAAGGCCCCGATACACAAATTTCGCCCACTTCACCTTTTGAAACAGCTTTATTATCTTCACTAAGCAATAATATTTTATAGTGTTTGTATGGCTTTCCTATTGATAGCACTGTTTCTTCAGTAGCTTTTTCATTTACTACGTGATAGGTGCAGGATGCAGTGGTTTCAGTAGGCCCGTATTGGTTTACAAACATGGCGTTTGGCAAATTATCCTGCCATATTTTAAGATATTTACCAGGTAGCACCGAACCTGAGAATACTATCTTGGTTAAATATTCAGGTACCGCCTCATCGAAAGCACCGAGCTTTGCAGGAACCTCCATGCCTGCAGCACTCCAACATATCGTGGTTACCTTGTATTTATTTAAAACATCAAATAACCTGCCCCCCATTGCAAATTCGTTTTTAGGAACTATTACGGTTTCAGCTCCGCTCATAAGCGGCAGATAAATATCTCTAACAGCTGCAATATAATCAAGTGGAGACTGGTTTGCCAATATATCTTCATCATTTAGCTCAATCACTTCGTTAAGCGCATCAAGGTAGCACATGAGCGAATTATGAGATGTGATTACTCCCTTAGGTATGCCTGACGATCCCGATGTGAATATAACATACAAAGGAGAATATTCCGTTAAGTTCTTCTGTGCGGATTCAAGCAAGTCTTCATCTATTTGTGTATCCAATATATCTTCTATAACGACTATTTCGCCCTTATATTCCAAAGACTTTGCAAGCTCCAAGTTTTCTTTAGACACAAGCATTACCTTAGAATCTACGACACTCAAAATTTGATTTAGCCTTGAAGCAGGCATCGTTAGATCCATAGGAGCATAAAAGCAACCTGCCTGTACTATCCCTAAATAACAAACGGGAGTTATGATGTTTCTTCCTGCCAAAACCGATACAGGACTTTCAGGCGGAAGTTTTTTGGCTATCCACGAGCCTACAGCTTGAGCTTGTTTCTTAAGCTCACCGAATGTAATGTTTTCTTCACCGTCACGATATACTACCTTGCCGGTATATTTTTCACTCGCCCTATCAAGCATTTTTAAAATAGATGTATCCATAAGCTCCTCTTATTAATAACCAAAAATTATAACTGATTGAGCTTGTTTCTTAAGCTCACCGAATGTAATGTTTTCTTCTTTGTAAAACTATATTTACTAGTTTACCGAATTTTATAATATATCTCAATACGTTTCCGTAAAAATCATCCTATGGCTTTAAGCAAAAAATGATGTTGCTCTAGTATGCCACAAATGAAAATAATCCAAATAAAAAAAATGAGTACCGTCTTATAAACTTTAAGACCATACCCATTTATTAAACCAATCTACTTGAAACATTCTATTAGTAGGTGGTTCATTAAAATTAAATGCTTCTTAGTCAAATCTATTTAATGTGTCTTTTACGTGCTGCATTTGCCAGTAGTAGCGCCCCTGAAGCAAGTAGCATAAATAAATATATAGATAGGTTTCTCTTATCTCCCGTTTGTGGTGTAGTAGATGCAGGTTTATTAGGTGTTTTAGGCGGCGGATTTGGCTTAGGTGGCTTATACGGCTTCCTTACATTGGTAATAATAAACCCTACCTCGGCATTTCCATTTATAGATGTAGTATAACCGCTTGCACTCGGACTTTCCTTTACGGTGTATTTTATCAGTTTTCCGCTCATAGTATTTTTTTGAAGGTTTGTAAATTTCCCTCTCCAATTATTAGCAGCGGATAAAATCAATGACTTTCCGGTATCTTTGCCATCTGCAAACAACTTGACCCTAATGCTTATTGGGCGTTTTCCGTCATAGTTGTTTTTATCCTTCCATACCTTTCTAACTTCGATATCGATTCTCTGATACTTTTTACCTTGACCTGTTCCGCCGGATTTTGTTTGCACAAAATAATTCGTCACTATTTTAGTTGTTGATTGGCTCGTCAGCTCCGCATTGTTTATTAGTTTAAGTCCATCTCTATAGGTAGTTCTATAAGTGAGTGCATACGCTTTCCCGTTTACATTCCCCAAGTTATAACTAAAGGATCTCTTGTCAGGCGAAAGAACTACCTGATCACTTACATTCCTCGCATTCTTCCTCTGCCAATTCCCGTTTTCCATCACCAGATCATGCAATTCAAAACTGTCAGCTATGTACATGATTCCATCCATGCTCCCCGGAGGTTCTACGGACAACCGATCCTTTAGGACAACATTAGTCAGGTTAGCGAGCTTTGTATTTATTTCCATAACCCATCTTGCATGGCCTTCCGGTGATAATGTTTGTCCTGAATACTTAGTAAAAATTATGCTGGACGGAGGCTTTGGAGAACCCGGTTTAATTACAACATGCTTGTGAAATGAGCCTATGACTATATCATGTTCTCCTTCCTGTACAATCGGATATGATACCTGGTTCCAATTTGCCATAAGATACAGTTGCCCCTTAATGTCATACTTGTCATTAACATAGTCTGTAAAGGTAACCCTGACCCTACCTCCTCCCGGAAGAGTAGGTGTAACATGAGCCCTTGCGATTACATCTCCGCCTTTTGTAAACAAATTAAAATTGCAGTCTGCCGAACTTTCCGGAAATTTAAATTTATCCGGTAGTTGTAACTCAAAATAATCGCCTTCGCGAAGTGTATTCCCGTATTTTGAAGCATCCCAGTCTGCAGTGAGTTTAAAGAGTGAATTTGAGAAAAAACCCTCAGGTGGTATATTGCCTTCTTGATTAGTTATGGACAAATTTGTAATATTCACATCTACATTTTTGTTTTCTGCTAAAACGTTTTTGCTTGATATCAACATCCCTAAAAACATTATAAACATCAAGAGAAATGGTGTTAACCATTTTTTTAATATCTGCTTATTCATTTTATCCCCCCCTTTTTTTACAAGATAATCCAGGTATTAATTGTCAATAGAAACATGACTATATTGTTAATAATAATAGACTTTGTTTTACAATTCGTTTATAATGATAGAAAAGTTATTTCAACGGTAGAGGCGTTTTGAAAGGAGGTCACTATAGTTTTCAAACTTAAAACAATTAGCTGTAAATTAAAGTCTAGGTTTTTTGACAACTTTCATAATCATTTTATTTTGTTGATTTCCATATCAAATCTGCATTATGCTCTAGGTTTCTTGTCTGTTATAACCTTTTACACTCAGCCATTTATTAAAGGTGGTGTGACTTATCTTTAAAATTGCCGCTCCGGCTCTTAAACTAAGTTCTTTTCTTATCCATCTTTTCGCTATATTGTCGAATTTTTCAGGTATTTCAATTTGGTTTCTGCCAAACTTAATCCCTTTCTTTTTAGCTTCCCGTATGCCCTCCATCTGTCGCTGATGAATATTCTCTCTTTCGATCTGCGCTACATAAGATAATATCTGTAGCACAATATCGGAAAGAAATCTGCCCGTTATACCGCTTACCTTAGCCCTCGTATCTAACAACGGAAAATCCAAAACTATTATTTCTACACTTTTTTCTTTGTTGATTAAGTTCCATTCCTTAATTATTTCATCATAATTTCTACCAAGCCTATCGATGGACTTTATATAAAGTTCATCTCCTTCTTTCAATTTTCTTATAAGCTTTCTATACTGCTTCCTGTTAAAATCCTTCCCGCTGGCCTTGTCGATAAATATATTTTTTGTATCGACGTTTTCTTTTAATATCGCCGTTAATTGCCTGTCAATATTTTGTTCCTTTGTAGATACACGAATATACCCATACCTCATTTATCAACCTCCACTTCTTTACTAAAATCCACGTATAAATAAAATAAGTCCTTAAACCACATAGCTCACTAGGACTTATTTCTACTATCTATATTGTACTGATTTTTTACTTGTTTATCGTCTCTCTTAGCCACTTGCCATAGGCAAGTATATGACGTAAATTTTGCGATATAACTTCAAAAAGAGGGGCAACAAATGCCCCTCTCACAGTAACACTACTATAAACAGTTTTACCTATCGTTATCTCTCTACTATAAGAGCAGTACCCTGACCTCCGCCTATACATAGCGTTGCAAGTCCCTTATGGGCATCTCTACTCTTCATAGCATAAAGAAGTGTAACTAAGATTCTGCAACCTGAAGCTCCTATAGGATGTCCAAGAGCGATAGCTCCGCCGTTTACGTTAAGCTTAGATGTATCTATACCAAGGTCATTGCCCACCGCTACAGACTGCGCTGCAAACGCTTCATTCGCTTCGATAAGATCCATGTCGTCTATGGACATGCCCGCCTTTTCCAATGCTTTCTTAGTAGACGGCACAGGACCTATTCCCATTATTTCAGGCGCCACTCCTGCGGAAGCATATGAAACTATAGTAGCTAAAGGCGTAATTCCCAGCTTCTTTGCCATATCTTCGCTCATAACTACCACTGCTGCTGCTGAATCGTTAATTCCTGACGCATTGCCTGCTGTTACCGCTCCTTCTTTTTTAAACGCCGGCTTTAATTTCCCCAGGCTCTCTGCCGTTACACCTTCTATAGGGAATTCATCAGTATCAAATACTATAGGATCTCCCTTCCTTTGAGGAATATTCACAGGTACTATTTCATCCTTAAATGCACCGCTCTTTATGGCTTCTACAGCCTTTTTTTGCGAATTTGCAGAAAATTCGTCGAGTTGTTCACGTGTAAGCTTCCATTGATCTACAATGTTTTCAGCCGTAATGCCCATATGGTATTTATTAAATACATCTGTAAGACCATCATGAACCATCATATCAACAGCCTTAAAATCGCCCATCCTTGCTCCCCATCTTGCTTTATCCAAGATGTACGGTGCCTGCGACATGTTCTCCGTACCGCCTGCAAGAATTATTTCAGCATCGCCCGCCTTTATGATTTGAGCTGCCAGCGATACAACTCTAAGCCCCGAACCGCAAACTTTATTCAGTGTCATCGATGGAACTTCTTTAGGAATTCCGGCTTCCATAGCAACCTGTCTTGCAACATTTTGCCCAAGACCTCCCTGAAGTACATTACCCATAATTACTTCATCTATGTCGTCCTTCTTTATACCTGCTCTCTTTATGGCTTCTTCGCAGGCAACAGCCCCTAATGTTTTTGCCGGCACCGATTTTAAACTACCTCCGAAATTACCTATTGGAGTACGTGCCGCACTTGCAATTACTACTTTTCTCATACCGAGCCTCCTTAAATTTTATCAACAACATCCTCTTGAACACATTGTAGCAAAAAAATATGATAAAAAAACAAAAAAACGTCCAATACATGGACGTTTACTGTCATTTATTTAATCAATTTGGATATTTTTCTAAAATCAGGGTTTTCCATAGAACTCAAGAGCTGAAATAATGCAGCCTCCACAGTGAGCAACTCTACCCCCTTCGCTTGTAACCTGTCCAGCGCTACTTCCTTGTCAAACTTCTTTCGAGACGAGACGCAGTCCGCTGCCACTAATACATTGAAACCTTCATAAAGTAGATCTAAAGCGCTTTGAAGCACACAAATATGCGTTTCTATTCCTATTATTATTATATTTTTAGGTTTGATCTTATCCAATCGATCACAAAACTCCTTTGCCCCTGCCACGCTGAAGCTTTGCTTTTCAATATACGAAAATTCGGGGCAAACATCCTTAATCTCAGGAACCGTCTCTCCAAGACCTCTTGTATATTGCTGGGTAAAAAGCACAGGGATCCCTAAGATATTTGCTCCCTTAAGAAGTTTCACGGCTTCGTCAATCATAGGCTTTGGATCAACCATCGCAGGAACCAATCGTTCCTGGAAATCTATGCTTACAACTACAGTATCCTTTTGGTTCAAAACTATTCTCCTTTAAGCATGAGTTAACTTTTTATTAATATCACTTAGCATCTCGTGGTCTGTAAAATCAAGCCCCATAGGGGTAACGGTAACGTAACCCATTTCAAAAGCCGGTACGTCGACTTCATCATCACAGGTACCGTAGTGGCGTGGATTACCGCTGTACGTATAACAGAACTTACCGTTTTCATCGGGAAGTCTCTTAAAGATGTCTACATAGCCCCTTCTTCCAAGTTTGGTAAACTTTATACCCTTTATCTCAGCTTCGGGTTTGTCCGGAACGTTGATATTTAGCATCCTGTCATTCGGTATACTTCCAAACCTTCCAAGCACGGCATCTTTGGCAAGCTTGGCAGGATAGTCAAAAAAATGTGCTTCATGAGAAACAACGGATACCGCAATAGATGAAACTTTATTCATAACGCCCTCAAGCGCTGCAGATACCGTACCTGAATAATGTGTATCCGTACCTAAATTTCCTCCATGGTTTATACCGGTAACTACAAAATCCATTTCTATATCCATATCACCTAAAAAATCTATTCCTAATTTAACGCAGTCTGCAGGGGTACCTGAACATTTATATGCCATAACGGCTCCGGGGAAATCTTGACTTTCAAGATATATCTTATCCCTGCAACTGATGCAGTGCCCCATAGCACTTCTTTCACCGTCCGGCGCAACTACGTATACATCCGCTATCGTAGAAATTTCGTCTGCAAGCGCTCTAAGTCCCTTCGCATTTATCCCGTCATCATTCGCCAATAAAATATTCAGTTGATCTACCTCCTTAATTTAACAAAGCACTTCGCCTATAGGTTTTCTATATATCTTTGTAGCCTTAAAATCATAAGGCGTTTCATCTTTATTTATAAGCACAAGCTCATCACCTTTAAAATATTGAATCAAAGAAGCGGCGGGATTTACAACGAGTGATGTACCGCCAACTATCAAAAGATCCGCATTTGAAATTTGGTTAACAGCTTCCGTAATCACATCAGTATCGAGCCCTTCTTCATATAAAACAACATCGGGCTTTACTATACCTCTGCAAGCATCGTCAGAGCATTTCGGTACCTTCTCATCACAGTTTTGTTCATCCATTATGTAATCCAAGCTGTACTTTGCTCCGCATTTCATACAGGTATTTCTGAGTATACTTCCATGTAGCTCAATTACGTTTTTACTTCCTGCAAGCTGATGTAAACCGTCTATGTTTTGCGTTATAACAGCCTTAAGTTTTCCGTCCTTTTCAAGCTCAGCAAGCTTAAGATGCGCAGCTCCCGGCATTGCATCCCTGTATACCATGTGCTTTTTATAATAATCGAAAAAAGTGTTCGTATCCGCCACAAAAAAACTATGAGAAATTATTTTCTCAGGAGGAGCCTTGTATTCATTCAAAACATTGTACAGTCCGTCAGAAGACCTGAAGTCAGGGATTCCACTTTCTGTGGAAACCCCTGCTCCTCCGAAGAAAACAACGTAATTTGATTTTTTTACTATCCTGTCTAAATCTTTATCCATATGTTATTTATTATCTATAAAAGCGTCTCTGTTCCTTACAATGTGCTTAGTAAAGCTGAATTTCGAAAGCTGTCCTAAAACAACCTGCGCAATCACGATGCCCACTACCATCTGAACGATGTTCCATGGGATTGCAACCAAGCCTACCGTAACATTTCCTGCAATTACGCATTCTGCAATGTAGTAACCCGCTACCATAACCGCACCGGATGCAACCATAGACGCTATCTCCACTATTTTCTTAGCGTTTTTACCTTGGTTTTTATGTGCTATAAATGCGATAACTATTACCATGAGTCCTTTTATTACGAAAGTCCAAGGAGACCAGAATGCAACACCTAAAATAGCATCTGCCAGAGCCGCTCCAAGTGGTATAGCCACAATCGCATAGGCTTCAGGTATTAAAAATACGGATAAAAATATTATGCTGTCACCCAAATGAATGTAACCCTGTGTGGCGACTATCGGGAATGATAATGTTGTAAGAACAACCTCCAACGCCATCAATACCGCTGTCAGAGTTAAGACAAATGTTTTAGATTTAACTGTTTGCATTACAAACCTCCTATCCCTTGTATAATGCTAACTTAACGTGTATAATTATAACATAATTTGAGACTGTATCTCAATGACTGCACTTATACATAAAGGAGGAGAAAAATGGAGTTAGATAACATTTTATCGAAAAGACAGAGCATCAGAAAATACACCGGTGAACCTGTAAAAACCGAAGATATCATAAAGATTATAGAAGCCGCCCACTCAGCTCCGTCCGGCAAGAACATTCAAAACTGGCATTTCGTAGCCATTAAAAATAAGGAAATCATACAAAAGATCGCAGACGCCATAGGTGTAAAAAATGAAGAGATAGCTAAACAGATGGAGAAGAAGGACTCTCAAAAGGCGGATACGTTCAGGAAATTCTTCAGAAACTTCACACTCTTCTTCCTAAACTGCGATATTTTAACGGTTATATACAGCAGAGAATACAAACCGTCCGGTTACAACGAAATGACGTTTGCAGAATACGACCAAGCCGAAATAAACAAGCTCATACATGAAAAGAACCCCGGTATGCAAAGTCTCGGGGCTGCTATAGAAAACTTTACACTAAAGGCGATAGACCTAGGTTATGGCACCTGCTGGCTCACCAGCGCAAACTACGCCGATAAGGAAATTGAAAAATGCCTTGAAGAGGAAATAGGCTTTAAAAAAGACGGTTACTTCTTTGCCGCTATGATCGCTACAGGCGTACCCGCCGACGGCGCAAAGAGCCCACCTAAAAAGCCTCTCGAAGAAGTCTACACCATTGTGGAATAGTTTATAGCTTTTAGTATTGTATGGAGGAACGATGAAAAAACCGAATTTAGCCATTGTAGGAGCTACAGGTTTAGTTGGCTCAACCTTTCTTAAAGTAATAGAGGAAAGAGATTTCCCGTTTGAAAATTTATATCTTATGGCATCGAAACGCTCTGCCGGCAAGGTAATAAAATTTAAATCCAAAGACTATGTAGTGGAAGAACTTTGCGAAGAAGCCTTTGATAAGGACATAGATATAGCTCTTTTTTCAGCAGGTGGTGACATAAGCAAAAAATATTCCCCCATTGCTGCATCTAAAGGTATCACGGTAGTGGATAACAGCAGCGCATTCAGAATGGATAAGGATGTTCCGCTTGTGATTCCCGAAGTGAATCCTGAAACTGCTAAGAATCCTAAAAAAGGAATAATTGCAAACCCGAATTGCTCTACAATACAAGCTCTTGTAGCCATTAAACCTTTGTATGACGCTTTTGGGATAAAGAGAATTATCTATTCCACCTACCAAGCCGTGTCAGGTTCGGGACTTAAGGGTATAACGGATCTTGAAAAAACTTTAAAGGGTGAAAAATCAAATCTCGCTTACCCTCACACCATAGCCGGCAATTGCATTCCGCAGATAGATGTGTTTACTGATAACGGCTATACAAAAGAAGAAATGAAGATGATAAATGAAACACATAAGATTTTGGGCGATGACAGCATTGGCGTTACCGCAACCACAGTAAGGGTGCCCGTATTGGATTCTCACAGCGAATCCATAAATATAGAATTTAAAAGAGAATTTGAGCTCAATGAAGTTTATGATGCCTTAAGCAATGCGAAGGGAATTACGGTCTTGGATGATCCTGAGAATGAAGTTTACCCGCTTGCACTTGATGCTGCCGGTACGGACGATGTATACGTAGGCAGAATAAGAAGAGACTTCTCAACTGAAAACGCTATAAATATTTGGGTGGTATCCGATAATATACGTAAAGGTGCCGCCACCAACACTGTGCAGATAGCAGAGCTTCTTTTAAATTAAGCTGATATAAGTAAAAGATATAGTAGGCAATCGGGCTGTTTTTTAGGCTATTACAAAACTTTAATAAAAAATATTAAATCTATATTCTGTATGACAATTACTTACTGATCTCTTCTATACAATGCGTAAGTTACTTAAGAAAGGCTTACGTTAATTTTGCGCAATCAATAGTTTACAGAGCTCAATTGCATCAAGCTGCCCTGTAGTTTCATCTCTTTCTCGTTTTGCAAAGTATATGGGCGATTTAAAACAGGGGTTGCTAACCCTCTCGTTCATCATCTCCTTGCCCAGCGGTATGAAGATGGCTTCCATGCGTCGTTTGCTTCTAAACTCTGCAATTTTTTTTTCAAACTCTTTAAGTTCCGCCTTGTTTGAAATCTCTACTGCAAGTTTTATCAAAACATTTTGAATCCCGGTATCAATGCATTTTTCATATTCTTTACAGAGTAAATTTAAGTTATCCTTTAAATCAAAAGGTTTTGTAATGTGCGAAGATAAAATTACAGTTTTGTCTTTAATATTCTCTATAACTTCGGTGATATCCTCACCCGTTTCATGGAAATTTCGAATTTCTATATCTATCCCCGCTACGTGGCTTAAAGCCTCAGGAGTTTTATAAAAGGCTGAAAGCAAACGGCTAATAGCAAGCACATATTCTTCTGCGCTGAACCTTGCCTCCCCACCTTCATTTTCCGTACGCAAAGTGAGCAGGTATTGAAAAGTCACATCCCTTCTAAGACATAGTTTCACGACATTTGAAAATACCTTTCGGCTTTCTAAATCCTGCGAATCCTTAAGCATACTGTCGAGCCTTAACTCTATTAAATCTATATGACTCTGTAGCTTTTCATCCGATACGAACTCGTCTATTTCATGTCTCCCTAACGTAAGCGCTACATAAGGGTATGGTCCTTTATTTTTCTCACAAGCTTCTGCAAGATCACTCCGATCATAATGCGATACACATGCAAGAGAATGCTTTAAGCCATTAAATATCATATAAATTTTCTCCACTCTGTGGATTTGCTATGAGTCCCGTCTTAAGATTGTAGGCTGCCTCCATTTCATCCTTAAGCAGCTTCTTTACCTTTTCGCCGTCTGAAACACTTGCATCTATTACGAGCTCATCGTGAATCTGAAGCACAATCTTCGCATCAAGACCTTGCTTTTGTATGGCTCTATATACATTGTTCATTGCAAGCTTCATGATGTCCGCACCCATACCTTGTATCGGGCTGTTCATAGCAAGGCGTTCACCTAAATTTCTTACCATGATATTCTGTGCATTTATCTCAGGAATTTTTCGAATCCTTCCGGTCTCGGTTCGCACAGCCCCCGTCTGTTTTGCAATGCTTTTTTGCGCCTCCATGTACTCATACACTGCCCTATGCTTTGCAAAGTATTCATCTATGTATTTCTTTGCATCCTTCCTTGAAATTTCAAGTTCGTTTGAAAGGCCGAAGTCGCTCATTCCGTAAATAACGCCGAAATTTATGGCCTTAGCCTTACTCCTTACCGCCTTGGACACTGCGCCCTTCTGAGCTCCAAGCACGTTTACGGCCACAGCCTCATGAATATCTTCACCGCTTTTAAACGCATTAATCAGGCCCTCATCGCAGGATACATGTCCCAATATCCTAAGCTCTATCTGAGAATAGTCAGCGCTTACAAATACCCTGTCCTTTCCCGCTTTGAATGCCTTTCTGATTCTTTTACCCATATCCGTCTTTACAGGAATCGTCTGAAGCGCAGGATTTATGCATGCCATTCTACCCGTACTCGCTCCAATCTGTAAAAATTCGGGTCTTACCTTACCGTCTGTACCCTTAAAACCCATAAACCCTCGTACATAGGTGGAATTCAGCTTAGATACCTTTCTAAACTCCAGTATAAGATCTATTATAGGATGTGTTTTTCTAAGCTTTTGAAGCACTTCCGCATTGGTTGAATACCCTCTTTTCGTCTTAACCTTAGGTTCTAAATTAAGCTTTTCAAACAACACTTCCCCGAGCTGCTTCGGGCTGTTTACATTGAATTCAAACCCTGCAAGTTCATAGATTTTATCTAAAAGCTCAGCTTCTATGTTGCTGAGCTCCGCCTCATACGTTTTGAGAAATTCCGTATCAAGCCACACGCCTGTATTTTCCATAGACGCTATAACTTCTACCAAGGGCATTTCTATTTCATAAAATACCTTTTGAAGATCATCCTCTTCAATCTGAGACTTGAGTTTATCATACACCTTAAAGATATTTACCGTTTCAAGCAAATATAAAAGTGCATCCTCATGCCCTATCCTTGCATTTTCATCCGAGCTTTCAACGTCTCCAAGCGCTGCATTTACCACGTCATTATTTGTTTTTTTTAGGCTCTTGCAGATATTTGCATACCTTTCTTTGATATCATCTGCGGTAAGAGTCTTCTTTCTCTTTGCCTTTAAAAGTTTATCCGAAACATCTATGCCTAACTGATCCTCTAATATTTTGTAGAAGTCCATGTATTTTCCCTTGTTGTTTATGACTTCATATGCAAGCATAACATCGAAGAACGGAGTGAATAGCGGCAGGCCGTTTTGGAGTAATGCAAACAGAGCATTCTTAAGGTCATAACCCACAACCTTTACTTTTTCTTCCGCTACAATATCAAGCACTCTATGAATTTGAGCCATATCATCAAGCAACCAAATATTTCCATCGACATTAAAATATGCCGCATAAATTTCGGGCTTATCAATGTGATTGGAATCATTTATGAGGCAAAGGTCTGCAACGTCCGCTTTTTTAAGTGTAGCTTCCAATGAACCCACATCCCTGCTCACATCTATGCTCAGCATACCTTTAAGTTCATCGGTTTCATCATCATTTGTGCCATTGACGCAGCCATTCGTTTCAAGCTTTTTTAAAAAGGTATTGAGTTTATAATTTTTATAAATAGATGCAAGCGTATCAAAGTCGGGATCTACAAGCTTTACATCATCTAGTGTTAAGCCGAGGTCAAGGTTGACAATTATGGTGGCAAGCTCCTTTCCCATAAAAGCCTGCATCTTGGAATTTTCAAGCGCAAGTTTCGTCTTCCCTGAGATTTCATCAATATTTTGATAGATGTTTTCTATGGTCTGATATTTCGTTACAAGGTTTCTCGCACCTTTATCGCCTATACCTTTTACGCCTTTATAATTATCGCTGCTGTCACCCATTATCGCCTTGTAGTCTATAAAGTGTTTAGGAGCGAAGTTATATTCATCTTCAAATTTTTGAATATCGTATATATCTATATTGGAAATCCCACGTTTTGTATACGCTATCTTGGTGTTATCGCTTATGAGCTGAAACATATCCTTATCGCCTGAAATTATTATAACTTCAACATCATCCGATTCTACAAACCTTGCAAAACTACCTATGATGTCATCCCCTTCAAAGGCCTTTTTTTGAAGGATTTTAATATTCATAGCGGCCAGGATTTCCTTAATAACAGGGATCTGCATAAGCAATTCGTCGTCGGTCTTTCTCCTATTTGCCTTGTAGTCGTCGAATTTCTCATGCCGAAATGTTTTGCCACCGAGATCAAATGCCACGGCGATGTAGTCGGGGGAAAAATCATTGATGGATTTATATAACATGCTTAAAAATCCATATATTGCATTCGTAGCCATTCCATCCGCACTCATATTCGCCTTTATCGCATAATACGCCCTGAAAAACAAACTGTTTCCATCTATGATTATCGCTCTTTTACTGTGCATGTTTCACCTTTTTCCAATATACTACTTAAAATATTATCTACCTTATCGATCAACTCTTCAACGCTACCGTCGTTATTTATTATTGTTGCGCCCTTCTTTCTCGCTCCTTCCAGGCTAATCTGTTCATTTACCCTCTTTTTTACATCACGAGGCGTACTTTCATCCCTGCTTGTAGCACCCGCTATCCTGTCTTTAAGGTTTCTGTTTATGTAAAACACTTCATCCAAATTCTTATCGAATCCATATTCGTATATTAGCGGTGCATCTAAAAATGCTATTGCATCTTTTGTTTTATTCAAGGCTTCATGTTTTTTAAATAATCCCTCTATTTCCTCTACCACGAATCTGCTGAGCATTGTCATATAACGACTATATGCATCCTTGTCGGAAAATATTATATCCGATACCTTTTTTTATCTACCTTGTTTTTCTTTATGCAATCATCTCCAAGTACTTCTCCTATCCTTTTTATGATATCAGTATCTTCAAGGAGGTCTGCAACCAAGGCATCGGCATCTATTACAAAATAGCCTCTATCTCTTATATGAGAGCACACCAGACTTTTACCGCTTCCTATACCTCCTGTAATTCCAATTCTTTTCATCTTTTCTTCCTAATTATTTATCGTCTGTAAGCTTGGATAGTTCCATCTGTATAAAATAATCCAAATCACCATCCATAACGGCATCTACATTACCCATTTCGGCGCCGGTTCTATGATCCTTTACCATTCTATAAGGATGAAAAACGTATGACCTTATCTGACTTCCCCACGTTATCTGGTTATAGTCTCCTGTGAGATCATTTATACTTTCCTTATGCTCTTTTTCTTTAAGCTCCATCAATTTTGAAATCAACATATGCATAGCGGCTTCCTTATTCATGTGTTGAGATCTCTCGTTTTGACAGGTTACCACTATCTTTGTGGGAAGGTGTATGATTCTGACAGCAGAATCCGTCTTGTTTACATGTTGCCCTCCTGCACCGCTAGCCCTGAACTTATCTATCCTGAGATCCTTATCATCTATCTTTATCACTTTATCGGTCTTTATCTCGGGTATTACATCTACCGAAGCAAACGAAGTATGTCTTCTGCTTGAGGAGTCAAAAGGTGAAATGCGCACCAACCTATGCACACCTCTTTCCTTTTTAAGGTATCCATATGCATTGAGACCCTTTATGAGTAGAGTTGCGCTTTTAAAGCCGGCAACACCGTTTTGGTTTAAGTCTATGACATCAATTTGAAATCCCTTGTTTTCCGCCCACCTCGTGTACATCCTAAGTAACATCTTGCCCCAATCCTGAGCATCGGAGCCTCCGGAACCTGAATGGATTGAAATGTAGGCATTCGCCTTGTCGTGTTTCCCTGCTAAGAGTGTAGTAACTTTAAGCTTGTGATATCCTGCCTCAAGTTTTTTAAAAATATCAGTGGCGAGCATTTCCATATCCTCTTCAACCAGCCCTTCCGATACCATCGCCTGCAGCGTTTTTGCATCGTCTATGAGCAAGAGCAACTCATCGTACTGCGAAACTACAACTTCGACTTCCTGCTTTTCCTTAAGAAGTATCTTTGCCGCCACCTGATCATTCCAAAAATCTTGCGCAGACAGACATTCTTCTATCTCAGCTCTTCGCTTTTTAAGATATGCAATGTCAAAGTAAACCTCCCGCCCTCTTTACAAGCGGCTCAAACTTCATTATTTCCCTAATGATTTCATTTAAATTCATACAATTTCTCCTAACAAAAAAAGTGGGCATGACAGATTACACCATCACGCCCACCTGATAACATCTTTATGAAACTAGTGTTTGTTTCTTTCGTGTCTCTGAAGACCTGATGGTTCCATAGACATTCTAAGTCCCTGTGCAAGACCTGCAACACCTTCATACTTGTATTCCTTCTTGCCTGTACAGTAATCGCAGTTACACTTGATTTCAGGCAATTGAGGTTCTTCGTATGTAGTTATTACACCTTCGTAGTTTCTTAGAATTACCTTGTGAGGTGTCTGAGAAATTACGTATTGAGGCATTACCGGTGTCTTACCGCCACCTCCCGGAGCGTCAACTACGAATGTAGGAACGGCATATCCTGAAGTGTGACCTCTAAGTCCTTCGATAATCTCAATACCCTTAGATACAGGAGTTCTGAAGTGCTCAATACCTAGAGAAAGGTCACACTGGTAGATGTAGTAAGGTCTTACCCTGTTTTTAACCATTTCGTGAACGAGCTCTCTCATCTTGTGCGGACAGTCGTTTAGTCCTCTAAGCAGTACGGATTGGTTACCTAGAGGGATACCTGCATCAGCAAGTAGCGCTAAAGCGGCTCTTGAAGTGTCGGTAACTTCTCTCTTGTGATTAAAGTGAGTGTTTAACCATACCGGATGATATTTTCTAAGCATTTTTACAAGCTCAGGCGTGATTCTCTGTGGACATACAACAGGAGTTCTACTTCCTATTCTTACTACTTCTACATGAGGTATGTCTCTAAGATTTTTAATTACATACTCTAAAACATCATCGTCGATAAGCAGTGCATCACCACCTGAAAGCAATACGTCTCTTACCTGCGGAGTCTTCTTGATGTATGCGATACATGCATCTATATCTTCAATACTTCTTGCACCGTCGGTTTCCCCTGCAAGTCTTCTCCTTGTACAATGTCTACAGTACATGGAACACTGATCCGTTACAAGGAACAACACTCTGTCAGGATATCTGTGAGTAAGTCCCGGTGCAGGTGAATCCTCATCCTCATGCAATGGATCCAGCAAGTCCGCTTCTGATCTGTGTGCTTCTAAAATAGTAGGCACAGCCTGCATTCTAACAGGACACATAGGATCATTTTCATCCATAAGGGATGCATAGTATGGTGTAATACCAACTCTGAATCCGTCCAATATCTTGGTAATATCAGCCTTTTCCTGCTCCGTAAGATTGATAACCTCGGCAATCTCATCAGCAGTACCAAGCCTGTTTGCTACCTGCCATTTCCAATCATTCCACTGTTCATCAGTGACATCCTTGAAATAAGGAATGTCTTTCCAATTTCTTACTTCATCCATCATTTTCTCCTTATTAAACACCTACAACTAAAAAGTTATATACTCTGCGCTAGAGTGAACATAAACTTCTCACTTCATCTTCACTCAAGTGCCTAAACTCACCCGGTCTTAAATCACCCAATTCAATACCGGCGAATTTAACTCGTTTCAATTTTATCACCTCGTGCCCGATCACGTCAAACATTTTTCTTATCTGGCGCTTTTTACCTTCTTTTATAATCATAGACAGCTTCATATCGCCTTGTTTTTGTCCTATTTCGAAAATTTTTGCAGGTTTTGTGTGATATTTCACAATACTTTTGACGGGTTTGTTTTGTTTTGTTTGACTAATTTCAACATCTATAGTTATGCCGCCAGACAATTTTTTAATGTCATTTGCACCTGGCACGCCTCTCACGACAACTTCATAATTCTTTTCAATCTTTCTTTTAGGGCTTAACAGTTTTTGAGCAAGGTCTCCGTCGTTTGTAAGAAGAATCAGTCCTTCACTGTCTTTATCAAGCCTCCCTATTGTAAACAATCTTTCGTCTATGTCCGTTAAAAGGTCGTATACCGTGCGCCTTCCAAGCTCATCTGAAACCGTGCACACATATCCGCAGGGCTTATTCATGGCTATGTACACCGTTTTTTTTTGAATTTCTATAGGTCTTCCGTCAATAGCAATAACAGCGTCCTCATCTACATTCACGCCACATTCTAAAAGAGGGATGCCGCCTACCGTCACCCTCCCCTCTTTTATCAGCTCATCAGCTTTTCTTCTGCTGCATATGCCGCATTTAGCGATGTACTTATTTATCCTCATGCCTTATTTATTTATGTCCAGGTCTTTAAGCGGCTTAAGAGATTTTTCTATTAAATCGCCCGGTAGCGGATAATCCTTCATCTCACCTCTATTGAATTGATCATACGCCTTCATATCGAAAAACCCTGTGCCCGTAAGTCCAAACAAGATGGTCTTCTTTGTGTTTTCTTCCCTGCATTTTATCGCCTCATCTATAGCGCCTTTGATTGCGTGACTTGATTCAGGAGCAGGTAATATGGTCTCGTATTTTGCAAAAAACTTGGCAGCTTCAAATATCTCCGTTTGTCCATACGATTTTGCCTTCATATATCCATCGTGGTACAGCTTAGATACGATCGGTGACATTCCGTGGTACCTCAACCCTCCTGCATGTGTTGCCGGAGGCATAAATTCGTTTCCAAGCGTATACATCTTAGCCATAGGTGTGATCTTTCCTGCATCACAATAATCGTACAGATAACTTCCCCTCGTAAGCGTAGGGCAGGAGCTCGGCTCAACGGCAAGTAATTCCGGATTGTGCTCGCCCTGTATCTTATCCCTTGCAAACGGTGCTATGAGCCCTGCAAGATTTGATCCGCCACCTGCGCAACCTATCACTATGTCGGGATATTCGTCATATATCTGCATTGCCTTATATGATTCCATCCCTATTATGCTTTGATGAAGCGCAACCTGATTGAGTACGGATCCGAGCGTATATCTAAATCCCGGATCCTTAGATGCCGTCTCAACTGCTTCAGATATTGCAGTACCGAGGCTACCCGGAGAATCAGGATCCATCTTTAAAATAGCCCTTCCACTTTCTGTAGTATCGCTTGGAGACGGGATTACCTTTCCTCCAAACGTTTCTATTATATTTCTTCTAAAAGGTTTTCCCTCGTAACTCACCCTTACCATATACACTATGAGATCCAGTCCGAAAAATCCGCAAGCCTCCGCAAGTGCAGTACCCCACTGTCCTGCGCCGGTCTCAGTGGTGACTCCCTTAAGCCCCTGTTCCTTTGCATAATAAACCTGAGGGATTGATGAATTCAATTTATGACTTCCCGCCGTATTGTTGCCTTCAAATTTATAATAGATTTTAGCAGGTGTGTCCAAGGCCTTTTCAAGGTGATAGGCTCTACAGAGCGGAGACGGCCTGTATTGCCTATATAGATCCATGAGCTTTTCAGGAATGTCTATATAGGTATCCGTATCGTTGAGCTCCTGTTTTGCAAGTTCAGTCGAAAATATATCACAGAGCTCAGAAAGTGTAACCGGTTTAAAAGTTACCGGATTTATGAGAGGATCCGGTTTCTCCTTCATGAAACCTCTAAGATTAAGCCACTGATTCGGGATCTCCTTCTCAGGTAATGTTGTTCTGTATGGAATGTCGTGTGCCTTACTCATTAAAATCCTCCTTACTATCTTCTGTTTCTTCGCTGCCTTGTTTGATTATATCATCTATTTCACCGATATCAGGCAATTCCTTTAAACTTCCGAGATTAAATTTTCGCAAAAATTTCTTTGTAGTTGCATAAAGTTTCGGTCTTCCTATGCTGTCATCTTCTCCGCTTATCTTTACAAACCCCTTGGCTATGAGGTTTTCTATAACCTTATCACTCTTAACTCCCCTTATAGACTCTATGGTAGATTTTCTTACGGGCTGTTTGTATGCAATTATTGCCAGGGTTTCAAGCGCAGATTGAGATAACTTTTTAAGCCTTACAGGAGATACAAAATCCTGAGCTATTTCAAAATTCTGAGGGTTTATGGTGAATTGGTACTCATTAAGGGATCCCGTAATGATTATCCCCCTTTTCTCATACTCAGTTATAAGCTCATCAATTAACGGTTTAATCGAACTACTGTCTTTATCGAATATTTTAGAAAGTGATTTTAAACTTATCGGCTCTCCACTTAAAAATAGCAGCGTCTCTATCTGCGATTTAATACTACCTTCTGAATGCATGTCCTAACCTCGCTCTTCTTTGCCATATACATATATCGGAGCAAAATTTTCATCTTGGTCCGCAGCAATTTTCTTTGCCTTTTCAAGTTCTAAAACCGATGAAAAGGTGACCGCCAATTCGTATCTGTTGTTTTTATCCTTCATAAAACTCCTGATCTCAGCTTTCTTCTTGGGATTTTTCTTTACAAAATGCAGTATGTTCCTCATTTTATCACGAATATTAATTTTTCGCTTCTTTCTTCTATATAGAGTATTTATTTGATTTAGTTTTATTCTTTTATTAACGAAGGCATCAAAGGCATCTATGAGCTCCTCCTGATCTATGTCAAAATCCTCTCTCGCCTTGTTAAATCCGCTGAGATCTTCAGCAGGTTTTTCTAAATAAAAAAGCCCTTCCATATATTTTTTAGAGAGCATGGAAGCTATTATCTTAACCCTTTTATAGCTGATTAACCTTGCTTCGAGATCCTCATAAAGCTCTTCCTTGGTAACATTTTCTTCCTTCCTTGAAAGTATCATCATGGATTTTAACTCTATGAGTGTGGATGCGAGCACCAAGAACTCGACCTCCACATCGTATCGCTCTTCCTTCATCGCTTTAAGGTAGGCTATGTACTGATCCGTTATCTCTGAAATATTTATATCGTAGATACTCATTTTTGCATTTTCTATAAGATGCACTAGTAGATCAAGCGGCCCGTAAAACTCATCTATCTTCACCTTATAATCATCTCGTTTTTTGTTGAAAATCCCCATTGACGGCTGTTACTCCTCGCTGCTTTTAACCTTCTCCACCACAAAATTTACCTCAAGGCTCTTCCTCGCTGTAGCTCTAAACACCCTCACCTTAATTTTTTTATTACCGTATATTTTTTCAAATTCATCGCCGAGTCTCGGCAAATGATCAAGGCATTCGTTCACCCAGCCGTTTACCGTGGATGAGTGATATTCTTCTATAAAGCTGTCAGGAATCTTAAAATATGATAACACGAATTTAAGATTCGTATCGGCCTTCACATTGAAGCTCCCGTTTTTAAGGGCTATTATTCCCTCAGATACCAAGGAATCATGTTCATCAAAAATTTCTCCGACAAGCTGTTCCACAATATCTTCAAGAGTTATTATCCCCTCCGTACCTCCATATTCATCCACAACCACTGCGATGTGTGACTTTGCGTTTTGCATGCGATGCATTACATCGGAAAGCTTCAAGGCTTCCGTAACCTGCAGAGGCGGCGTTATTATCTTTTTTAGAAAATCATCTTCTATTCCGCTCCCACCCGGCATATAAAGATCCGCAAAGTCCTTATGGTTTACAATCCCGACAACCTTATCGAGGTCATCTTCATATACGGGCATTCTTGAATAGCCACTTTTTCTAAACCTCTCTGCAATGTCTAAGGCATTATCCGATACTTCAATACCTATAACTTCTACTCTTGGCGTCATTACATTTGAGGCTGTAAGTTTTTCAAACGCTATGGAATTTTTTATAAGTTCGCTATGTTCCTTGTCTATATCACCGCTCGCTTCATCTACAAAAACCTTTAAGTCTTCACTCGTTATCTTATTGTCACTTCGCTTTACCTTCTTTTCCAAAAATTTAGTCCAAGCTGAAAACAATTTAGTAACGGGCGTAAAGATTAAGATGAACAGGTTTAAAATGCCTGCAACCCTTATAGCATAGCTGTCGGCATTTTGCTTTGCCATGGTTTTAGGACTGATTTCACCAAAGATGAGCACTCCCACCGTGGTTATAATTGTGGAAATCGTAGCGCCATACCTTTCTGAAATATTTGTAAATATAAGAGCCATCAAAGTAGCGAGCGCAATATTCACAAGGTTATTCCCAACGAGTATGGTGGTGAGCAGCTTGTCGTATTCATCTTCGAGTTTGAGCGCTAATTTCGCCGATTTATACCGTATATCCCTGTAGTCCTTCGATATGTTTTTAAGGCGCACTTTATTCACTGAAGTGTAGGCTGTTTCAGTAGATGAAAAAAATGAAGATAAAAGTAACAGTATTACTATGAGAATGATCTGGCTTATCATTTCACAAACTCTCTATAAATAGCTTCAATGGCCTTTTCAAAATCAGAAGCCTTGACGCCTACTATGATATTGAGTTCGCTTGAACCTTGATCTATCATCCTTATATTTATATCGTTTCTTGCAAGTGCCGAAAAAAGCTTGGCTGCAGTTCCCGGCCTATATGACATTCCATGCCCTACCGTCGCTATGATCGCAAGGTCTTCATCCGCCTCTATCTGGTCGGGAGATAAAACGGATTGAATTCTCTCAAGTATCTCATCGAGTCTTCCATCCACAAGTTCATTTTTCAAAACAGCTGAAATCGTATCTATACCGTTTGGAATATGTTCAAGCGTAATGTCAAAGTCCTCCATGATCTCGGCAAGCTTTCTGACAAAGCCTCTCTCCGTACTGAGTCCTTCCTTATATATGGTAATGTCCGTAAAATCTTTACTTCCCGCTATGCCCTTTATTATGTATTCTTCTTTCGTATCATCGACATCGCTTGTAATCAATGTACCGCCGTCTGCAGGGTCATTGGTATTTCTGATATTTATAGGAATGTTTGCCTGTTTAGCCGGAAATATCGCTTCCTCATGAAGAACCTTAGCCCCCATATAAGAAAGTTCCCTAAGCTCTTTATACGTTATCTTGCTTATCTTTTTAGGATTTTCTATAATGCGCGGATCTGCCATCAGAAAGCCCGATACATCCGTCCAATTTTCGTATATATCAGCATCTACGGTAGCAGCCACAAGCGCTCCAGTGATGTCGGAACCTCCTCTTGAAAATGTCTTGATTTTACCATTTTTATCCGTTCCGTAAAACCCCGGGATCACCGCTCTTTCGTGAGATTTCAGTTCTTTCTTAAGGTTTTCAATGCTTGCTTTTATATCAGGCCTACCTGAATCTGAAAGCACTATGAGATCCTTTGCATCAACAAAATCAAATCCCAGATATTTTGCTATCAAAACGGCATTTAA
This sequence comes from Eubacterium saphenum ATCC 49989, assembly GCA_000161975.1. Lineage (GTDB taxonomy): Bacteria > Bacillota > Clostridia > Peptostreptococcales > Anaerovoracaceae > Eubacterium_N > Eubacterium_N saphenum. The sequence continues at coordinate 270,087 of GG688422.1, forward strand.
ATACTCACCCCTACTTACGATATAGTCTATCGTCTCGCCGTCTTCTATTTTTTGCTTTATGATATCAAGTTCTTTTCCGATTATCCCGGAATTCCCAAGAGCAATTTCTTCCGCTATAAACCTGTCTCGAATTATTCCCCATATCTGGTCTGAAGGAAGGTTTGCATCCAAGTTATTTTTAAAAAGGTAAAAAAGGTCTGTAACCTTGCTATCCTTTTCAAATCGTTTCCCGGGTGCGGACACAACTATATATCGCCTGTCATCGTCCGCTTCTACTATGCTCTTTATCTTTTCAATCTGCAGAGAATCCGCAACTGATGTGCCACCAAATTTTGCTACCTTTAACATCTAACCTCCCCTAAGCCTTAAATCAATGCCTTAATCTCATCTACCTTGTCGAGCTTTTCCCAAGTTAAATCCAAATCATTCCTGCCAAAATGCCCATAACTCGCCGTATTGAGATAGATCGGCTTTCTAAGGTCAAGATTTTTTATCATGGCTGCAGGCCTCATGTCGAACACCTTTGTGATTATGTCTTCTATGGTTTTCTCATCAACCTTTGCAGTGCCGAAGGTATTCACATTTATGGATATTGGACTTGCCACTCCTATCGCATATGAAAGTTGGATCTCACATCTTTTGCAAAGCCCTGAAGCTACGATGTTTTTAGCTATGTGCCTCGCTTCATATGCCGCCGTTCTGTCTACCTTTGTAGGGTCCTTTCCGCTGAATGCTCCTCCCCCATGCTTCGCCGCACCGCCATAGGTGTCGACTATGATCTTTCTACCGGTAAGCCCGGAATCCGCTACCGGACCTCCAAGTACAAAACGTCCTGTAGGATTTACCAGAAATTTAGTATTCTCATCCATCAGTTCAGAAGATATGATATGCTTTACGACATTTTCATAAAGATCTTTTTTCATGGTTTCAATTGAAACGTCGGGATCATGCTGCGCGGAAATGAGTATGGTATCAATCCTCATGGGATTTCCGTCATCGTCAAATTCCGCGGTTACCTGTGTCTTTCCATCGGGTCTTAGGTAGGTAAGTTTGCCTGATTTTCGAACTTCGGCAAGCTGCATGGCAAGCTTCTGTGCAAGTACTATGCATAGAGGCATGAACTCAGGGGTTTCATCAGTTGCAAAGCCGAACATCATACCCTGATCACCCGCACCTATGCTCTCCTCGGAAGAAGCGGAACCGCTTTTTTTCTCAATGGAATTATCAACTCCAAGTTTAATATCTGACGATTGCTCATCGATAGCAAGCAACACTGCGCACGTCTTTCCGTCAAACCCGCAGCGAGGATCATCGTAACCCGCCTTACAAACGACATCTCTTACAATTTTCTTGATATCTATATAGCAGTCTGTAGAAATTTCACCCGTAACCATTACAAAGCCTGTGCACACCATAGTCTCAACCGCCACCCTTCCATTGGGGTCTTTACTTAAAATGCTGTCTACTATGGCATCTGATATTTGGTCGCAAAGCTTATCGGGATGGCCTTCCGTTACCGATTCTGAAGTAAATAAATAACTCATAACTTCCTCCTCTATTTTTATTTATAATTAATCTTCAAAGAGCAAATCCTCTGCAGCCTCCTCGGCTACAGCCTTCCCGTATACGTTCTCCAATATGGAAAGTGCAAACTTCATGGCCTTTGAAGGTCCCTTACCTGTGATGAGTCTGCCGTCCACCAAGACATCGGCCTCCTTGTAATTCGTATTTTCAAGCTCCCCTGCAAGATCGGGATACAGGCATACATTTTTACCGTGAAATTCTTCCATCTTATCTATCACGAAGAGTGGAGCTGCGCAGATTGCAGCTACATAAAGCTTGTTTTGAACCGCTTCACCTATGATCGCCTTAACTTCAGTTGATTTCCCGAGGTTCGAAGCTCCGGGTAATCCTCCGGGAAGCACCAAAGCATCTACGTCGTCAAGCGTAAAATCCGAAATGCATTTGTCACATCTCATCTCTGCTCCGTTCGAGCCTCTAACCGTGACATCATCGCCTATAGAAACAAATTGAGCCTTCTTTCCGATTCTCTTTACAACATCATAAACGGTTATTGCTTCGATCTCTTCAAAACCCTCCCCCATTAAAATGCTTATCACTATATACCTCTTTTGTTTTCATCCACGTTTCTCTTTATTTTCTTTGCCGTCGTCATGATGAATTCTTCCTTCCTATAATTTAACTTCATAACCTTTTTATAGAGAGGAACCTTTTTATTATATTCATCCACATACTCCCAGAGCAGATCCTTTACCATTTCATCCGTGTACGTGCTACCTAAGATGTTCTCGACATTTTCATCATCTACTCTGACTGTTGCAACTATTGTAGAATCCTGTCCCTGTTCGCCTTCTAAAGACCATACAAACGATTCTAAAATAACATCGTGCATCTGAAGGTTCGCTTCTATTTCTTCAGGATATACATTCTTTCCGTTTTTGGTTATGATTACGTTTTTCTGTCTTCCCGTTATAAACACATAACCGTCCTTATCTATATACCCGAGATCTCCCGTATGGTACCATCCGTCCCTCAGAACTTCAGCGGTTTTATCCTCCATTTTATAATAACCGTGCATTATGTTATCGCCCTTAAAGCAAAGTTCTCCAATGCCTTCAGCGTTCGGATTATGCACCTTGCCTTCTACGAGAGGAAGTATCTTTCCTGCAGCGCCCTTATAAGGAAGTACGTCGGGATTTAATGCAACTATAGGAGAAGCTTCCGTGAGCCCGTATCCCTGCACTATGTTGATTCCAAAGGCGTTGTAACTCTGCACAACTTCCTTTGTGATCGGTGCTCCGCCGGTAACGAAGGTTCTCTGCTGACCGCCGAAAATTTTAACTATGTCCTTAAACAGCTTTTTGGAAAGATCTATGCCGATTTTTTTAAGCTTATTGTTTATCTTTATAGCCTTTTTAAGTTGCTTTTCCTTGCCCTTCTTCCTGGCTGTTTTCCAAATCTTAGAAATGAGGCTTTCAAAAATCAAAGGAACCCCGAGGATAATATTGGGTTTCGATGCCTGAAGGTCTTGAACCAGATATCTGAGTCCTCCCGGGTAAATTATGCTGGAACCTTCAAATAGCGGGATTAAGAAACCGCAAGTGCATTCGTATGTATGGTGTATCGGGAGCACCGAGAAAAATTTCTCTCCGTCCTTGATCTGAAGATAAGTAGGTGCCGACATTATTACCGTACAGATGTTCTTCTGGCTTAACATTACGCCCTTAGATACACCGGTAGTGCCTGAAGTATAGAGAATTATACTCAGTTTTTCATTATCTATATCAGCTTCTAAATACTCCGTGTTGCCTTTTTCAATTTCCTTCTTTCCTTCATTTACAAGGGCTTCATAACTTAAAACATCATTATCTTCATCATAAACCTCATTGTTCATATCAATTATGACCTTTAGAGGTACATCGTCTTCATCCCTCATCCTTGTAAAAATTTCCTTGTATTTAGAATCCATGATTACAGCACTTGCTTCTGTAGCCTCTATGATGTTTTTTATCTCGTTATATTCAAGCTCTCTGTCTATAGGAACCACGACTCCCGCTCCGCAGGTAACGGCAAGATAAGAAGTTCCCCACATATACGAATTTTCACCTATTATTGCAATTTTTTCATCCTTCAGTCCAAGCATCAGAAGTTTAGTACCAAGCGCTTTGATCCTTTCATAGTATTCGTTGTATGTCATGCTTAAGAACTCTTTGTCGGACTTATTGATCTTATAATAGATTGCAACCGTATCTCCATAAAGTTTACAGCTGCTCTCCATCATATCCCTGAAATTCGCTATAGGTCTTACCCTGTCTAAATATCTTATATCCTTATTCTTTTTTCTATCGGCTTTAATCTTTTCAATCTGTTCTTTTGCCCATTCGAGCTGATCCAATCTTTCTTTCATAACTCACCCTCCATTACCATTTACAAAACTATCCAAGCACTTCTACAATTGATTTTTGAATTCTCTTTGTGGCTTTCTTTATATCATCAAGGCTCATATCAAGCGCAGGATTTAACACCAACATGTTTTCTTTACTCGCAAGTATTATGCCGTTTTCAAGAGCTTTTTTTACTATGCGTTCACTTATCTTCATACTTTCATCAAAAGCCTCATTACTTTTTACATCCACCATCTGTATCAAATTTATAAACCCGAGATTGATGATCTTAGAAACATTCCTATGTTCTTCAAGATCATTTTTCAAATTTACATATAATTTCTTTGCCCGCTCCTTAACATCATCCAAATATCCTCTCTTAGAAAGCTTAAGCACGAAGTTATTTGCTATAGCTGCAGAAAATGCATTCCCGGTATTGGGGCTGTTATGAATGAATTTAAGAGTTTTTTGTCTATCCGAATTGAATATCTCGTATATCGATTCGGTTGTAACGGTAAGTCCTATAGGTGCTATTCCCGACGTTAGAGATTCTCCGAGCAATAAAAATTCCGGTGTAACATTTAAGTAATCTGAATAAAAATATTTGCACGTTTTCCCAAGTCCTGTATATTGCTCGTTTATTATCATATGAATCTTATGTTTATCGCAGAGATTCCTAAGCTCTCTCATGTATTCAGCCTTGTATAGATCGCTTCCATATGAAAAAAGCGTATACGGCTCCACCAATATTGCAGAAATCCTATGACCCTTTTGTTTAAATATCCGCTTAAGCCCTTGGAAATACTGATCTATATCGCTACTCAAAACGTCGTTTACAGATTCTGTCTGCATGTTATCCGCTTTTCCAAAAATTATATCGGCATCTCTTAAAGCATCACCGTCACAGGTATACAACGCGAGGTTTTTAGAGGTTCCAAGGGGCACGAAAAGAATCGATTTCTTTTCCTTGTAACCCGATATAGCATTTGCCATAAGGCTCATCTTCATTGCTATGTGCTTTGCGGACTGCGAAGAATTGGAAAAAATGAAACGTCCAAGCCCGACAGGTAAAATGTTTGAAAGATCCTCAGCAAGGTCGATGATATATTTATTCGTAAAGCCTTCAAAATAACCCGCTCCGAGTTTAACTTCGCCTGCTACCTTGGTGGCTTCCTCTACATCGGACAGTGAAAAAAGGGCACACCCCCCTGCACTTAACATATCAATGTATTCATTACCGTATTGGTCTTTAAAAGTGTTTTCGAAAGCCTCTGTTAAGAGTATATTTTTATCGAAATTCAATGGATTAAAATCTCTGTTGGAGTGCCAAAGATATCTCTCATCTCCCTTTAAATAGTCCATAACAAATCTCTCCTTCTCGCATAACATTATAGCATAATGCAACTTTCTCACAAAGCATGCAAAGATTTATAGTCTATTCAAATTTTGAAGTTCGCATTTAAATAAGATATAATAAATGGAAACAATATGTATGCGGAAAATAAAATGAAGGCATTGGAAACCGGCGGTTCAAATCTTAAGTTGAAATTTTCAAAATTCATACTACCAACGCTTTTTTCCATGTGCTTTTTTTCTATATACACCATGATAGACGGCGCCTTCGTAGGAAGGGGTGCCGGAAACATGGCCCTTGCAGGCGTTAATCTTTCAATGCCGTTTATAAGCTTCGTATTTGCGCTTTCAATAATGCTGTCTATAGGAAGCTCAAACATCGCTACTTTTTGCCTCGGGCGAAAGGAATACAAGAAGGCGAGCCTTGCCTTTTCACGCGGTATAGAAGCAATATTATTGATCTCAATACTGATAGTGGCGCTTGGACTTATAAACCTGAATCACCTCATAAGATTGCTGGGAGCATCTTACGAGACCGCTCCCTATGTTAAGGACTATCTTAAGATAATAATTCCGTTCATCCCGTTTTTTATGATTTCATATACGCTGGAAGTGTTGCTGAAGGCGGATGGTAATCCTCATCTTTCACTTTTTTTTGTAACGCTGTCTGCAGGTACAAACATCGTTCTAGACTATATATTCGTAATACGATATAACTTCGGTATTGAAGGCGCAGCAGTGGCTACCGGCATTTCACAGGTGCTGGCTGTAGCCGGATACTGTACACATTTCTTTTCAAAGAGAGCAAACCTTAAATTTTATCCTGTAAAACTTAAACTTCACGGCATATTATCGGCTGCAAAACTTGGATTCCCCGACTTTCTTTCGGAGCTTTCAATAGGCTTTGTTACATTTGTATTTAACATAGTAACAATAAAGTATTTCGGTAGCTACGAAATAGCATCGCTTGCTGTAATAATGTACACATACAACCTGGTAGTAAATGCCATGACAGCCATAAACCAAGGGGTACAGCCTCTGGTGAGCTTTTATTACGGCCGAAGAAACCATGAAAACATACGGAAATTATATAAATATTCAGTATTTTCAGCCGCAACTCTCGGTATCATCTTCGTAGGTTTTGTCTATGTTTTCCCTAATTTAATCACATCCATGTATATAAGTCCTGATTCCGGCTACCTTTACGGTTTTGCAATAGACAGCCTTAAAATATTTTGCTTCACCTTCCTCATACTGGGAATCAATATCGTTTCGGCAGGATTTTTAAACGCTACGAGAAACACCGGTAAAAGTCTTATAATATCTATTTCACGAGGGTATGTGCTCATAAGTCTTCTTACATTTACGCTACCCTTGCTGTTTTCAAGATCCGTAATTTGGCAAAGCGCAGGACTGTGCGAAGGAATTACACTTGTAATTTCACTTATGCTCATAAAAAAATATCTACCTTCCTGTGACGGTAGATATTCTAATTAAATAAGTTGGCGGAGGATGCGAGACTCGAACTCGCGGGGCTGTTACGCCTTACTCGCTTTCCAGGCGAGCTCCTTAGCCACTCGGACAATCCTCCACGCCTGTAACATTGTATCCAAAACAACCTTAAAATGCAAGCACTATACCACCTGCTTCTTAAAGTCTAGGCTTTAATTGTTTAAGGATAAGTTAAAAACCGAAAATGTAAGCCAATATCCTTGGTAATGAACAGTGCCATATAATTCAAATGAGTTAAAAACAGCAAGAGTAAGTCAATTCCCTAGTGATGAACGATGTCATATAATTCAAATAAATTAAACAGCAAGTGTAAACCCCTTACTCCTTAAGATAACCCATAATAAGATTCACAATCTGCGCTAAGTATCACACGTATTGCTTCTTAAGGGTTTTGGCTATTATCGCAGGAAGCTTTGATGCTTGCTCTATACTGATAGAAGCAAGCGAAATGCGTATCCCCTTTGGAAGCGGGACTAAAAATACATTGCCACGCATTATATCTTCAACATGGCGCATAGAATCTTCACACGGTATTGATGCAAAAAATCCCGAATCAAACGGTATCATTTCAAGTCCTTCATTTTTCATAGCCTCTGTAAATACCTCTCCTCTTTTTAAAAGCATATCCACATACTCATCACGCTCATCGCTCACCGCCTTCATGAGGTCTTTGTCTTCATATATCTTACTTATGATCATCTGCCCTAAAGCCGGCGAGTTCGACCATGAACCCCTGGACGAATATTCGTTTACCTGCTTGAATTCCTGTGCGATGGTCTTATCCTTCGTAATGCAAAGCGTTGCTCCCGTCCTCATTCCATAACCTGTAAACGTTTTTGATGCACTGAAAGCTATTATTGGCAAAACATTCTTGTTAAGTTCTAAAAGTAGCGGTATAAAATCCCTTGATTTTTCCTTTAAAGACGAAAAATCTATATATGCAATATCCACTAGTAGCGCAATGCTTTCTGCTATTTTTGAAATCTCGTTAAGTCCTGCCACGATCTGCTTCCATTCATCCATCTTTATGGAATACCCTGTGGGATTGTGTGATGGAGTATTCAATATTATAACGAGTGACCCTTGCTTAATTATTAGCCGTTTCGCTTTTTTCAAAAACGAATCTATATTAAAGCCACCTTCTTTGTTGAATAATTCAAAGGTGTCCACCTTTCTGTAAATTTCGCCGGCTATTGTGTTGTATGGAGCCCAATGCCAATCCGATGTGAGCACTGTATCAGAAATAGCTGAATAATTTGAAATCGTATTTCTAATTACTCCTGTACCTCCCGGCGTTGAAACTGCTTCAACATACGCATCTATTTCAGACCCGAGCGCAATGTTTTTTACCGCTTCCTTGTACCTCTCTATTCCACCTATAGGTGCATATTTGAACTGATCTTCCTTTTGAATTGCCTGCGCAGCGCTATGAACGGATGAAAGTATCGCAAGCCTTCCGTCTTCATCTAAAAGAGCTCCTACCGTAGCGTTTACAACGTCTTCGCCTCGTGCCTTTGCCTCGTTTGCCTTTGCATTTATTCCAAAAATCCTGTCGATTCCACTTATCGCTCTACCGTTTTGTTTTGCAAGTATAAAATCTATCATGTACACTCCTTTTCACGTTGAATAAATAAGATTTTACTGCAAATCCCACATTAAATCAAATAATTATTACTTATAAAGCCTAGCCCTTAAAAAATGAATGCTCGCTCCCCTACTTAAAAATTTCTTTTCGTATTCAGTGGTTATAATATCGCTTGTATCATCTAAAGCCTTGCTTTTACCATGCAAATCGTAGTTTACTTCTTCTAAAATAAACTTTGCGTCTTCGTGTGAAAAGGTCTTGAAAGATTCAACGCTGAAATCAAAAAGCTCCCTATGATCCGTCTTAAACTCTACAAAACCGCCGCTTCGTAGCATCCCAATATAAACCTTTAAAATTTTTTCGCTCGTAAGCCTTCTTTTTATATGTCTTTTCTTTGGCCAAGGGTCGCTGAAATTTAAAAATATTCCTGATATCAGGTTATTTTTAAATATGCCCTCATACCTTTCTAGGAGCCTGTCAGATACCAGCTCATCTAAGAAGAATATGTTGCCTACATCTTTACTTTTTGCCTTTTCCATAGCTATTAGAAGAGCCGTCTTTTGAACTTCTATTCCAAGGAAATTCGAATCTCTGTTGTTTATCGCATGTTCGTTTAAAAAGTCGCCCTTTCCGCAGCCTATCTCCACATATAGATCATTTGAGTTTAAAAATTTCTGAAGCAGCTCTTCATTTTTTGAGATTAGATACTCGTTTTGAACATCCTCATACCTTGCTGTAAAGTTCTTAGCTCTTCTCTGCCTCATAGCCTACCCTTTTAATATTTAAGTATCCGTTCATCAGCTTTATCGTATGCCCTTATAAAAAGGTATCCAAGCCCCATGCACGCAAGTATCTGTCCTCCTGCTATATATGCAATAATAAGGTAAAGACTCAGCGTATCTGCATAGATATACTTTATCATAAGACCGATTCCTACGGCGTTTATCACAACAGGGGCAAGCATTGCAACGAAGAAGTTTTTCTCCCTAAGATAATAAGTGATAACGGCAGCTATCAGCGTAAGTACAGACCCTATTACAGCATCCATCATGCCGTTTGGACCGAGGCTATTTGCTATGAAGCAGCCTACAAATAGCCCGCTTACAGCGCTTCCCCTTCTTAGCGGAAGCGCTGTAAGCGCCTCAGCTATACGTAGCTGAATCGGTCCAAACGAAATCGGTGCAAACACCAAAGCGAGCACAACATATACCGATGCTATTATTCCGCCCTCTATATAAACTCGAGGGTTATTTAGATTCACGTTCGTATCTCTTTTCATTTTCATCCACCCTAAAAAATCACTCTTTCTGTAATCATTGCCACAATAAATATAATCATTACAAGTATAGAAACAAGGTCGTTGCTGCCGAGTATCAGAGGTTTCATCTTTGTTCTTCCCTCGCCCCCCTTATAGCATCTTGCCTCCATAGCCATTGCAAGGTCTGCAGCTATTCTAAATGCACTTATAAATAAAGGTATTACTATAGGTACCAAGGCCTTAGCCCTTGCAATCACAAAGCCGTTTTCAAAATCCGCTCCTCTCGCCTTTTGCGCCTTGATTATCTTATCGCTCTCTTCCATGAGCGTAGGAATAAATCTAAGTGCAATCATCATCATCATAGCTATTTCATGTGCGGGGAGCCCGATCTTTTTAAACGGGCTCAATAATTTTTCAACGCCCTCTGAAATATTGACAGGGTTTGTCGTGAGCGTCAGAAGCGATGAAACGACCACGAGAAGCAGCAGCCTGCTCGCCATGTATACGGAGTGATAGACGCCCTCATCCGTAATTTCAAAGATCCAAAACTTAGCCAATATCGTACCCTTAGATAGAAATAGGTTAAATAAAAACGTTATCGTAACCAGAGGCACTATAGGCTTTACGCTTCTAAATATAAGCCTTACCGGCACCTTGCTTATAAATATGCATATGAATAAAAATAGAAAGCCGAGCAATAGTCCCTTAAAGTCGTTCACTATGAATAGAGATATTATATACACAAAGGCGGAAACCACCTTGATCCTTGCATCCAGGGCATGTATAACCGTATTTGCAGGATAATACTGTCCCAATGTCATATTTCTAATCATGGCATCTCCTACTCTTTATGTAGTCGTAGATTGCATCTATGCAGCCATCTACGGTGTATTCATCGTCTCGTACGTCGATCCCCTTTTCTCTAAGGCTTGCAAGTAGTCTTGCAGCTTGCGGCACTTCGAGATTCATGCTTTGAAGATCCTTTCGCCTCTTAAATATTTCATCAGGAGTACCTATCATCGCAAGCTTTCCCTTATCCATCACAAGAATCCTGTCGCTCATGGTAAAAATATCATCCATGTTATGAGATACCATTATTATGGTGGTGTTATATTTTTTATGGATGTTTTGTATGACTCCCAGTATCTCATCCTTTACAGCGGGATCTATACCCGCCGTAGGTTCGTCGAGTATCAACACCTTAGGTTTCATAACCAGTACTCCGGCTATGGCAACCCTCCTCTTCTCGCCTCCTGAAAGTGAAAACGGCGATTTATCCTTAATCTTTTCATAGTCAAGGCTCACCATATCAAATACTTTTTTTACGAATCCGTCAACTACATCTTCGGGCATATCAAGATTCCTGGGTCCGTAGCCGACATCCTTGGCTGCGGTTTCTTCAAACAGTTGATATTCAGGATATTGAAATACCAACCCCACCTTTTGTCTCACGGCAGGTTTTGAAACGCTTTTACTCGTTATTTCAATATCATCTATGTATATCTTACCATCATCAGGCTCTATCAAGGCATCTATGCACTGCATTAGGGTTGACTTTCCGCTCCCCGTATGACCTATGACACCTAAAAACTCATTTTCATTTACCGTAAACGAAACATCATCGAGCGCCTTACTCACGTGCCCTATTCCCTGCGCATATGTAACAGAAAGATTCTCTACTCGTACCTGCATAAAAACTCCACCAATCCTTCTTTGTCCACTATATCTGAAGGTATATCCACGCCCTTTTCTCTAAGCCCGAATACTATCTTGCTTACGAGCGGAACATCCATTGAAGCTGCGAAAAGTTTTTCCCTCTGCTTAAATACTTCAGATGGAGTCCCTTCGATTATTATTCTTCCTTCATTCATTACATAGATCTTGTCGGCTGCTGCCGCTTCATCCATAAAATGCGTTATGAGAATGATTGTGATGCCTTCTTTTTTCAGCCTGAATATTATATCCATAACCTCTCTTTTCCCCTGCGGATCAAGCATCGCCGTGGGCTCATCAAAAATTATGCATTCAGGCTTCATAGCCAATATGCCGGCTATGCTGATTCTCTGTTTCTGCCCTCCCGAAAGAGAATGCATTGCCTTCTGCCTATATTCGTACATATCGACTTCCATAAGTGAATCGTCCACCCTCTTTCTTATTTCATCAGGCTCTATACCCAGATTTTCTGCACCGAAGGCAACATCATCTTCAACTATGGTAGAAACTATTTGATTGTCGGGATTTTGAAATACCATCCCCGTTTTTTGACGAATTTTAAGTACATCATCATCGTTTTTCGGAGTTATTCCGGCTACCATCACCGTGCCTCCGTCAGGCACCAAAAGAGAGTTGAGGCATTTTGCAAGTGTGGATTTACCGCTACCGTTCCTTCCGATAATAGCTGTAAAACTTCCCTTCTCTACAGAAAGCGTAGTATCATCCAATACATTCTTCGCACTTTCACTATTTACATACTTGTAATTTACATTTTTACATTCTACGTATTTATCCGCCATAAACCTTTCTTTCTAAACGCTACAGTCAACCCTTACATGCGCAGATAGCACTGTATCTACCGACCGTTAACTTTTCTTTATAAATCCGCAACATCAACATTTTATCATAAAGTCAATTCTAACTCAGCCTTATCTTTTCATTGCTCTCCTTGAAATACCCTCTCCTATAAGCTTTAAGAAGTCTTTTCAGATTTTCAAGCTTTGACCTCAGTTGTTTGCCGATATCCGTATCCTCTATCGTGAGCCTCCGCTTCATTTCATCGACTATCATTACCTTAGGAGAAGTGAATTTTTGCGTGCCGTCTTTTTGTAGCTGAGAGTAGGGTTTATGCTCTGCAAGTGCCATTATCCTCGAATTGAATATAAATGTATACCCCGCTATACCCGTCTGTTTTTGATATGCCTTTGAGATCCCTCCGTCAATTATATAGAGCCTTCCTTCACCCCTCGCAGGACTCTCGCCATCCTTAATTTTTACCGGTACATGCCCGCTCAGGATCTTAGAGTGCTCGCTTGTAAGTCCGAAGTTTTTTAAAATGTTTTCGCACACTTCCTTGTTGTCTATCTTCTTGTAATACGCCAAAGTATGCTCTTTGTGAGTCTTTTTATCCTCTATAAAGTATCTTTCGAATGTAGTCATCTGATCCTTACCGAATAAGGGTGATTGTTTGCCGAGCCATAGATACCACATGATATCCGCATCCCTGCCGTTTTTATCTACAGGATTAAAATACGCCTTCCTTACCATTTTGTCGAGGTAATCCATATATTCCTTGCCCTTGCCTACAAAGTCGCCAAGCTTACACATCTTAAGCTTACCTTCATCTGTGAGAGGTATGCAGCCATGGTAGAGAAGATTGCCGTTTACCTTTTTATAAATACCGCCGTTTGAATACAGGAATTTAATATGAGTATGAAGCTTTTCATTATTCACAAATGATGCCTCGAGAATGTTCATGAGTCGCTCTTCCGCACTTGTGAGCTCATATGGATTCTCAGGGTCTATAGTTGGGAAGTTCTTATCCCTAAGCGGATAGCACTTTCCTCGTATTTCTATCTCGCCCTTTTCATAGTCTATTTTATCGAGCAGCATCCTGTTTTTAAGATCATATTCGGGATGCATCTTTATCCTCTGCCCTTCTATTTTGAATTGGCATATAGCAATTGCCTTATGCATCTTTGCAGCAAGCATCGGATCTACAGGGTCGTATTTATTTTCATTTATGAGGTGCGGCATAAAATATTCGCAAGGATCGTCCTTATACACCTCGTTTGCAAAGCTTGCAAGGGGCCTTAAATTTATTCCGTAACCCACTTCCAGCATATCGAAGTTGTTATACGAAATATTCATTCTAAGGACATTTGAAATACAAGGCCAATTGCCCGTTGCCGCTCCCATCCACACAACATCGTGGTTCCCCCATTGAATATCTATATTATGGCATTGCATCAGATAATCCATGATCTTATGCGGGTGAGAACCCCTATCGTATATATCGCCTATTATATGAAGATGATCTATAGCGAGCCTACTTATGAGATCAGCCATTTCAATGATGTATTCTTCTCCAAAGCCGCAGTCTATAACGGCGCTCACTATTTGGTTGTAATAATGCTTTTTATTTATATCTTCATCGGCGTGCAATAATTCATCCATACTGTATGCAAAGTGTTCCGGTAACTTCCTTCTTACCTTAGACCTTGTGTACTTTGTAGAAACCGCCTTAGCTATAACAACAAGTTTTAAAATCGCACGTTTCATCCATTTATCCATGTCGTTTTCAGACTTTTTTCTTCTTGCTATCTCAGCCTTTGCATTATATATCAAATATGCAATGTCCTTCCTTTCCTTTTCTGAAAGCTCTGCCCCGTATATCTCATTTATCTTTGACATTATGACGCCCGATGCACTCTGTATCATATGACGGAACGCCTCATACTCTCCATGCAAATCGCTGAAGAAGTATTCGCTTCCCTTAGGAAGCGCTAAGATTGCACGAAGATTTATGATTTCAGCGGCGGCAGCCTTGCTGTTCGGGTATTCTTCAGAAAGAAGACGCAGATATTTTTTATCCTTCATCGGTTTCTCCTCACCTCTTATTCATTTCCAACGTTCATGATATTATACGGTGTCTTTTGATATACATAATAGTTGAGCCAATTATGAAAGAATAGGTTTGCATGACTCCTCCATCTGAACAATATATCGCCGCTTGGATCGTCGTTCTTAAAATAATTTTTGGGAATATCGGGATTTAGCCCCGCTTTTACATCCCTCATATATTCATTATAAAGCGTTTCCTTGTCGTATTCCATATGCCCCAGAACAAATATCTTTTTACCCTTTTGCGTGGATATGATGTGAGGCCCCGCTTCCTTTGATTCAGCTATGATTCTAAGCTCCCGAGCCTTTTCGATATCCTCTTTTTTAACATAGGTATACCTGGAATGCGGTGCGTAAAAGCATTCATCAAATCCCCTTGCGAGTGGATTGAAAGGTCTTACGACATTATGCTCGAATACCCCTACCAGCTTCTTGTCGAGCTCATGTTTTTTTATGCCGAAATAATAATAAAGACCGGCCTGAGCCCCCCAGCATATATATACCGTGCTGTACACATTGTTTTTAGAAAATTCAAAGAGCTCTGTAAGCTCATGCCAGTAGTCTACCTTTTCAAACGGCAGCTGCTCAACCGGAGCGCCTGTAATAATCAGCCCGTCGAACTTCCTGTTTCTTATTTCATCCAAGGTGAGATAGAAAGAATCCAAATGGTTCTTAGATACGTTTCTCGATTCATGACTGTCCATTTGGATGAGGGTAAGCTTCACCTGAAGCGGTGAATTTGCAAGCATACGTGCGAGTTGAGTCTCGGTAGCTATTTTTGTGGGCATCAAGTTACACACTCCTATTTCAAGCGGTCTGATATCCTGAGTGATGGCCTTTTGCTCTTGCATCGTAAATATGTTTTCTTGGCTCAATGCGTCTGCTGCAGGCAGCGCATTCGGTATTATTAAAGGCATTTATCCTCCGTTATATACATTTTAAAGCATTCTCGAAATCTTCTATGATATCCTCTATATCGCAAAGCCCTACGGATACCCTTATAAGTTCCGGCCCGATTCCTGCCGCCTTAAGCTCATCTTCTGAAAGCTGCCTGTGGGTTGAACTTGCAGGGTGCAGGGTGGAAGTATTGATATCTCCTACATGTACGACAAGACTTGTTAATTTAAGATTCTTTATCAGCTTCACTCCGGCATCGTATCCTCCCTTGATACCGAAGCTGAGCACTCCGCTCTGCCCTTTCTTCATATACTTTTTAGAAAGTTCATAGTATTTATCACCGCTGAGTCCAGGATAAGTCACGTAGCTAATCTTATCATGATCATTTAAAAATTCAGCGAGCTTTATAGCATTTTGGCTATGTCTTTCCATTCGAAGCGCTAAGGTTTTTAACCCGTTATCCGTAAGAAAGGCATTCATTGGAGACATTGTCGTGCCAAGATCACGTAGCATCTGAGCTCTCAGTTTTACCGTAAATGCCTTATCCCCAAATTTTTCGTAAAATACGATGCCGTGATAGCTGTCATCGGGCTCTATGAATTCCGGATACTTGCCGCTGCTGTAATCAAACGTTCCCGCTTCAACCACGCAGCCACCTACGCAGTTTCCATGGCCGTCTATGTACTTCGTTGTGGAATGCGTCACTATGTCCGCCCCATATTCTATAGGATTTAAAAGAGCGGGCGTTGCAAGCGTATTGTCCACTATCAGCAATACGCCGGCAAATTCTGAAAGCTTTTTAAACTTCTCAATGTCGAGCACCGAAAGTTTCGGATTCGCAAGGGTTTCTGCAAAAACCACCTTTGTATTCGGTTTTACGTATTTCTTAAGCTCCTCGAGCTCTAAATCCTGGTCGACAAATTCTACATCTATACCCATCTTCTTGAGCGTTACGGAAAAAAGATTAAACGTACCGCCATATATGCTGTTTGAAGAAATGATGTGATCGCCGGCCTTGGCTATATTTAACATGCATATTAAATTTGCAGCCTGTCCCGACGATGTACATATTGCACCGGTTCCGCCCTCAAGCAGAGCTATGTGTGCCTCTAAATTATCTACCGTCGGATTTCCGAGTCTTGAGTAAAAACTGCCTAAACTTTCTAAATCAAACAGAGCCGCTACCTCATCATTATCGTAATATCTATACGTTGTGCTCTGCACAATCGGCATAACCTGCGGCTCACCGGATTTCGGAAGATAATTTCCATGTATGCACTTCGTATTAAAACCTTTTTTCATCTCTTCTGTTCTGCCTTTCTATATTTCTATTATATAAGTACATCCTGATCTTATAATTTATAGTTATGAATACAACTGCAAGTATCAAAAATATCACAACTCCAAGAGCTATTCCGATAGCTATTTTAAGAATTGAAATAAATACCGCAATTGCCAAAGTAGCTACCAAAAGTCCTAAAACCACGCTAATTATTCTCTGCATCTTTACTCCTCAACATACAATTATTTCTTTTATAAGCTCACTGCCACCGGTGAGCGTTTCTCTAAGTACTATTATATCATCATCTATATCACCCTCAGTTACTTTTTTCTCGCTTCCAAAGTACACCGTAAACAGCTCGTCACCTTTTTTTATATAGTCCCCTACCTTGCAATGCATGATGATTCCTGCGCCATAGTCAATTTCATCGTCCTTTTTTATCCTTCCTGCGCCCGACAGGGAAGCAATCCTTCCGATTTTTCCCGCATCTATGCTTTCGATGTAGCCACTTCCATTTGAAACCACATCCAAGCTGTGTTTGCTGTGACCGAGCTTTGAAATAACCGTTTCAGGAGACTCTACACCCTGAAATGCCAGTATCTCATAGAATTTTTTCAAAGCCTTTTTATTGTCTATACTTTTTCCCGCAATCTCCAATGCCCTGTCAAAAACATCTTCTATGCGTGAAAGAACCAACATCCCCGCTGCAAGATGTATGCAAAGATCACGTAGTCTTCCTCTTTTGCCGTTAAGTACTTCGTGCGCCTCAACCACCTCTATTGCGTTTCCTACCGCATCTCCAAGCGGTTCACTCATATCCGTAATCATAGCCATCATATTTCTGCCTGCTTTTTTTCCTATCTTCACCATGAGGTTTGCAAGCTTTTTTGCATCTTTAAAATCGCCGGCAAAGGCGCCACTTCCGCATTTAACGTCGAGAAGTATGTTATTACAGCCACTTGCCAGTTTTTTACTCATTATGCTCGATGCTATGAGTGAAATGTTATCAGCCGTAGCCGTGCTGTCACGAAGCGCATACAGTTTTTTGTCTGCAGGCGATATATCAGCTGTCTGAGTGATGAGCGCTGCACCTACGGCGTCTACAGCCTCAAGGAATTTATCGGCACTTAAATTTGTATTAAAGCCGGGTACCGACATCAATTTATCAGCTGTGCCTCCGGTGAATCCAAGGCCCCTCCCGCTCTGCTTTGCGCATTTTACTCCTAGACTTGCTACCATAGGTATGACGATGAGCGTCGTCTTATCACCTATACCGCCCGTACTGTGTTTATCCACCATGTGGCTGAAATACGGTTTGTCGTTAAATTTAAGGGCTTCTCCGCTTTTTAAAAGCGCATTTGTAAGAAAAAACGTCTCATCATCTGTAAGTCCGTTGATATAGCATGCCATCAAAATAGCCGAAACGTGGTAGTCCGCTATCCTTTCATCCATCATGGCCTCTATGAAAAAATTTATCTCAGCTTCGTTTAAAGCTTTCCCGTCTCTTTTTTTGTTATTACATCGATTATATTCATCTCATCTCCTTAGATTTCTGCAAATTTTGCGTTTAAATAATCGAGTGATACCAGTCTATAATTAATACCGTTTCTAAGTCCCTTAAAGCCTTTTTTATAGGCATGCGTTCCATGGAGATGACCGTAAATAACGGTATCGGCCCCTGAACTTTCAAATATTCTTGTAAAACCGCTATCCTCAAACTGCGGATTTGTAGGCGGATAATGAAGCACTCCTATAATTCTCTTCCCGGAAAGCTTGAGCGCCTTATTGAGCGATAGTTTCAGCCTTTCTACCTCCCTATCGTATATTTTTATATCTTCCTTAGAGCCTTCACTGTCTCCCCGGCATATCCATCCTCTGGTACCGAAAATTATGGTATCTCCTGCAAGCACGGCATCGTTTTGCATGAAGTGGATGTCTTCAAAAAGCGTATTGAGCTTCGTAATTCCATGCCACCAAAGGTCGTGATTTCCCTTAAATATTATCTTCTTGCCGGGTCTTTCATGTATCCACTCAAGATCGTACATCGCATCCGAAAGCTTTAAAGCCCAAGAAATATCGCCTGCTAAAATAACATAGTCATCATCCGTTATCCTTTCATCCCAATCGTCCTTTACTTTTTTATAGTGATCCTCCCACACGCTACCGAATTCATTCATCGGTTTTTCTATTCCGGGCGCAAATGAAAGATGCAAATCTCCCATAGCAAATATTCTACTCATGCTCTAATATCCTAACATTCATCGATCATCTACTTCTTCTATTGCATCGAGTTTTCTGGCGAGTTGATTCGTCCTTGTAGTTCTAAGTTCATTTAAAGATTTTGTTGCGGTATCAAGGTGCTTAGCGGTTTTTGAAAGGGCTTCATCGAATTTTGAAAACTCCGTTTTCACTTCATTTAACGCCCTCCAAACTTCACTGCTCTTTCTATCGACTTCAAGCGTCTTAAACCCTATTAAAAAGCTGTTCAGAATGGCAAACATCGTTATAGGACCCGCCACCACTATGCTGTATTCCTTTTGAAGCATCTCTGCAGCTCCGAGAGTAATGGCTTCCTGATACAGGCCTTCAAACGGCAGGAACATCATAGCAAAATCCGTTGTTACGGGCGGATTTATATACTTACCGCTTATGGATTTTCCTTCGTTTTTGAGTGCCTTCACAAATTTATCCTGATGCATTTTAATTTCGTTCTTATCTCCACCTGAATATGCATTTAAAAGCTGCTCATACATTTCAGCCGGAAATTTGGAGTCTATGGCGATTAAAACTTCCTCGTCCTTTCCAGGCAGCACTATCGCAAATTCCACATTTTCTCTGCTGTTTTCCTTTATTGCCACATCCTTTTTATACTGCGAAGGAGACAGGACATCCGAAAGAATGTTTTCAAGCTGCGTTTCGCCTAGAATTCCTCTGCGTTTTACATTTGAAAGTATTTTTTTAAGACTTCCCACTTCACCGGCAAGCCCCTTCATTTCACCTATTCCTTTTTGAACGTCCGTGAACTGGGTTGAAATTCGTTCGCTCTCCTTTTGCATCATCAAATTCGCCTTATTCACAACCTCAAGTACCTGCTTTCGCTCATCCAGCATCTGCTTGCTGCCTAGCCTAGCCTCATTTTGAAGTTCTTCCTTTACCCTGAATATCGTCTCGTTTTGAATATTCGTCATTTCAGATATCTTTTTGAGAATTAAAAGCACTGCCACCGCAAAGAGTAGCAGAAAAAATATTACAGCTATCCCAAATAGCAATCCTGCGTTCATCTTATCTCCTTTTTATGGAATCTATAAAGTCCGATATGTCTTCATGAGTTTTGAGGTATTCAACATCATCTCTGTCTTTTTTTACAAGGGTTCTTGTGGAATCTCCTTGCCTTAACTTACTGAGGTCGTTTGCGAGTATATAGTCTACGTCATTTTTTTCTATAAGGCCTCTAGCTGCTGTAAGAAGTTCACTTTCGGAAACATTTTCAAGTAACTTGCACCCTATTATTACAGCTTCATTTCCAAACAGCTTTCTAAGGGATGAGATTATTTTAGGCGTGAGGCTCATCTTGACACAAAGGTCATCCATTCCGCTGCTCATTTTACTGTCGTTATCTATATGGTATGAAGAATCTGAGACAAGCGCCTTGCATAGCGTATCCTTATTGTCTGCGAGTGCTTTATTTTTGTATATAAAGTCCGCAAGGCTTTTCATGGAAAAGCAAAAATCCGCCTTGTAATCCCCTACAGCAGCAGCGTGCACTAAGACGTCATACTTTGCACAAGACGCTTTTTCCAAGGCCTTGTAAAGGGAATCCGCATCATCCATGAGCTCCACCTTTACGGATTTATCAATATTATCAAGATTTACGCTATCGTTTAAAAGTAGCAATACCTCATGTCCTCTTTCAGCAAGGTCGTTGGCAAGGCTTTTTGAAAGCGATCCTTTGGACATGTTAGTTATCTTCATAACCTCATCTATGTACTCGTTGGTTGGACCTCCTGTGATAAGTATTTTCATCTTCGCTCCTTTTTTATTTTATCCGCCTACATCTTTATTATCTTTTTAAATACCCTGGCCGCCATTAAATTACCCGCTGCTATCGGCACGAAAGCTATGCTGGATATTTTATTTTCAGGGTTCTCGTAAAAGTCCGCTATTTGGGATTCCGTGCTATATACAACTTCTTCTGAATTTATACCCGCTTCCCTATATGCTTTTTTGAGTTTCTTTGCAAATGCTCCCTTTACATCATAGACATCACCTAGAGTGAGCTTTGAAGGATCGAGTCTCTTTCCCGTAGCCATTGACGAAATAATGTCTATTCCATATTTTTTAGCTGCGGCCGCAAGCTCTGTTTTTGCCGCTATATCGTCTATGGCATCTACTATATAATCCACACTTTTTATGATTTCAGGAGAAAGTAATTCACTTAGATTCTCCTTAGATATTATAGCATCTACCACCTGCACTTTTGCATTCGGATTTATGGAAAGCGCCATCTCCTTTGCAGCGTCCACCTTCCTCATAGATACTGTGTTTTTGTTTGCAATCACCTGTCTATTTATATTTGTAGGCTCCACTTCATCGCCATCTATGAGTATGAAATTATTAATACCTGCCCTCACAAGACTTTGAAAGCACGCACCGCCCACACCGCCAAGTCCTGCTATAAGCACGCATTTCTCAGCCGCCTCATGAAATTTTTCCTCTCCGATAAGAAGTTTTTCCCTTGCAAAAATGTCACCTGTATCCATAATAACTTCCCCCGCATTCCGCAACACCAATAAATAAATTTTACTCTCATTTATCGTTATCGCCTATTCATTATAGCATATGCAAATTAACGCAATTTGCAGTATGCGCTGCGGGAGCGCACTCCACCCACAAACAATAATCCTTAATCAAAAAACGCAGAAAGCTCCCACGAGGGAGCCTTCTGCAGGTCATATATTAAGCGGTTGCGCGCCAGCGCAAACCGGTGCGCTTCTATCTAAACGTCTTAGTTATCGTCTGTCCATAGTACTTAAGCTTACCTATCTTCTTAAACGCACGTATGGTAAACGTGTAGTTGCCCTTCTTCTTAGGTAACTTGATGCTTCCAACTATAAAGTCCCTAAGCTTCTTATTACCCTTCTTAAGCTTTATAGTCTTAACCTTACCGCCTATAACTATCTTAGCTTCATAGCCGCTTACACCCTTCATAGCATTGAACTTGATGTGAAGCACTCGACTCTTCTTATTCATTTTTGCAGTAAGCTTCTCAACTGCTTCAAGCATGAATGCGAAGCTGTTACCGTATTCAACCAGCTTGTCATTATCAGCTTCTAATGCCTCAAGCTTAAATGCCAAAAATTTGCCCATTGGCAGTCCTTTTACATTTGCCTTAACCTTGTTTCCGCTGACTGCCACAAGCTTGCCAGCCTCTATCTCTTTCACCTGCTCCTTAAACTTCTTATCGTAAGGCGCTGTTACCGTAACCTTGTATTTAGCCGCTGCTATAGTCTTGTTAAACTCTAGATCCACAGCGCCCTTACCTGCTACCGTAGCCGTAACGCCTCTCTCCTTTGGAAGCGGCACCGCAAGAACTGAATCCGATAACTTACCTATAAACGTAACCTTTGTACCGTTGTAGCTTCCGTCTTCATCTATAGCTCTCACCGCATAGTAGTACGCCTTACTATTGTCAGCCTTATCGTCTAAATACTTCAAGGTGTTCCTATCTATGGTCGCTATCTTATTATCCTTGCCCGGCTTAAAGTCCTTCTTTTCACTTCTGAATATTTCAAAGCCTGTATGTAGATTTTCTTTCGGCGGCACTATCGTAAGCTCATACCCCTTCGCCTTAGCTGATACCTTAAGCTCAGGCTGACCAAGCTTTTCAACGTATAAGCTCTTCCATACAGCATATACCGTCATGTCACCCTTAACAGCTGTACCTCTGAAGAAATCAGGATACCTTGCCGCCTTGCTCTTGGCCCAACCTGTAAATATATATCCTTCTCTAGCAGACACCTTATCCCTCGTAGGCATTTTATCACCAAGCGATTCATACCTGGTAACCTCTACCGTCTTAAGGCTCCCATCCGTTCCGTCATTAAGCTTAAAGGCTACCTTTACCTTTTCAGCGCTTCCTATCTCCTTGTATACAGGGTATAGCACTAAATTATCGGTTACGATGCTGTTTTTAAAGAAGTCAGGTTTAGTCGCACCCTTGACCTTTGAATATCCCAAGAAGCTATGTCCGTCAAGCGCTCTTTCGTGTCCGTTGAGTTTATCGCCGATCGCCTTACCAAGAGGAACGTTTTCTATCACTTCATCATCTTGCATACCCACTTCAGTGTACTTTATGGTTACAGCTGTAACCTCGTGCGTTTCTTCATACACAGCATATAGCGTTGTATCTGAGTATACGGGGCTGTCTAAGTCGTAATCCGCTGTCGCTGCGAACTTGCTCTTTGAAAACCCTATAAGTCTGTATCCGGCCTTTGTAAATATATTATTTGCCACTGCAACTTCGAGCTGCTCTTTTACCGTACTTCCCTTATCTACAGCTATCGTAGCAGAAGCTCCACCTGCAAGCACTCCGCCGTTGCCGTCAAGTGTCACTGTTACCTTCGTAGGCGCCGGCGGAGCGGAGCCCTTCCACACTGCATATGCGGTAGTATCACTATCTACAACAGTATTCTCATCAAAATCAGCCGCAGTAGAGGTCTTACTCTTAGACCAACCGAGGAATTCATATCCTGCCCTCTCGGGATTTACTTCAGGTAAACTGCTCTTAGAATCCTTTATGCTTTTGCCTTTTTCTAAAATCTCATGGTTCTTAAACGCCGATGTATCCGCATCATTTTTATCAAACAGCACGCCTACATACGTATCCTTGCTATAGATGTTATATCCAGCTTCCTTATCGCCTTCGGCATTAATGGTAAACTCTGAATTTAAATTTTTAGACTCATGCTCTACCGTAGCTTCACTGCCTTTTTTGAGCTTTACAACCTTGAAGTCCTTATTGATCTTTTCTACAGACGTCTTAAAACCCTTAGGAGTTTTAAGATATTCTAAACCTTCGCATCCGAAGAACATGCTGTCGGAGTTATTAAGTGCTCTTACATCCCATTTGCTGAGGTCTGCCTTTTTAATTGCGCTGTATACGAACATTTGCTCCGCTCCGGATAATTTAGATGTGTTCCAGTTAGATACATCCGGATTTGCTGCCGCTGCATTTTTAAACATAATGGTCATATCGGTTACATTCGATGTATCCCAAGTTGATACATCCGGATTTGCAGATGATGCAAGATAGAACATAGCTGTCATTAGGGTTACCTTTGAAGTATTAAATTTATCAGCTCCTATCAATTTCCCCTTGAAATTGTAGAACATATATGAGCAATCCTGCGGTAAATATACATTGCTATCGATTATCATATTTCCCTTAAATGATTCGCTCCACGCAAAATTTTGACCACCTAACGCATTTACCATTTCTGCCCACTTTGCGGAATCTATATTAATATCGCCGGTTGGATTTTCACTGCTGATGGTCATGTTGCCATCACTATCCATTTTAGCCTTAATATTACCTGAAGCGTTCAGATCGAAAGCAGTATCATTATGCAGTACTGCATATGCAGTAATATCGCTATTTACAACAGTCTCTTCGTCAAAATTAGGCTTACCTGCATTTTTATCGGTAGACCATCCTAAAAATTTATGATCATTCTTGGTAGGATTGTCTATAGGCAAGCTACCGTTACTATCCTTAATCGACTTGCCCTTACTTGCGATTTCATGATTTATCCAGCCTTCCTTATCGCCACCGTTTTTATCAAAAATTACGCCTGCATATTTGTTTTTATCGTAAATATGGTAGATGGCACCATTATCTCCGTCTTTATTTATTTCATATTTATCTTTAAGATTCTGACTATCCTTTTCTACAGATGCAGCACTGTCCTTTTTTAGTTTAACTATTCTAAAGTCGTTGTTTGCACCGCTTATGTCCGTCTTTAATCCCTTAGGAGTTTTTAAACTTTCTATACTTGCGCAACCTTCGAACATATTTTGTGCTTGAGCGCTATCATTTAACAATTCCTGATTAAGTTTCCAGCCACTTAAGTTTAGTTTTTTAACAGCGCTTTCTTTAAACATCCTTTCTATATCCTTTACTTTTGATACATTCCATTTTGACACGTCGGGGTTTGCAGAAGTTGCGCCTTCAAACATCTGACGCATATAGATTACATTCGATACATTCCATTTAGATACATCAGGACTTGCTGATGTTGCGCCTCTAAACATCTCAATCATAAAAATCGCATTCGACACATTCCATTCTGACACGTTAGGGTTTGCTGATGCTGCGCCTTCAAACATACCTCCCATATTGGTTACTTTTGATACATTCCATTTCGACACATCAGGATTTGCCGATTTTGCGTTGTCGAACATACCTCCCATATCAGTTACTTCTGATGTATCCCAGTTAGACACGGCAGGCATTGCAGCCGTTGCATATCTAAACATATCTCTTGCATTTGTTACTTTTGATGTATCCCAACTGGCCACATTCGGGTTAGCTTTATCTGTAAATTGAAACAATGCCTTCATATTGCTAACTTTTGATGTATCCCAATTTGACGTGTTAGGATTCGCTTTTTTCGCTCCGTAAAACATATTGTTCATATCGGTTACATTTGATGTATTCAAGTTTTCGCAGCCGTTAACACTTGCTTGAACTTCACGGAAAAATGAACTGCAATCTTGCGGCAAGTATATGCCTTGTGTTTGGAAGTTAATATCCTTTATGTCCGCCTTTCTCCAAGACAAATTATTGCCATCGATGCCTTCAATCTGTCCTCCCAGTATCTTCAATACCTCTTTCCATTTTGTGCGATCTATCTGCATGTCAGCAGAGGTATCGCTCGCCGTTATGTTTAGATTTTTATCACCATCTAATCTTGCTTTGACATTACCTAAAGCATTCAAATCAAATTCCGTTTTCCTCCATGTAGCATATACTTTCATGTCATTTTCAACTCTTGTATTATCATCAAAGTCAGGCATAAGGGCATCCGGAGTCTTTGCCCAACCCATGAACACTCTGTTTGCAAGCACAGGTTCTACCTCCGGTAGCTTACCGCCACTTGAAATGAAATACCAGCCCTTAAGCACGATGGAATGATTCACCCAGCTGTCGGTATCGGCGTTATTTTTATCAAAGGTAACGCCCGCATATTTGTTTTTCTCATAAATATGATACATTGCCTCGTTATCGCCGTCTTTATTTACTTCATATTCATCCTTAAGATTATGACTTTCCTTCTCCGCTTCGGCAGGGCTTCCCTTTTTAAGCTTTACGAATTTAAAGTCCTTGCTCGTGCCTCCTATGGTCGTTTTTAGGCCTGCAGGTGTCTTTAAATACTCGAGTCTATAACAGTCAACGAACATTCCGATGCTTTTTGCAGGATTATTCAAAATTTCCGAATTCAACTTCCATTTACTGATATTTATGCGGCTATTGCTCGTATCTCTAAACATATACTGCATATCCGTAACTTTCGAAACATCCCATTCATCCACAGTAGGTATTGCTTGCTTTGCCCCGTCAAACATGTGACCCATGTTTACAACCTTCGATGTATCCCACAGTAACACGTCAGGATCCGTGTTTTTCGCTTGGCTGAACATTGCGGACATATTCACAACATCACCTGTGTTCAACATTTTGCAGCCCTTGATTCTACCTTTAAAATGAGAGAAAAGCTTGCTGCTGTCATTTGGCAATTTTATACCGTCCGTTTGAAAGTCGATGTCTTTTACAGCGGCGTTTTCCCAATTGATGTTATCACCACCGGCTTCTCCGCCTAGATCCTTTACCATATCCTGCCACTTTGTGCGATCTATCTTCATATCGGCAGAAACATCATTCGCTGTTACGATGATATTCTTATCGCTATCCAATTTCGCATTTACATTGCCTGAAGCATTTAAATCAAAGGCTGATTTCTTATTCTTCCATGCAGCATATGCGGTGATATCACCGTTTACTGTAGTATTCTCATCAAAGTTGGGTGCATTTGCATTTTTATCAGTTGACCATCCTAAAAATTTATGATCATTCTTGTTAGGATTCTCTGTAGGTAAAGCGCCGTTACTCTCCTTAATCGACTTGCCCTTTTCAGTTATTTCATGATTCATCCAAGCTTCTTTATCACCGCCGTTCTTATCAAAAATAACACCTGCATATTTGTTTTTATCGTAAATATGGTAGATGGCACCATTATCTCCGTCTTTATTTATTTCATATTTATCTTTAAGATTCTGACTATCCTTTTCTACAGATGCAGCACTGTCCTTTTTTAGTTTAACTATTCTAAAGTCGTTGTTTGCACCGCTTATATCCGTTTTTAGCCCCTTAGGAGTTTTTAAATATTCTATGTTTGCGCAGCCTTTAAAAATATCTTGCATTTTGCCATTATCATTTAACAGATCCTGATTGAGCTTCCAGCTACTTAAGTTTAGTTTTTTAACAGCGCTTTCTTTAAACATCCTTTCTATATCCTTTACTTTTAATACATTCCATTTTGACACGTCGGGGTTTGCAGAAGTTGCGCCTTCAAACATCTGACGCATATAGATTACATTCGATACATTCCATTTAGATACATCAGGGTTTGCCGATGTTGCTCCTTTAAACATCTCAATCATATAAATTACATTCGACACATTCCATTTCGATACATCAGGATTTGCCGATATTGCTTCTTCAAACATCCCGCCCATATTAGTTACTTTCGATGTATCCCAATTTGATACATTAGGGGTTGCTAGTACTGCTCTTTCAAACATGCCCATCATATCAGTTACATTCGACACATCCCATTTAAATACATCAGGATTTGCCGACGCTGCTCCCCTAAACATCTCTCTTGTATTTGTTACTTTTGATGTATCCCAGTTAGCCACATTCGAATTAGCTTTATCTGTAAATTGAAACATTGCCTTCATATTGCTAACCTTTGCTGTATTCCAATTTGACGTGTTAGGATTCGCTTTTTTCGCTCCGTAAAACATATTGTTCATATCGGTTACATTTGATGTATTCAAGTTTTCGCAGCCGTTAACACTTGTTTGAACTTCACGGAAAAATGAACTGCAATCTTGCGGCAAGTATATGCCTTGTGTTTGAAAGTTAATATCCTTTATGTCCGCCTTTCTCCAAGACAAATTATTGCCATCGATGCCTTCAATCTGTCCTCCCAGTATCTTCAATACCTCTTTCCATTTTGTGCGATCTATCTGCATGTCAACAGAGGTATCGCTCGCCGTTATGTTTAGATTTTTATCGCCATCTAATCTTGCTTTGACATTACCCGAGGCATTCAAATCAAATTCCGTTTTCCTCCATGTAGCATATACCTTCATGTCGTTTTTTACTTTTGTAAAAAGTTCGAAGTCCGGCATAAGGGCATCCGGAGTCTTTGCCCAGCCCATAAATTCTCTGTTTGCAAGCGCTGGCTCTTCAGCCGGCAACTTGCCTATTCCGGATCCGAGTGATGATCCCTTAAACGTAATAGCATGGTTCACCCAAGCTTCAGTATCAGCG
Source organism: Eubacterium saphenum ATCC 49989 (assembly GCA_000161975.1). Classification (GTDB taxonomy): domain Bacteria; phylum Bacillota; class Clostridia; order Peptostreptococcales; family Anaerovoracaceae; genus Eubacterium_N; species Eubacterium_N saphenum. The sequence goes on from GG688422.1 coordinate 298,113, forward strand.
TGGTTTTTATCAAAAATAACACCCACATACTTGCTTTTCTCATAAATATGATACATTGCCTCGTTATCACTATCTTTATTTATTTCATATTCATCTTTAAAGTTATGGCTTTCCTTCTCTATTTCAACAGGACTTCCCTTTTTAAGTTTCACTATTTTAAAATCTTTATTTGTACCGCCAATGGTAGTTCTGAGCCCTGCAGATGTTTTTAAATACTCAAGCCTATCGCAGTCACTAAACATACCTGTGCTTTTACCGGGATTATTAAAGATCTCCGAATTCAATTTCCATTTATTAATGTTCACTCTGCTAATGCTTGTATGTTTAAACATATACTGCATATCAGTTACTTTTGATACATCCCAATCATCTACATCAGGGATTGCACATTCTGCTCCATTAAACATGTCTTTCATATTTACTACATTCGATGTATTCCAATGCAGCACATCAGGAGTTGCGCTTTTTGCATTGCTGAACATAAAGGACATATTCACTACATCTTCCGTGTTTAATTTTCCACAGCCTTTGATATATTCCTGAAAATGAGAGAAAAATTTGCTGCCGTTTTCAGGCAATTTTATACCATCCGTTTGGAAGATAAGATCCTTTACATTCGCCTTTTTCCAATCAATATCATTATCAGCAGCTTCGCCGCCTAACGTCTTCACCATCTCCTGCCATTTACTGCGGTCTATCTGCATATCCTTTGAAGTATCTATTGCTGAAATATTGATGTTTCTGTTATTGTCTAATTTCGCCTTCACATTACCCGAATCATTTAGGTCGAAGTCTGATATCTGAGGTTTCTTCCATAGAGCATATACGGTAATATCTTCATTCACGGCAGTATCTTCATTAAAATCAGATGCACTAGCCGTCTTATCCTTTGACCATCCTAAGAATTTATTATCTTTCTTCGTAGGATTTTCTGCAGGCATGTTGCCGTTGCTATCTTTAATCGACTTGCCCTTTTCAGTTATTTCATGATTCATCCAAGCCTCTTTATCGCCACCGTTTTTATCAAACGTAACGCCCACATATTTGTTTTTTTTGTAAATATGATAGATGGCATCCTTGTCTCCGTCCTTGTTTATTTCATATTTATCGTTAAGATTCTGACTATCCTTTTCTACAGATGCCGCACTGTCCTTTTTAAATTTTACTATCCTAAAGTCATCTTTTGCTCCGCTTATATCCGTTTTTAATCCCGAAGGAGTTTTAACGAATTCCAGATTTGCACATCCGTCAAACATTTTGTCGCTTTCTTCAACTTTATCTATATTCCACTTGGTAAAATCAATTCTTTTAATACCGGAATTTTTAAATACAAAACTCATGTCGGTTACATTAGACGTATTCCATTTAGATGCATCGGGGTTCGCTGCACTTGCACCTTCAAACAGGCTATTCATATTAGTTGCCTTTGATGTATCCCACTTGGATACGTCAGGGGTTGCCGATTTCGCTCCATAAAACACACCCCACATGTTGGTCACTTTGGATGTATTCCATTTCGATACATCCGGATTTGCCGATGTCGCGCCGTAAAACATTCCCGACATATCAGTTACATTCGATACATCCCACTTAGACGTATCGGGTTTTGCCGATGTCGCACCATAAAACATTTTTGCCATGTTGGTCACTTTGGATGTATCCCATTTAGATACATCGGGGTTTGCCGATGTCGCACCGTAAAACATCCAGTTCATTTTGGTTATTTTTGACGTTCCCCACTTAGACACATCGGGCTTTGCCGATGTTGCGCCATAAAACATATTGATCACATTGGTTACATTCGATACATCCCATTTAGATACATCAGGGTTAGCTGACTTTGCTCCGAAAAACATGCTGACCATATCCGTAACTTTTGATGTATTCCACTTTGATACATCCGGCTTTGCTGATGTTGCGCCGTCAAACATCCCTGTCATTTTGGTAACATTTGACACATTCCACTTCGATACATCCGCATCTACTGATTTTGCATAATTGAAAATTCCGCTCATATCGGTAACTTCCGAAGTATTAAATTTATCGGCTCCCAATAAATTTCCTTTAAACGCATGGAACATATGCCTGCTGTTTTGCGGTAAATATACTTCGCTATCAACCTTTATATTTCCAGTAACCGATGATTGTCCCCAGCTAGGATCACCGGAATTATCGATCTTGCCGCCTAATGCCTTTACCATATCATTCCATTTTTCGCGATCGATCTTCACATCCTTTGTAGGATCCTTCGCTGCAATATTTAAATCCTTATTATTTTCCAATTTTGCTTTGACATTACCCGAGGCATTTAGATTAAAGCCCGATTCCGTATCCTTCCAAAGTGCCTTCACGACCGTATCAGCATTGACCACTATTTTTTCCCTTGCGGCCTTTTCCACAGGTGCCTTGCCGCCGAAGGACACAGACCACTTATGAAATTCCTTACCGGAAGGTGGCGTAAATCCGCATTCAGGAAGTTCATAATCACTGCCCTTGGCGATTTCCGCAGTTTCCATGTTTCCGGTACCGCCGCCAGCGTCAAATGTCACCCTTATAATCGTTCTCCACACCGCATAAAAGGTTTTGTTTTCATTTATTACATAGTTTTCATCTACATTAGGTTCATTCATCGAAAAAACGCCATCTGTCCAACCTATAAATTTATATCCGTTTTTTGTTGGAATTTCTTTCGGATAATTACTACCTAATTTTTCTCCTTTAGGTACCTTAACCGCTGCCGGAACATTATCAGCTCCCAGCGCCGAAAATCTGACAGTGCACATCTTAGGTGCTCTTACGGTTTTCGAAGCGGAAGGCGTCGATTTAGTATCACCCGCACACGTGACTTTATTATTGCTCGCAAAACTTGGCAAAATACCCGTTACTACCAGCATGATGCTGATCATCCAAGCCAATGCCTTACGCTGAGCACCGGCTGAATTTTCGCGTCTCATAGAATTGTATCTTTTCATTAATTCCTCCCCATTCTCACCTGATAAAACTTACAACTTGTCTACGGGCTTATATTAATTTTGCACCCACAAACTTTTATGTAAGTTACATGATACTATCCATCCGAGGTTTTGTCAAGCAAACATTTTCAAATTTTCAGCATATTTTCCGGTATAATCAAACGCATGCGACACATGCTCTTGAAAAACATTTATGCCTACACATTCTCCTAAGCTACCATAGATCAGATAAACCGCAGTGTGCGCTGCGCAAGCACACTCCCCCTACCCCTCAGACTGAATTAAAAAATGCTGAGACTAATCCACAGCATCTACACATAAATATAAAAAAATAATATTATCAGAAATATAGAACTCCCAATAAACAATAAAGAGGACTCACAAAAAAAGAGTCTAAACAAAAATTAATTCACAGGAGCCGCTGCAGGCGACTGCCAAGCAAATACCCTCGCCGGCTTCAAGCAGCTTAGCACCCTCTATTCCCACTTTATGTCCTGCAAAAATTCCAATTCCATATCTTTTGTGCGCCGCTTCATAACGCACCCAATATTCGAAAAATCGCTTTATGCCGTTTTTTGAAACATCCATAGCCTCTTCCTCGTTGAAAAACTTTTCCGCAATGCCCATATACTTAATATTTCTTATAACTTCAATATCCACGCCTATCTCTTCTTTACCAATAGCTACTACAAGATAGTCCTTGCTGTGACTTACTGATATGAATAATTCTTGAGACTTTCGAAGTTCGCTTACGGGCTTATCACCGGCTTTAACTTTAAGCGCAGGCGCTCCGCTGTCTTTATAAGAGAATTCGTATTCAGCTTCAATATCATTTTCCCTGCGATATATATCGATGCACTGCAGCGCAAACTCCTTACTGCTTTCATATTTCTTTTTGCCACCTTCAGAAACATATATCGTATTCATACTTCCACCAACATAACTGCTCTTAAACTTGCTATTATTCTGCATTTCTTTTAACTACAGTATTACTACCAAATAAAATTTAACCCTTAATTTCATTAACACTTCTATCTTGAATTTATACTTATCTTAATTTACGGTATTTACATTTCACACCTGCGATTTATAAAAAATTTTTCTCTTCTTCATAATACTAAAGTACCTGATACCATGTCACGGGGAAAAAATATTAGGCTTTCAGCCATCACTTTATCTCACAAAACATTTTAGCATTTGTAAAATAAATATAAGCAAACACAGGAATGTCGTAGCCCAGCTCACAAGCCCTCTTATAAAGCTTTAGCTGCGGGCCATAGTATTCAATAAGCTTTTTTATACACCTCATCCCAAATGCCATTTTATCTTCGTGCGTTTCGGAAATTCGATGAGTGTTTTTTTCTTGACCCGAGGCGCAGGAGCCGCAACCATTATCTATACTGAAGTCCTCGGTAGAAGATTCTAAATTTTTATCCGTTGCTTCGCTATTTTCGCCATTATTATAAGATCCATAAATATTGTTGGTCTTGTAGTCAATAACGATAATTTCATCATCGCTCTCTATAAAACAGTCTATGACGCCTTCAATTATCCGCCCCTTCAATTTATCATCTCGCATCATGAATGGCTTTTCCTTTTCTATGGATTTCGCCTTTCTTATAATATTTTGCATGAATTCATCTTTAAAAAAAGTCACCACCTCATGGATCTTTTTGTTTTCAATATACCTCTGCTCATCATCGCTTAAAGAAAATTCATTCTTAATGCAGCCCAGCTCATTTAGAACCATAGCCGTCATCTCATCTTCTCCCGCACATGCCATCTTTTCAAACGAAAGCCTTTCAAATAGCTTATGCACCGCTGTACCTATGCTTGCAGGATCCGGTTCGTCATTTTGGCTTTTATCAACATACATGTCCCTAAAGTTTTCACCGTTTATGCGCAGAGAGTCATTTTCATTCTTTTCATTCCCAGCGAAATATGAAAACCCGTCTTTTTTATCAAAAAATAAGGTGTTGCTGTTTTGAACATTATTATTTTCATCAATACCTGCTTTTACATTAGTGCTGCTATTCATAAAAGCTTCTCTATCGGTAATTTTCAAAAACTCCGTAACGCTTACAAACTCTTTAGTAGAACTCAAACCGCCCGAGGATTTTAACTCGTTTTTCACTTCAGGAATCTCAGCTAAATAAAGCTTCTTCCCCTCAACTTCTTGCCCCTTAGCCCTCACATATTTTGAATTAATTATGCGATTTAAAAGACCGGCTGCATCGAATTCTTCATACTCAAACCACTTTTCTTTATTAATCTCTTCATTGCACACCAGGGTGTCGTTGATGACATCGTAAAAACTGCTATAGGTAATAATGCTTCCCTTCTTACCGTCCGTTACGGCAGAAAACACGAGAAAGTCTTTAGCTCTGGTGCAAGCTACATAAAATATCCTCATGGCTTCATCGTATTCAGCGTCTTTTTCTGCGTATTTATGAAGAATCTCTCTATGCGGAATCCCAACAAGTCCGTCGGCGCCCATATATCTCATGAACATGCCGTGATTTTTGTCGAATTCTATGTATGAGGCTGACTTGGTCTTTACGAAATTGCTGCCACACCCTGCTACAACTACCATCGGAAATTCAAGCCCCTTACTCCTATGAATCGTCATGATGCTCACAGCATTCGTATTTTCGCCTTCCCGCTCTTCCTGCTCTATCGCAAGTTCATTTTTATATAAATCCTCTATATACAAAAGCAGATCTGAAAGCGTGGCTATACCCCTCTCCCTTTCAAATTCATGTGCAAAATCTATGTATCTTTCGATGTTACCACAGGGATTACGGCTCTGTTTCAAGGCCTCAGCAAACTCATAAATACCGGTTTCCGTACATACTCGTTTAATGAACACATGAAGAGAAAGTGCATACCCGTAACTTCGAAACCTTAAAATATCGTTCACAAAATCCCGAGCCTTTACAAAAAGCTCACAGTCCTCATTCTTTAACGCATCGCCATTCCCATTTGTTTCACCATTTTCACCTGCATCATCGTCTCTACACAGATTCTTAGAAAACGCCAAAAAACACGCATAAAACGGCTGCGCTTTATATCCGTTTTCATCCCCCCATATCCTAATCTCTGCAATATCCTGAGGCGTAAACCCATAAACCGGCGATAGAAGAACCGTCACGAGCGATAAATCATCGTAAAAATTAGCTGTAAGTTTTAATATACAATGCAGTAAATTAACTTCCTTAAAGTCTAAAATATCTCCGCTAGCCTGCATATTTGTCGGGATACCGAGCAATTCAAGGGCAAGCTTTATCTTTTTACCTCTTCCCTTTATGCTCCTAAAAAGCACGGCAATATCTGAAAACTTAAGCTTTTTTTGCACCCCTTCCTTAGCATCAAAATATTCTCTACCTATCGCAGCTTTAATTTCACTACCTATAAGAAGTCCTTCATAAAAATCCCTTCCCAAGGTGTCTATCAGCTTTAAATATTTTTTATATTCTTCTTTAGATTTAAGCTCATCGTCGTTTGTAATTTCCTTATTAAATTCAGCCTCACAGACCTTCACTTCGCCTATAAAATCATTATCCTTTCTGCCTGCTACGAGCTTATGCCTTTCATCATACTTTGGAATAACATCCTTAAACAATGCGTTAACCGCATCTATAACGGCCTGCTTGCTCCTATAGTTTTCTTTAAGATCTACAATGCTTCCTGAAGACGATGTACCTAAATACGCCTCGTATCTTCCCTCAAACAATGAAGGCTCAGCAAACCTGAACCTATATATGCTCTGCTTTACATCACCTACGAGGAAAAGATTGTCCTTTGCAAATTTATGTAATATCTCTTCCTGCATTTCGTTGCTGTCCTGATATTCATCCACAAAGATATGCTTTATCCTGTCTCTATATATCGCCGCTACATCATCCATGCAAAGAACCTTGAGCGCAAGATGCTCAAGGTCTGAAAAGCTGTAAGCATTGCGCTTTTGCTTTAATTTAAAGCCGATCCTATCCACAGCTTTAATAATCTTTGAAAACATGGTAAGGTGCGCCTCGGTTTCCTTCATAAGCTCAGGCTCTTTCTCAAGAGGCACGGTTAAGATGCTTCCAAGCAAATCATCTTTGATAATAGACTTAATTTTTTTTACTAGTTTCTGACATTCCTCCTTTACCTCTTCGTATGAATTCTTTTCCTCCTTGCTTGCCACCATTTTAGGGAAGTCATCTAAAACCGTCTTCGCATATTGCCTTATATCATCGATATCTGCAGTCATAAAATCGATATCGGGTTCATTTAAATGTGGAAGTTTCCCATAAAGCTTTTCCTCAAAGCCGGTGCAATCCGCATCATGCAACTTTCCTAAAAGCGAATCAAAATATTTTTTTGCATCTGAAAACGTATTTTTTATAAGCTCTCTGAATTCACGGAGCGATGAAAATTTATGAAAATCAAGAGTGGCCCTTTTAAATACCTCTACTTCTCTAGCAAGTATAGCATCATAGTATGGCAGAGCTCGAAGCTTAGTATAAACTTCTATTATATTTTTCTTGATGTCATCATCGGATTTGTCATTAGAATACGCATCTAGGAAGGCAAGAAAGCTCTCATCCTTTGCCTCAAAAAACTCTGTAAATACCGCATCCAACGTCTCTCTTGTGATGAGCGCATCGCTTTGCTGCGAAAGTATCCCGAAATTCTTAGAAATTCCTGCTCTGTAGTTAAATTCACGTAGAAGATCTATCGCAAACGAATGAAATGTTCCTATTGAGGCTGTCTCGATATTTTTCCTTTGAACGAGCAAAAACTCCCTTTTTTCATCATCTTGGACGATCTCTATCTCCTGTGTGAGCGCCTTTGCAAGCCTTTCTTTAAGCTCTGCCGCCGCTGCATTTGTAAAGGTTGCAACGAGCACCTCATCCAAAGAGGCGCCGTCATCCGTTACAAGGCTTTTGAGTCTTTGTATGAGCACTGCCGTCTTTCCTGAACCCGCAGCCGCAGATACGATTATATCGCTTCCCCTGCCCTCTATTGCCTTTAACTGATTATCGGACCATTTCACCTTATACTTCCCTTAAACCTTTCAAGCATAACAAATCGCTCAAGCGGCTATTAACCGAAGCATCACGATTCTGCGCAAAATTTAACATAACAAAAATCGCTTCGGCAGCTACTAACTGTAAGCTATCTTGTAATAATTTCCTGAATGAGACGTAGCTTATCCCTGATTATATGTATATTTCTAAGCCTCTTAGCCACAACCACGGCATCGTCCTGCCTATACGCTATCAGAATTTTAAGTGTCTGTTCAAGATCCTTAAATATTGCATTTACAGACTTTTTATATGCATCTATCTCTAGCTCTGTAGCCTTTTGATCACCGTCCACCACGTTTTCATTACCCGTTTCGTAGTTATATTTAATGGTGAAGCACTGTTCTATGCCATCTACCATAGCCTTTCGTATTTTATTCACCTTTCCCGCAAGCTCAGCCTTGGTATGCTCTTCCTTTATGAATTTTTCACTGTCCGATCTTTCAAACTTAAGAATGTTCTCTAAAATTTCATAACGCTGATTGAAAGGATCGTTTGCCATGCCTGTGGTTTTCCAATACAGTTTGCTCGAGGTAAGGCCGTGTTCTATTATGTCGTTAAGCCTCTTTTTCGTGGAGATTTCTATGATTTCATCTCGCTTCTTGGTGCAGTCTTCTAAAATAAAGTCTTCTAAAGCTTCAACGCCCTCTGCCGTCTTTGCGCTCACAGGGAAAATATTTATGCTCTCCTCTGTTGTCTCGAGTATACCGGCGAGCAACTTCCTGCAATAATTGATATAACTTTCAAGATCCTGCTTCGTTATAACATCGATCTTATTTACGACAAAATAAAATCTTCCCGCAAATTCCCTGACGCTTTTTAAAAACGTTATCTCTATTTCATTTATGGGGCTATCTACAGAAAGCGCAAAAATCACGCCGTCGCTCTCCTTTATGAAGTCGTACGCACTCTTGGAGTTATGCTTATGAATGGATCCCACACCCGGAGTATCCACAACTACTATTCCCTTATCCAAAAGCTTTCCGGATGTCTTTATCTCTACAGATTCAACCCCAAGCAGGTTGTCAGGGTTTTCCTGCTCGCTGATAAAGCCGCTGAGCTCAGTAATCGGTACAGTTTTGCTGGTAGTATCTTCATAGTGTACATATGCAATGTCTTCTTTATCTGCCTTTGTGATCCTTGTAACTACTGATGTAATCGGTATGATTCCTACAGGAAGCAATTCCTTTCCAAGCATCGTATTGATAAGGGATGACTTCCCCCTTTTAAACTGCCCCATGATAGACAGTATCATCTGCCCTGACATTAGCGACCTCGTGAGCTTGTTTGCCATTATCACTTCTCGCTGACATATCTTTGAAAAATCGAGGAGTCCTTCCGTCATCCTCACTAAATCAAGTATCCTATACCCTTCAAATTCATTCTTTATAGTTTGAGCATCATTATGCTCTATGCATGCCTTACCTTCCATTAACAACTCCTTAAACCTTATCAGCTATTGCTACTCCTCTATCCTCTCTATATCTGCCCCAAGTGCTCTTAATTTATTCATAAAACTGTCATATCCTCTATCTATGTGATATATGTCATACACGGACGTTTCCCCCGTTGCAACCAATCCGAGCAATATCATCGCAGCGCCGGCTCTAAGATCGGTAGCGCGAATGCTGCTCCCCTTAAGCCTATATGTACCGTCAATCTTTGCTTCCTTGCCGTTTGTAATTATGCTTGCTCCAAGTTTGCTGAATTCATCTGCGTGCATGAATCTATTTTCAAACACCGTCTCTATTACAGTACTGACTCCTTCTACCGTTGCAAGATATGCCATGAACGGTGATTGTAGATCCGTAGGAAACCCGGGATACGGTAATGTCTTTATGTCGGTAGGTTTGAGTTTTTTGTCTACCGCATTTACATATATTCCTTCTTCAGTAATCTTAACTTCTACACCTGTTTCTATAAGCTTTGCTATTAGAGGCCTCAGATGATCCACCACCATGTTTTCAACCAGCACTTCGCCTCTCGTGATGGCGGCGGCGATCATGTACGTACCCGCTTCAATCCTATCCGGTATCACTCTATGCCTCGCTCCCGCAAGTTCCTTCTGTCCTATTATTTTAATGGTATCGGTACCTGCACCCTTAATCTTTGCACCCATTTTAGATAAAAAATTCGCAAGATCCACTATTTCAGGTTCTTGCGCAGAATTGTATATGACGGTGGTGCCCTCAGCAAGAGTGGCTGCCATAATTATTGTCTCTGTGGCTCCAACGCTTGGGAAATCAAGGTAGATATCGCTGCCTACGAGCCTATCGGCCTGAGCTACCATACAACCTCGTATCTCATCTATCCTGACATCTGCTCCCAGCGCTTCCAATCCCTTCGCATGCAAACCTATAGGTCTCTTGCCTATAGCACATCCTCCGGGAAGCGGTACTATGCCTTTGCCGAACCTTCCAAGTAACGCACCTATGACAAGGATTGAAGCCCTCATCTGCTCTGCCAAATTTTTAGGGACACTTAGATTCTCTATATTTTCGCAGCAAATTTCAGCTTTTTTTTCATCTCCTGAAAATTCTGCCCTGCCGCCCAGGCTATTTATAATTTCGTTCATGATCTTTACGTCTGCAAGATCCGGCACATCATCCAGCACACAAGGTTCCTTCGTCAGAATGGTAGCGGCTATAATGGGAAGCACCGCATTTTTTGCGCCTATCACCCTCACATTGCCCTTTAACGGGCCGTTTGGTCTTACAATATATCTTGACATATACACTCCTAAAATATTTCCGGCTTCAATTCCGTGCTACTGCTTATCGCAGGTATTATCTTTACTTGCAGCAGTGAGCTCACTCGCATTTTTTATAGAATTTTTGTCAGGATATAGATTTTTTATAGAACTGAATGAATTTACAAGAACGCTTATCGCAGAAATAAGGCTTTGCTGACCCTTAAGTGCTGAAGCTACCTTGCTCATAGCTTCTATGAAGTCGTTGCTTGCACTGTCGAGCTGCATCGACTTTTTAAGGGTGATAGTAGATATCTTCTCTATGTTTTCCATAGTTCTATTTGCACGCTTTGCAGCCTTTGCAATGTTTCTTGAAAATATGATCAAATATACTATTAGTATGAATATCAGTAGCGTAAGAGCTCCAAGTATCATGGAATTTATGTCGGGCTGAAAGCCGTCAAAATATCTAATAATATCGTCCATAGTTTATCTACTCCTAAATTTAAACCAAAATCTCTTTATATCCGGCCAACTTTTTGCCGTAAGAACTATCCTAAGTATTGTACTATATCGCAAGGATTCTTTCAAATCAACTCAATCCTTTTTTGTGGTGATAATGAAATGCATTACTACCTGCTTCAATTCTAAACCTATCGAATTCGATAGGTTTAAAATCCGGATTATGCATTTCCCATAAAGCTAAAAGCAATAAACCATGACTATTAATTGGATTTTGATTTCTGTATAGAAGTTATATCCTCTCTATCGTACACCTTAAGCTCAGGTTCAGTTTCTATACCTTGCTCGTTCTTTGAAACAATTAACGCAGCCTTTATCGTTCCCTGCAAGATATTTACACTCCTTACCAACGCTTCCTTGCCGTGCACAACGACAATATCTCCATTGTTTGGAAGACCTTTTCTGAGTTCTGTATACATATCATCTTCGTATTTTAAGCAGCACATGAGCTTACCGCATAGTCCTGAGATTTTCGTTTGATTTAAAGAGATATTCTGCTTTGCCACCATCTTGATGCTTACCGTTTCAAAATTATCCTTCCACTTGCAGCAGCAAAGCTCCTTTCCACAATTTCCAATACCGCCTATGTGCTTTCCCTCTTCTCTGTCCCTAACCTGCCTAAGTTCTATGCGAAGCTTGAATTCGTGGGCAAGCTCCTTTACAAGCTGTCTAAAATCTACACGTTCAGGCGCAGTGTAATAAAAAACAAGTTTTTTATCCTTATACGTATATTTTAAATCAAGCAACTTCATGTTGAGCTTGTGCTCTTCAATTATCTCTTTGCATTTGGCAAACACTTCATCTCTATGATTTTTTGAATAATTATAAATATCTCTATCCGAGCTGTTTGCAACACGCAGCACCTTTTTGAATCTGGCTTCATCTTCTTTTGAAAAATCAAGATCGGATGACGATACCACAACTTCGCCGCAATCAAGCCCGTCATTCGCCTCTACTACCACAAGGTCTCCTATGCTAAGCTCAAAACCATCCGAATTAAAATAACCCTTTTTATCCTTATCTACCTTAACTCCAACCAGCCTCATACTAAAACTCTACCTCCTATAAAATATAACTATTTCATCACCATATCCAAATACATGCCCTTCACTGCATATTTCGGGTTTAAGCCTCTGAAAATCCCCGCCTTCACAGCTTCGATGCCGAGCACTATATCCGCATTCTCATATGAAATCCCCTTTGAAAAATGCTGCTGCATGAAGCTGAGCACACCCTGTATATCCGTATCTATCGCCTTTTCTATATCAGGGAAGGCTATGAATCCTTTTTCCTTGTTTTCGATGTGCCTTGCAATGGTTTTACCAATTTCTTCCACCTCTTCGCTGAAATTTTGCTTAAAATCAAATCTTTTCTCTATGCACCTTGACCGTATGGTATCCAGCATCAGGTCAGGCGTCCTTGTAACCAGAGCAATAACAGCATCGCCCGAAGGCTCTTCAAGCTTTTTAAGTATCCTGTTTTGGGCTCTTACCGTCATGAGGTCGCTATGAGATATAATGAGTAACTTCCTATCCCCAAACGGCTTTAACTCAAGGGATCTCATAGCGGCTTCAACATCCGCATCTATTATATTTTTTCTTTCCTTCCTCTTCTCAAGGATAATAAGGTCGGGTTCTAACGAAAGATCATCCGGATTTATCTCTTTACCGAGCACATCGGATATGAAATGCCACATATCCGCATCTGCAGCATTAAATTCGGTATTTAAAATATATGCATGAAAAATTTGCTTCAATTTATTACCTGTCCATTCTGCTCTTAAGTATCGATAATATATCTTCCGTAATTTTCTGCTCGTCTCTACAGCCATCTATTGTAAATATCCTATCGGAATTTTCTTTTGCTAAAATTTTATATCCTTCGTAAACCTTAGAATGAAATTCGTCGTTTTCACTCTCAAGCCGATCGCATTGCGATCCCTGTTCCTTGTCACGAGAAACCCTTCGTTTATAGCATTCATCATGACTTATATCCAAAAAAAAGTAATATCCGGCACGAGAAATCCCGTAGCTATATTATTTAGCGATATCGCTTCACTCAGCAGTCCTCTACCATACCCCTGATAAGCGATGGTGGAGTCCATATATCTGTCACAGACTACATCCTTACCGGATTCCAGTGCAGGTCTTATTACCTTGCTTATGAGCTCTGCCCTTGCAGATAAAAACAATAAAAGTTCAGACATTGGCGAGATCGCAAACTCATTTTGGAGAAGCATTTCCCTTATCTGTTCGGAAAGCTGCGTTCCGCCGGGTTCCCTTACCAAGATTGCAGCTCTACCTATATCACTCAAATACTCCATCACCTTATCTATCTGAGTACCCTTGCCTGCTCCATCTAGCCCTTCAAAGGTGATAAACTTACCGAATCCATCGCTATTCATATATTATTCTCGATCGTTTTTAGAATTATTTTTCGTTTTAGCAGCATCACGAATACTATAAAAACCTATTACTGCAATTGGAAAACAAAGTAAAACCACAAATAAAAACTTTAAAACAACCATTTTGCCCCCTTTACCTAGCATTATAACATAAGCACTACCGATAAAAGAAAGCCGGTTCAGCAAAATTAATCACTGAACCGGCTATAAATGGTTTTTACCCAGCTAATCGCTTACGATTAAAATCCGTTTCTCTTCTCTACTGCTGTAAGCGCCTTATCCACCTTGTCAACTATCATGTCAATATCTTCCTTAGTTACTATGAACGCAGGAGAAATAACGATTCCGTCACCGGATTGTCCTTTGTTACATCCCTGTGATGCTTCTATGATGATGTTATTGTTTACCAAAGCTTCATCCTGAACCTGTCCCGCATAACCGTCGGAAAGTGGGAAACATTCCTTAGTTTCCTTGTTCTTAACAAGCTCAGCACCTACCATGAGTCCCTTACCTCGGATTTCACCTACAGTTGGATGAGGAAGAATCTTCTTCTCCATCTCAGACTTGAGGTATTCACCCATCTTAGCGCAATTATTAAGAAGATCGTGCTCCTTTAGGTACTTCATAACTGCGATATTTACAGCGGCACCTAGAGGATTTCCTGACCAAGAATATCCAGGAGGGAAGTTACCTCCGTTCATTTCCATCCCCTTATACACCTTCTCTGAAATTGCAACAGCTGCAAGTGGGAAGTATCCGCCACTGATGGCCTTACCCATCGTAACAATATCAGGCTTTACATTGAAATGCTTGTAAGCATAGAAATGTTCACCCGTTCTTCCGCAACCGCACATTACTTCGTCAAGGATTAGAAGTACGTCATATTTGTCACAGATTCTTCTAATTTCTTCAAAGTATCCTTCAGGAGCAGGACAAGCACAAAGTGCCATACCAACTACAGGTTCTGCAATAAATGCGGCTACCGTTTCAGGACCCTGAGCCAAGATCTCAGTTTCAAGTGCCTGTGCCGCTATCCTTGCATAATCTTTAGGATCGCACTCTACCCACGGTCTGTATGAGTAAGCAGGTTGGATGTGACCCATATCTATCATATACGGCTCGTATCCTGCCTTTCTCTTGGCAAATCCGCTCAAGCTAAGCGCACCGTTACTGATACCGTGATAACTCTGCCATCTTGCTATGATTTTATACTTCTTAGGTGTACCCTTCTGTATGTGATACTTACGTGCCATCTTCATAGCCATTTCCGTAGCTTCACTGCCGCCGCAAACTTGGAAGATCTTATCCATATCTCCGCCGCTGGCTTCGGATAAAAGTCTGCAAGACTCCTCAAGTTCAGGAGTAACACAGTCGTCTCTATGTGCAAATGCAAGCTTTACAGCCTGTTCTCTCATAGCATCCGCTATTTCTTCTATACCATGTCCAAGACTTACAAGTACAGGACCTGACGCACCGTCAACGATTTCGGTACCGTCTTTCTTATACATGTAAATTCCCTTACCGCTAACTACGTTAGGATATTCTCTGTGGAAATCCAAGCTCATTACATTATTATGTTTAGACATTTTTTATCTCCTTTAAATTCTATGCTAAAACATTAATGTGCCAAGCACCGAGGTAGTCCTCAATGCTCGGCAATACACCTGACTATGGTCTTTCGAATAGCGCAGCAGCACCTTCACCACCGCCTACACACATAGTAACGATAGCATACTTTCTGTCTGCCTTCTTCATTGCATAAGCTGCCTTGATAGTAAGAATTGCACCTGTAGCTCCAAGCGGATGACCGTGAGAAATAGCACCACCATAAGGGTTTACTCTTTCTTCATCAAGTCCAAGTTCTTCTATACAGCCGATAGCCTGAGAAGCAAACGCTTCGTTAAGCTCGATATGTGCAACCTCATCGAGGCTTACACCTGTCTTATCAAGAAGCTTCTTCACAGCACCGATAGGTCCAAATCCCATTACGTGTGGATCCAATCCGAATGATGCGAAGTCAACGATCTTTAGCATGTAAGGTATCTTAAGCTCATCAGCTTTTTCCTTGCTCATAACTACTACCGCGGCAGCACCGTCGTTCATAGGGCAGCTGTTACCTGCTGTAACGCTTCCGTCCTTCTTGAAGATAGGACGAAGTTTTGCCATGGATTCAAGATTTGCGTCATCTCTAGGGCACTCATCCTGATCAAGAACGATGGTCTTTCCTCTCTTTGTGTATTCAAGAGGTAGAATCATATCATCATAGAATCCTTCCTTCTTAGCCTTTGCCATTCTCTCATGACTTCTAAGCGCAAACTTATCCATCTTTTCACGAGATACAGGATGTACTTCAAGTACGTTTTCAGCAGTTACTCCCATAGGTGGATCTCCGATCTTTGGAGGAGACATACGTAGAGGAATGAACGGAGGAGCATCGTATACATATGCCCTCTTCGCCTTAGATAAGAAGTAAGGGTTATTTGACTGACTCTCCGCACCACCTGCAACATATACATCACCATGTCCGCTCTGGATCATAGCGGCTGCCATGTTGATTGTTTCAAGACCTGATGCACACTGTCTGTCAAGCTGGATGCCCGGAACCGTCTCAGGAAGATCAGCTTCTAAAGCTACTATTCTACCTAGGTTGCCCGGTATACCTTCGGCATTTCCCATATATACTTCCGTTATAAGTGAAGGATCAATTCCTGCTCTCTTCACAGCTTCTTTAACTACTAAACCGCCAAGTTCGTAGTCTTCAAATGGCGTTAGCATACCGCCATATTTTCCAATCGGTGTTCTAACACCTGAAACTATTACAGCTTCCTTCATGAAATTACCTCCATTTCACAAAATTACATTATATCTTCTGCGTATTACAGAAAATCGGCCAAGTTAATGACCGATTGTTAACGAATTTAGTCGTCGTATTTGATTCTTCTGATGTTATCAGCAACCTTAAGCTTAGCGCCTGTCTTCTCTATTACTTCATCAACTTCTACATCATCAAACACTTCAGTAAGAAGAAGTCCGTCGTCTGTAACCTTGATTACCGCAATATCGGTAATTATAAGAGAAACGCATTTTTCAGCAGTTAGAGGAAGTTCGCATTTTTCTTTGATTTTAGGATTTCCCTTTTTATCAGTATGCGTAGTAAGAACTATTACTTCCTTAGCATGCCTTGCAAGGTCCATAGCACCGCCCATTCCTGGTACTATAGCTCCCGGAACTACCCAGTTTGCAAGGTCGCCGTTTGCCGCTACTTCCAAAGCTCCAAGAACTGTTATGTCTAGCTTTCCTCTTCTTATGAGCGCAAAAGAATCTGCACTGTCAAAGTAACTCGCTCCCGGTACCGCTGTGATAGGCACACATCCTGAATCTACCAAATCAGGATCTTCCTTGCCTTTTTCTGCAACAGGACCTGCTCCAAGTATTCCGTTTTCCGCATGGAAAAACACCTTTAGCTTAGGATCTATATAATTGAGAGTCTTCTGAGGTATCCCGAAACCTAGGTTAACAATGTCACCATCCTTAACTTCTTCTGCCGCTCTCTTTGCCATCTTTTCTTTTACTGCCAACCCCATTTCCAGTCACCTCCTCCCTGTACGATCATATCTACATAAACACCAGGTGTAACAACATCTTCAGGATCTATATCCCCAACCGGTACGATATGCTTAGCGTCTACAATTGTAAAGTCTGCCGCCATAGCCATGTGAGGATTCAATCCTCTTGCTGTTTTGCTATAAATCAAGTTACCGAACTCATCCGCTTTTTCTGCAAGCACGATTGCAATATCAGCGGTAAGAGGTTTTTCAAGGAGATAATCCTTGCCGTCAACCGTAACGATTTCTTTTCCTTCCGCAACGGAAGTTCCAAGACCTACATCTGTGAGGAAGCCACCAAGACCTGCGCCACCTGCTCTGATTCTTTCAGCAAGTGTACCCTGTGGTGAAAATTCCACCTCAAGCTTTCCAGCATTCATAAGCTCACCAGTAGTAGGCGTTGCACCTATATGACTTGTGATAAGCTTCTTTACAAGTTCATTCCTAACGATGTAGTCAGGTCCTACTTCAGGATCTCCCGCATCAATAGAAATAAGTGTCATGTTCTTGACTTTCTTCTTGATAATCTCATTGATTAGCGTGTATGAAGATCCGATTCCGCCAAATCCTGCAATCATGATAGTACAACCATCATTGATGTGCTTCATCGCCTCTTCAACGGTACTAATCTTACCGAACTTATTTTCGATTTCCATTTTACCACCGCCTTCTTTCGACTTGAAAATCATAAGATATACTTTATAAGCAAAACCGGCTCGTGCACCGGCTCACAATACTTAATCATTGTAACACAATTTTCAAGCCTTTGGATGATTCTTCATAAAATAAAACGAGACGATTAGTTAGTCGCCTCGTTTTTTGTATAAGCTTTAAAAATATTCGTCAAAAACGCCAGTAATTAAACAAGCTTCTCTACAATAATCCTCCGATTTTAACAAATAGAGGAGCAAATACCAACGATACTATAGTCATAAGTTTTATCAAAATATTTATGGAAGGACCTGATGTATCCTTGAACGGATCACCAACGGTATCACCGACAACTGTAGCCTTGTGCACTTCACTGCCCTTACCACCGTGATTTCCTTCTTCTACATACTTTTTAGCATTATCCCATGCTCCGCCCGCATTAGACATCATTATAGCAAGGAGCACACCTGTAGCAAGTGATCCTGCAAGCATTCCGCCAAGCGCTTCAACGCCGAGCACTATTCCAACGAGTAACGGCGCTACTATAGCAAGAAGTCCCGGCAACAACATCTCCTTAAGAGCCGCCTTGGTGGAGATGTCAACGCACATCGCATAGTCAGGCTTGCTCGTACCTTCCATTATTCCTGCATCTTCCCTGAACTGCCTTCTAACTTCTTCTATCATCTGATTGGCCGCCTTGCCCACAGAATTCATGGTCATAGCTGAGAACAAGAACGGAAGCATAGCACCGATAAATAGACCTATTATAACCATAGGAGATAACAAGCTTATGGAGTCAAGCTTTGCAACCTGTGAATACGTAGCAAATAACGCAAGTGCCGTAAGCGCAGCCGATCCTATCGCAAATCCCTTTCCTATAGCGGCGGTAGTATTTCCGACAGCATCGAGCTTGTCAGTAATATTTCTAACGCTGTCCGGAAGTTCAGACATTTCCGCAATGCCTCCTGCATTATCTGATACAGGACCATATGCATCTACAGCTACGGTCATGCCCGCAGTAGAAAGCATTCCTACAGCGGCAAGTGCAATTCCGTATAGACCTGCAAAAGCGTTTGCTACAAATATACCTATTACTATGAAGAGTATCGGCATTAAAGTAGACAACATTCCAGTGCCAAGTCCTGAGATTATAGTGGTAGCCGCACCTGTCTTTGACTGTTCGGCAATGTTTTTAACGTGTTTAAAGTCTGCAGAAGTATAGACTTCCGTTATCTTACCTATCGCAATACCGACGATAAGCCCCGCAATTATCGCAATAGCGGGATTGAATGTATTCAGCATATACTTACTCAAAACGCATGAACAGATGATTACCAGTATTCCGCTCAAATACGTACCCAAGTTTAACGCCTTGGCAGGGCTGTCTCCATCCTTACCCTTTACAAGTAGAATCCCTATGATTGAAGCGATTATTCCCAATCCTGAAATCAAAAGTGGAAGCATTGCGCCTCTTACAGGATCTATAGTAAATTCAGCACCAAATTTAGGAGCGACGGAAGGTATAACAACCGCCAGTGCAATAGCGGAAATTATAGAACCTACGTATGATTCAAAAAGATCCGATCCCATTCCTGCCACATCACCTACGTTATCACCTACGTTGTCTGCTATTACCGCAGGGTTTCTCGGATCATCCTCAGGGATTCCCGCTTCCACCTTACCTACAAGGTCTGCTCCAACGTCTGCGGCCTTTGTGTAAATTCCTCCGCCTACTCTTCCGAAAAGTGCCATCGATGAAGCTCCAAGTCCGAAGCCCGTAATTACTTCAGAACTGCCTACTCCAAGAACGATAAATACCGCAGCAAGTCCTAAGAGACCAAGTCCTGTAACGCAAAGTCCCATCACGGCGCCACTTCTAAACGCCACCTTGAGCGCCTTGTTCATTCCGCTTTCCTTAGCGGCATTTGCAGTTCTAACATTTCCAAGCGTTGCCACCTTCATGCCGAAAAAACCTGCAAGCACCGAAAAAAGCGCACCTACAACATAGAGTACAGCGGTAGTTTTATTAATAAATACAGCTATTGCCGCGCATAATACCACAATCACAATTACCATCGTCTTGTACTCACGAGTGAGGAATGCCATTGCACCTTCTCTGATGTGCCCTGCAATTTCCTTCATCCTCTCTTCGCCCTCGTTTACATTCTTGATCCAATTCGCAAGTATAAATGCCACTAAAAGCGCCAGAACGGATGCAACGATTGGCAAATAACCAATTAATACTCTCATCTCCCCTCCTTCTTCATGCAAAAACATATAAAAATGAGATGCCTGGGCACCTCACATGAAACAAAACTATTTAACGTATTCTATAGTAACGATAGCTAGTGAAAACGCAATAAAAAGCACAGCTGCAACAACGGTGATCTTTGAAAGTATCCCTTCATAGCCTCTGCTCTTCTTCTTGCCGAAAAGTTGCTCTGCTCCGCCACCTATAGAGCCCGACAGCCCTGCGCTGTTACTCGACTGCAGCAATATACTGAGTATCAATATTATGCTCGCCACCAGCAACGTTATCTTAAGTGCTAAACTCATAGTACTTCCTCTTCTTTCATAACAATAAATACCTGTAAAGTTTAGCACAATCGTATGTTACTCGTCAAGGACTTCAGCTATAAATGACAATGCCTTCCCGGCATAATCAAACACATGTTACGCATACTCCTGAAAAATAGTTTTGCAGAAACATTCTCTTAAGCTACCATAACTTCATGCTCTTGGTATCCGGCAAACTTTAAATATGTACTTATCTCTTCTCTGTTTTTTAAATTCAACTACCACTTGATGATCATTATATTCCACATTGTAGTAAGCACTACATCCATAACTATCACTGATCTAATAGGCTTATCTATTTGCTTTCGTATTTTTATATAATACACTAGCAAAACCAATACTCCCACAGTAGATAATGTAATCATGCCTATTTTAGAATACAAGCCTAAAACACTAATTAAGCCATTTAAATTTAAGAATGCACACATCGCAATATATGCTGCGGTTAAAACGATCAACATTCTCACAAGAAGTTCTTTCCTACTTATAATAATTTTTTTATCATCCATCGCACTTAACCAAATCTATATTATTCAGCACAGCTAAATATAATCCATCCTCTATTTGTAAAAAAATATTCATTATTTTACAAAGAAACTAACCATAATTATAATATTCCATATTATGGGAGCTACAATACTCGTAAATACCAATGTTTTAACGGATCGATCCATTTGCTTTCGGTTATTTACGTAATACACTAACAAAACACCTACTCCTACGATAGATAATATAATCATCAATATTTTTGAAGATAAACCTAAAATACTGAGGCTACCATTCATATTCAAAAGCGCACACACTGCAACATACGATGTATTTAAAACAGCCAACACTCTCACAAAAAATTCTTTCTTACTTACAGTAAGTCTTTCGTTATCCACCATGTTTAACCTCACTAGTATTTTCTGACACTAACGACCTTCCATGCTTCAATCCTATAACGCTTGCCTCTGTGATAAATGATTTTCATATAATTTTTCAGCCTAATTTTAATACCATGTTTTCTAGATCCTCTCATTACCAAGGAAATAAGTCCAGTTATTCCTCCAAGGTATGTAAGTAATTGAGGTATCATACCGGGAACAGTCAGTCCCAAAGCTGAAAGAAATGCTGCTAAAGCCGTTGCTACTCCTTGACCCTCCTTAAATCCTACAAAACATCTACACCAATAGTGTATGTAATAACATTTCTATTATCAAGTTAATTTATAATATATTTTTTTGAACTTTTCTAAAACAGAAATGATATGCCTTTATACTACTCGATAATAATTACGTTCCACATTGTAGTAAGCACGACATCCATAAATACTACTGATCTAATAGACTTATGTTAAACGGTTTTAGATGAACAAATTTACATTTCCCTCCGTTGCTTCCCCTAAATATGTTGCGACACCGCCGACTTCAACGCCGTCTAGCAATTCCTCTTCCTGAATTCCCATAACATCCATAGACATTGCGCAGGCAATCATCTTTACCCCTGCATTTTTAGCGTTTTGCATCAAATACTCCAAACTGTCCACGTTTTTATCCTTCATAACCTTTTTCATCATCGCAGTACCGGCTCCGCCCATATTCATCTTAGAAAGCGGCAATTTAGATGCATCTTTTGGCATCATCACGGAAAACATCTTTTCCATAAAGCTCTTTTCCGTCTTTACATTTGCCTTTTTTATTATGTTAAGCCCCCAAAAAGTAAAGAACATAGTTACCTGTTTTCCCATAGCCGCAGCGCCGCTTGCTATGATAAAAGAAGCCATGGCCTTATCCAAATCTCCGCTAAAAACAACCAAGGTTGCATTTTCCTGAAGGCTGCTACTTGATGCCGGCTGTAAATCCTGCTTTGAAACCTCTTCGTCTCCTCTTCCCTTTTTCAAAAGACAACGAAAACTGTTTTCTTCACGATCCAAACTGACTAAAGTATTGCCCGTTTTTTCACACCATGAAGAAATATCCTTTGTAAACCCGGGATCCGTTACTGAAATCTCCAAATACTCTCCGTCGTGCATATCCTGCATAGCTTTAAAAACTTGCATTATAGGTCCCGGACATTGAAGTCCGCAGGCATTGATCACAATTTTTCGAAGCTCAGGTCTAGGCTCATCTTTTGAAGCTTCCTTTATAGGCTCTTCATAGGCTTTTGGAGTCTGATCTGTAGAATTTTTATCTGTAAAGTGAGCTAAAGCATAGGTGCGATAACCTCCGTCCAAATTATAAACTTCCTTTCCCCTCTGCATTAAAATTCGACTTGCAATATACCCTCGAAGCCCGACTCTGCAGTATACATAAACTTTTTCAGAAAGCTTGTCCAAATTTTCTCGCAAAGTTGATAGAGGTACATTGATGCTCCCCGGAATATTGCCCATCATAAATTCCTGCTCTTCGCTGACATCAACCACACACTCGCCTTTTTTGATAAGTTCATCAATCTCATGCCATTGAACGGTTTTAACCTTATCCGTAAGTAAATTCTCCGCTACATAACCTATAAAGTTAATCGGGTTCTTGGCAGAAGAATAAGGCGGCGCGTAACACAATTCCAAATCCTGAAGCTTATCCACCGAAAGATCTGCCTTTATTGCTATGGCGATTCCGTCTATGACTTTATCCACATTTTCCATACCGATAGCCTGGGCACCTAAAACCTTTTTGCTCTTTGCATCAAAAATCACCTTTATCTGCATCGGGAAAGCACCCGGATAGTATCCCGCATGAGAATTGGGATGAATATGCATCACCTCATAATCCCTTCCTAGACGCTTCAATGTTTTTTCATTGGTTCCCGTTGTTGCAACCGTCAGATTGAAAATTTTCGCTATGGCCGTTCCCATTGTCCCTGAATATTTTTCAGAGCCGCCTGCTATATTGTCCGCTACCATTCGTCCCTGCCTGTTTGCAGGCCATGCCAAAGGCACCATGGCAGGCGTCCCATTGATATAGTCCTTAACTTCAATAGCATCTCCGATAGCATAAATATAAGGGTCTTCCGTGCACAGATATTCATTGACCAAAATACCGCCACGTTCGCCCAAAGCCAGCCCCGCTTCCCTAGCTAAGACGTTTTCAGGATGCACGCCTATGGAAAGCAAGGTCATCTCCGTAGGAATCCGTTCTCCATTTTGCAAGATCACTTCCCTTCCCTCTTTATCAAATCCGCTGATGCCATTTTCTAGATAAAGACACACACCGTTATCCGACAACTCTTGGTGCACTTGAGCCGCCATCTCTGCATCAAGCGGAGCCATAACTTGATTTGACATTTCCACCAAATGCACCTTGACTCCTCGATGTATTAAGTTTTCCGCCATTTCGAGGCCTATAAACCCTCCGCCGATTACCACCGCATTCTTCGGATGATGTTCATCCACAAAGGCTTTAATCGCATCGGTATCCGGAATATTTCTTAAGGTAAAAACATTTTTCGCTTCCGAAAGCCCCGGGATTGGTGGCCTCACAGGATTGGCGCCCGGGGATAGTAAGAGCACATCGTAACCTTCTTCTATGCTTTCTCCTGTCTTTAAATTCTTAGCTAAAACTTTTTTATTTTCTCTATCAATCTTAACCACTTCCATCGAAGCGTGGATGGTCATATTGAATTTCTGTTCCATCCCTTCTTTGGTTTGAACCAATAAAGCATCTCTGTTCCCAATCACTTCTCCAATATAATATGGAAGACCGCAATTGGCAAAAGAGACATACTCTCCCCGTTCAAACATGACAATTTTAGCATTTTCATCCAGTCTTCTAAGCCTTGCCGCTGCGGATGCGCCTCCTGCAACACCACCCACTATCACAACCTTCTTTTCCATTATTTCTCCTCCATCGCACTCTTGAGCGAAAACCTCTTTTATGCAAATACCCATTATTGTATCTAAATTATCTTATTGCAGATAAAAATAACATGCATTTGAACCGTTTATGAAAAATTAAATGCATGAGAAATAATAAAAAGATTCTAACTTGAATATACTAACCGAGTTTATCTCCGTTCTTTACAGGCTTGTCAGGAGTAATCAACACTACACCCCCGTCACTATACGTCCAAAGCACAAGAACCTCAGACATAAAATTCGCTATCCGCCTCGGAGGAAAGTTGATCACTGCAAGTACCTGTTTGCCAATCAAATCCTCCGGTTCATAATGATTTCTTATCTGTGCAGAGGATTTTTTCTCCCCTATTTCCAATCCGAAGTCAATATTTAATTGATATGCAGGTTTTATTGCTTTCTCAAATATTTTTGCCTCCGTAATCGTCCCAACCCGAATATCCAGTGCCATGAAATCATCAAACGTTGCCATAATCAATATCCTTTCAAATTAAGATTATGTTATGAATCAAGCTATAAAACTATGCCGTCTTCATCCATCTGTATTTGACTCGGTTCTGTTTTAATATCTTGAGAAGTATCGCTATCCTCCGTAGATTCGTCTTCCCTATCTTTGTTAAATACTATGTCTAAGATTTCAGATCTTAATTCTTCGTATATCTTTGGATTATCCTTGAGATATTTTTTTGCCGCATCTCTACCCTGTCCGATTTTTTCTGAATTCATGCTGTACCATGCTCCTGATTTATTTACAAGCCCCGCTGTCACAGCTTCGTCCAGCACATCACCTTCTTTTGAAATTCCTTCGCCGAATATGATGTCGAATTCTACCTGCTTAAACGGCGGAGCCATCTTATTTTTGGCAAGCTTTACCTTGGTTTTATTACCGATTATGCCATCACCTGTTTTAATGCTTTCAGATCTTCTTACATCAAGCCTCATTGAAGAGTAGAACTTAAGAGCTCTTCCGCCAGTAGTAGTCTCGGGGTTATATATATTGCCCACCTTTTCTCTCAACTGATTTATAAATATCAAGGCAGTATTCGATTTTTGAGTGGCTCCCGTGAGCTTTCTTAGCGCCTGTGACATAAGCCTTGCCTGTAGCCCCACGTGAGCCGATCCCATTTCTCCTTCGATTTCAGTTCTCGGAACCAAAGCCGCTACAGAGTCTATAACGACCACGTCTATAGCTCCACTTCTCACAAGATAGTCGCAGATGCTTAGTGCATCTTCACCTGTGCTCGGCTGCGATACTATTAAGTTTTCAACATCAACTCCAAGCTTCCTTGCATACTCAGGATCCAAAGCGTGTTCTGCGTCTATGAATGCGGCTCTACCGCCATTTTTTTGAGCCTCCGCTATCACATGAAGCGTGAGTGTTGTCTTTCCGGATGATTCAGGGCCGTACACTTCCACTATCCTTCCCCTTGGGATACCTCCGATGCCCGTTGCAACATCTAGAGAAATCGCTCCTGTGGATATAACATCCACCTCGTCGTAAAGTGCACCTTCACCGAGCCTCATTATAGAGCCCTTACCAAACTGCTTTGTTATAAGATCCAAAGCGTCATTTAAAGCTCTCTCCTTTTCCTTATCATCCTTAAGTGCAACCACTTCTTCTTTCGAATTCTTCTTCGCTGCCATAAAACTTTCCTTTCACCACTTTATTGATTTAGTCTATATTATCATAAATTTGAAATCCGCAAACTCCATCGACAAAATTAGTCATTTTCTGTACCTTCGATACCTGCGCATACCGTTTCATAGATATGCTTATACATGTGAAGCACCGCTGCCCTTCTATTTACATTTCGCTTCGCAGAATGAGTATTCAGCTCAAAAACTTCAGTATTTCCCCTGTAATGCACTCCGATATAGATTAATCCGGGAGGTTTTTTGCAAAAATCAGGACCTGCAACGCCCGTCACCGATACGCATACGTCACTCCGTGTTTTGGCGTATACAGCTTCCGCCATCTCTTTACACACCTGAGTGCTAACTGCGCCATATCGCTTTATAGTTTCCGCATCCACTCCAAGATCTTCTACCTTCGCCTCGTTACTATATGTTACAAATCCTCTATTGAAAACCTTTGAAGCTCCTGCGATGGATGTAAAAAGTCCTGCGAAATTCCCTCCTGTACATGACTCTGCGGAGGAAACCGTAATTCCCTTATTTATAAGCAGCTCTATTACATATTCAGGCAGAGGAACATCACCCTCTATGGTCACATATCCTGAAAGCCTTTCCTTTATCTTGCCTGAAAGGTCATTCAGCGCCTTTATAGAGTCTTCCTCGTTCTCGTGCATAGAAGCGAGCCTTATAGTGCACTCCCCCTTCTTTGCATAGGTACCGATCGTAGGATCCTTTTGGCCTTCCACAAGATCCATTATTTTAGATTCAAGATTCGACTCCGCTATTCCAAGCGTTCTTATGGTTCTTGTAACTACCCTGCCCTTCGAAAACTTGCAAAGCACGGGAGATAATGAATTTTCAAACATTCCCCTCATCTCCGCAGGAGGCCCGGGAAGCGAGATAAGTATCTTTCCGTCCTTTTCTATCATGAATCCCGGCGCTGTACCCACACCGTTATAAAAAATCGTTGCACCCGAAGGTATCAGGGCTTGTTTCATATTGTTCGATGTAGGTTGTATCTTCCTGGAATTTAAAAATTCACATATATCCTTCTCCGTCTTTTCATCTCTTCTAAGCGGAAGATCAAAATACTCGGCAAATGAAGATCTCGTAATGTCATCTCCTGTAGGCCCGAGACCTCCGGTTGCGATCACGGCATCACAGTCTTTAAAAACGGTATCGAGGGCTCTATGTATCCTTTCGTTGTTGTCTCCAACCGTTATGTGATATATGACCTCATTTCCCGTATCGTGGATTGCCCTCGTTAAATAGAGCACATTGGTATTTACGGTCTCGCCAAATAAGATTTCCGTACCTATGCTCAATATTGCAGTTTTCATAAGGCCTCCAACTAATTGCCGCTTCTGAGTATTTCTCTATTTTTATATATATATTCCAGACCTGAATATGCCGTTGCGGCTACAGCAACCCATAACACCGGTGCTGCAATTTTCTTTGCAATCCAAAAATCCCCGAGCATTAAAAGGACTGCAGCTATCATCTGGAGCACGGTCTTTACCTTACCGCTGATACCTGCCGCTATTACAATCCCCTTTGATGCTGCTATTGTTCTAAAAGACCCTATTACAAGCTCTCTTGCTATGATCACGACAGCCATCCAAGGCGCTACCCTCTCATCCGGCACCAAACATATAAATGCCGATAACACAAGCACCTTATCCGCAAGCGGATCCATGATTTTACCAAAATTCGTCACAAGTCCCATCTTTCTTGCAATGAACCCGTCTGCCCAATCGGTTACAGAAGCCATTATGAAAACGGCAAGGGCAGCCTTGACATAATTAAGCGAAAAAAATACCACAAATACGGGTATTAAAACTATCCTCAACAAGGTCAATTTGTTCGGTAAATTCATATATCCCTCCTTTTTATAGAGTGTATCACCCCTCCGGTTACTTGTCAATTTTAAGGCTTTTGCACCTCTTCGCCATAAACGTCGTATTCGCTGCTTCCCGTTATATGCACATATGTAAACTCTCCCACATCTTTGCCACAGATGGCAGGCTTAAATATTACGCAGTTATCTATCTCAGGTGCATCAAATTCGGTTCGTCCTATCAGCATCCTTTCAGAACCCGATTGTTCGCCTTCAATCACGCCGTCTATAAGCACCTTCATCGTCTTTCCTACCATCATCTTGTTTTTGTTCTTGGAAATTTCAGACTGAAGCCTCATTATGGAATCTCTTCTTTGCTCTCTGATTTCATCCGGTATCTGCTTGCACTTTGCAGCTGCCGTGCCCTCTTCCTCTGAATATGAAAACACACCCAACCTGTCAAATTCCTGCTCTTTCACGAATTCATAGAGTTTATTAAAATCCTCTTCACTCTCGCCCGGAAACCCCGTTATGAGTGTGGTTCTAATGTGAATGTCATCGATGTTACTTCTAAGCGCCCGTATCCTTTCAATGATAAGATCGCTATCACTTCCTCGTCTCATAGCCGAAAGTACATTATCGCTTATGTGTTGTATGGGCATATCTATGTATTTGCACACCTTTTTATTTCTCATAATCTCAGCAATGAGCTCGTCCGTAATCTTATTATCGTAGCAGTACATTAGCCTTATCCAAAATTCTCCTTCTATCTTAGATACTTCCCTTAGAAGTAGCGCCAAGGTATCTTCGTTTCGTCTATCCGTTCCGAATGCGGTAACATCCTGCCCTATGAGTATAATTTCCTTTGCGCCCAAGGTTACCAGAAATTCCGCTTCCTTCACTATATCTTGAATGTATCTGCTCCTAAAACTTCCCCTTATTGAAGGTATGATGCAAAATGCGCATTTATTATTGCACCCCTCGCTTATCTTGATCGTATAACTATTATTGTTTACGTTTTCAAACGCTCTGCTTCCAGGCTCCGGGAAATCATTTTTTTGAGGGGACTTTGTAAGAACGGCACCTTTTGATTTGCCGTCATTCAGACGTTTTTTGCAAATTTCAGGAAGATTAAAATAATCATTTACCCCTGCAAAGATATCTACTTCCGGCATCTCCTTTTTAAGCTCTTCCATATACCTTTGTGATAAACATCCGCTGACAACGAGTATTGCCGAAGACTTTTTTTTCTGTGCCGCATCAAAGATTGCATCTATGGACTCTACCTTAGCATCGTGGATGAAGCCGCAGGTGTTTACGACAACAACATCCGCATCTGATATGGAATCCGCCTTTTTAAATCCTGCACTAAAAAAACTCCCGTAAGCATATTCACTATCGTTAAAATTTTTAGGGCACCCCAGAGTTTCGATAAAAATTTTCATTATTCGTCTACGTCTTCATCCTCATCAGAAATCAAAACAAGCCTTGGCTTACTGCCATCACGAGGACCAACTACGCCCATGGCTTCAAGGTCGTCTATAAGCCTTGCAGCTCTGTTATAACCTATTCTGAACTCACGTTGTAGCCTGGATGTGGAAACCGTCTCGCAGCCTCTGCAAAATTCCACAGCATCGTTTAGTATATCGTCGCTATCATCTGAAGGCGCAACAGGTGACGCATGGGTCTCTATCTTTTCCCTTGCATTCTTTGCATAGTCGCTATCGTGCTTACCCTGCGCAGCCACATATGCAATTACATTGGCTACCTCCGTTTCTGAAATAAAAGCTCCCTGAATTCTCTTAGATGTCTTATCAGATACCGCATGAAACAACATATCGCCCTTTCCTACCAGTTTTTCAGCCCCTGCGTGATCGAGTATCGTCCTTGAATCAAACTGAGATGATACGGCAAATGCAATCCTCGATGGGATGTTTGCCTTGATTACACCGGTAATTACATCGACTGAAGGCCTTTGAGTTGCAACTATCAAGTGCATTCCTGCAGCCCTTGCCATCTGGGCGATTCTGCAGATGCTGTCTTCTACCTGCGAGGGTGCCGCCATCATGAGGTCTGCAAGCTCGTCTATTATTATTACTATCTGCGGAAGTTTATCAAGACCTTCTGCAGCCATCTTACTGTTGTACGAAGCCAAATCCTTGGCTCCCTTTTCCGCGAACTTCTTGTATCTTTCGCCCATTTCCGCTACCGCCCACGTAAGAGCGCCTGTAGCCTTTGTGGGATCTGTAAGTACCGGCATTAGAAGATGAGGCACGGAGTTATAAGCGCTGAGCTCTATAACCTTAGGGTCTATCAGAAGAAGCTTGACATCCTCGGGGCTAGCCTTGTATAAAAAGCTTGTGATTATGCTATTTATGCACACGGATTTCCCGCTGCCCGTAGCTCCTGCGATTAAAAGATGCGGCATTGATTTAAGATCCGCCACTATCGCCTTTCCTGAAATATCTCTTCCAAGTGAAAACGTTATCTTACTCTCTGCATTTTTAAACTCGGGCGATGAGATTATATCCCGCAGCCCTACCATGTTTATCTCATCGTTTTCTATCTCTATGCCTACCGCCGCCTTTCCGGGAATCGGAGCCTCTATTCTTATACTCTTCGCTCTTAAATTAAGCGCTATATCATCCCCGAGCCTTACTATGCTGCTCACCTTAACCCCCGCCTTAGGCTCTACCTCATACTTTATTACGGCAGGTCCCTGCGTCACATTCGTAACCTTTGCAGATACATTGAAACTCTTCAGAGTATCTTCAAGAAGCATAGCCTTTTCGTTTAATTCTCTTGCTCCCATACCCTTAGACTTCTTTAAAGGTTTATTAAGTAGCGATATCGGCGGAAATTTATATCTTTTCATAGCTACGCCGCCGGCACCCGGCATTGCCGGAATTCTTGTAATGCCTGAACCGTCAGCGGTTTCGGGCTCCTCGTAAGCTTCGCTCGATTGCGGGATTTGGGCTTCATCATAAAGGGATGCTTTTGTGTCTTCTTCCGCTGCAGGTTCTTCATCATAAAACGGCGGCAAATCGTCTGTCGCATCGTTTTTTTCGTCAAAATCCTTCATGTAATTTAAAATTTTTCTTTTTTTATTATCATCTAAAATCTCATCTCTTGCTCTTTGCCTTTCTTCTTCTGTAGGCTCAAGATCCCTTATGGACATCTGCTCTGCCTCGGCTGCCTTCTCGATATCTCGTTTTCTTTTATTTTCCTTCCTCTCATTAGCCATCGACCTGCTCTTTTCCTTTGCATTAGCCATGACTTCGGATATGGTTCTATTGAAAAGTACCGGGAGCAAAGCTATTATTACGGCTATAAATACGATCTGCAATCCGACTCTTCCTATGCCGCTTATGATTATCCTTGCAAAAAAGGTAGGGATGACTCCTCCGTTTTTTTGAAGTAGGCCAAGCCTTGCTATCTCGGAATACGTGATGTTTTTTTCTACTGCGCTGTCATACCCCGATGCTATAAATATTGAAATATCCAGCAATATCACAAATATGATATAGGTATTCGCTATCTTAAAAAGCGATTTCTTTTCCTTCTCGCTTATCAAAACCATTCCGAATATTATCAAGATAAGGGCAACACAAACCGCCGATATTCCAAATCCTCGCTTGAGTATAGCAGATGTAAAGGTTCCAAAACTTCCGACCAATTTCGTATATATGGATACAAAAAAAAGTATCCCAAGTGTAATTAAAGCTATTCCCTTAATATCCTTAACAAGCTTTTCTTTGGAATCCAAACCGCTACCCGTCTTCTTCTTAGGTTTTGACTTTGCCATATTCCTCCCTTTATGTAAACATTATTGAATAGAGTATAAGAGCTGTGCCGAATGCAGCCGTATATACCATAAAACCCTTGAGGCTTCTTTTCCTTACAATATCAATCATCATTTTGATAGCGAAATATCCGGAAACTCCTGCAACTATCATCCCTACAAATATAGGTAGTAAACCACCGTTCGTATTGCCGTTTTTGATGGCATCAGGAAGCTCCAATATGAAAGAACCCAAAATAACCGGAAGCGATACCAGAAAAGCATATTTTACCGCAAAGTCCTTTTTCATTTTTGAAAATAACCCGCCGAAAATGGTGCTGCCTGACCTTGATATCCCGGGCACTATTGCAATCCCCTGAAATATTCCGACTATAAATGCATCCTTAAATCCCGCTCTCTTGATATCCTTCTTCCCATTCATAATATCTGCTACATACATGTATGCAGATGTAATCAAAAGTCCTATACCTACAGCAAGAAGCGAACTGTAAAACGACATGAATACCTTTTTAAACACGAGCCCTATTATCACAGTTGGGATACTCGTTACGATTATCATATAACAGAGTTTTCTCGTCTCGTTTTTACAGATGTTTAGGCTCTTCTTTTGTATCAAATCTCTTATTGAAAGTATAAATTCGACTGCAAGCTTTACAATGTCTTTAAAATATACTATTACGAGCGATACGAGCGTTCCGAAATGTAGCATTATGGTCATAAAAAAGGCCTGTTCCTCTTTGATGTTCATAAGGTATTCGATAACTACCAGATGCCCTGAACTGCTGACGGGCAGAAACTCCGTAAGTCCCTGAACCAGTCCTAAAATTATTGCCTGTAATACATTCATGCGATATCCTTTCTCAATCTAAGTTGCCCGCAAGCCCCTTGTATATCTTCCCCTATCGTTCTTCTTATCGTAACTTGAATATGTCTTTTTTCAAGTTCGTTTTGCCACTGCTTTACCGTCTTCATATCGGGTGAAGAAAACCTGTTATCACCCTCATAACTACTGCCGTTAAGCCTTATCAAATTCACAAGGCAATTTA
Organism: Eubacterium saphenum ATCC 49989; assembly: GCA_000161975.1. Classification (GTDB taxonomy): domain Bacteria; phylum Bacillota; class Clostridia; order Peptostreptococcales; family Anaerovoracaceae; genus Eubacterium_N; species Eubacterium_N saphenum. The sequence continues at coordinate 330,754 of GG688422.1, forward strand.
TACCTTTAAGTTTTCTGCAAAGCAATTCGCACTCCGCCATGGAATCGTTAACGCCCTTTATAAGAATGTATTCAAACGTTACCCTGCGCCTTGTGATCTTAGCGTGTTCACTCGCAAGACCTATTATATCATCAACGCTGAGTTTATTTCCCGGCATTATTTTCTTTCTTATGTCATTTGAAGCCGCATGAAGGGAAAAAGCTAAATTTATGCTTCTAAAATCCTTTGAAAACTTCTTAATACCTTCCTCGATACCGCATGTAGAAACCGTAATATGTCTCTTGCCTATTCTTAAAAATTCTTCGTTTGTTATGCGCTTTAAAAATTTTTTAAGTTCGTCGTAGTTATCAAACGGCTCTCCTGTACCCATGACAACTATACCTGATATCTTATCAAAACCTCTTTTTAAGATGAGTACCTGCTCTATCATCTCAAAAGCACTTAGATTTCTTTCCAAGCCTTCCTTCCCTGAAGAACAGAATGTACAGCCCATCCTGCAACCTGCCTGAGATGATATACAGAGGCTGACCCCGTGTTTATATACCATGGACATCGCTTCTATGAATTTACCGTCGCTCGTCTTAAGTAGATACTTTATACTTCCGTCCCTTTTTGACACTAATTTCTTTTCTACCGTAATGCTTGATATCGTATACTTATTTGACAGTTTTGCTCTGAAATCCTTACTTATCGTATGAATCTTATCTATACTGTCAACACCGTTGTTTACAGCTTCCAATATCTGCTTTGCCCTGTATGCCTTTTCTCCGAGCGATAATACCACGCTTTCGATTTCTTTCAGATTCATACCCGCAAGGCTCTTCATATCTATTCCCTATGCCTTATCTATGCTGATCCCTGTAGAATGGCCATTTATGTCTTCCTTTTGATCGATGGGAACATTTAGTATATCCAATGCAAGAGTTTCCCTCTTAATATAGTCCTCATGCCTTTTAACGGAAGCCGATACCTCCGCATCCGCATCCATGCTTATCCTTATCTTATCCATAAGGTCAAGATCCATGGTCTTTCTCATATGCTGAACCTTTGAAACAACCTCTCTTGCAATACCTTCCTGTTCCAATTCTTCTGTGATCTCGGTATCTAAAATCACATATAAATCTCCCTTTAGACCTGCAGCGAAGCCTTCCTTTGCTTCTATTACCATATCGAGCATTTCTCTGCTTATATCGAATGATTCACCTGATAAATCCAACTTATAAGCACCGTCCGTATCAAGCTTTGAAATCATGTCCTTAGCGTCAATTTGCGTAAGCGCCTGCTTAAATTCACCGATCTTAGATCCCAAAACCGGTCCTGCAACCTTAAAATTCGGTTTTAAAATGGACTTCATATAATCATCCCGGGCATCTGCAAATTCTATCTCCTTTACGTTGAGCTCTTCTTTTATTAGCTCTAAAAGATCGGAAATTATCGATTCCACCGACTTATCCACTATAATTTTTTTAAGCGGCCTTCTCACCTTTATCTTTGTCTTTTCTCTAAGTTCTCTTCCTATACTTACAATGCTTCTTACGATATACATTCTTTTTTCGATATCCTCTTCAAGCAAGGTCTTGTCAGGCACCGGATAATTCTCAAGGTGGACTGACTCCAAAGCGCTCCCCCGTGTAAGTTTTAAATACATGTCTTCACTTATGAACGGTGTGAAAGGCGCCATGATCTTGCTGAGTCCTAAAAGCATTTCATAGGTGGTAAGGTATACACTTTTCTTAGAGTCATCCATCTCACTCTGCCAAAATCTTCTCCTTGCACGTCTTATATACCAGTTTGACAAATCCTCCGTGATGAAAGCCTGTATCGCCCTAACGGATTTCATATGGTCATACTCATCCATCGACGTTGTAACGTAGTCTACCATGGCATTGAATCTTGAAATTATCCATCTGTCAAGCTCAGGCCTGTTTTTTACCGGTATATCATAGGTGAGAGGATCCACATCGTCTTGATTTGCATATAGAGCAAAGAAGGTGTATACGTTTTTGAGGGTACTGAAACACTTCTGATGAATCTCTTTAAGACCCTCTTCATCAAACTTTGTAGGCGACCAGGCAGGTGAAGCGTAGAGCATATACCACCTCAGTGAATCGCTTCCATACTTGCTGAACAGCTCAAACGGATCTACGGTGTTGCCCTTTGATTTACTCATTTTTTTGCCATGCTTATCAAGAATCAAATCATTTACAAGCACGTTTTTGTAAGGAGCCTTTCCCATTATAAAAGTTGATATTGCCATGAGAGAATAAAACCAACCTCTGGTTTGATCTATCCCTTCGCATATGAAGGATGCAGGAAATGATTCCTTGAATTTTTCTTCGTTTTCAAACGGATAGTGAAACTGCGCAAAAGGCATGGATCCGCTATCAAACCAGCAGTCCATTACATCTGTAACCCTGTTCATCACAGCGCCGCATGAACATTTTAGCTTTACCTTGTCTATAAACGGTCTGTGAAGGTCTAAATTGTCTATATCCACTTCACTCGACACCGCTTCTCTTTTCAGCTCTTCTCTACTACCTACGCATTTCACCTCACCGCAGGAATCACATCTCCATACGGGCATCGGCGTACCCCAATACCTCGAACGTGAAATAGCCCAATCATTTACATTCTCAAGCCAGTTTTCAAACCTTTTAAGCCCTACAAAATCAGGATGCCACTTTACGGTTTTATTGTTACTTACAAGCTCATCCTTAAGTTTTGTCATCTCTATATACCAACTTGGTTTTGCATAATATACAAGAGGTGTTTTACATCTCCAGCAATGAGGATAATTATGTTCCACCTTAGCCTTAGAATAAAGCAAGCCTTCCTTTGCAAGGTATTTAATGATATCCACAGCAAGCTCATCATCCATAACATTTCTGCCCTCCCAAGGAGTGTCGATATACTTTCCCTCTTGGCTCACAGGGTTTAAAACCGGCAGACCGTATCTTTTACACGTATTATAGTCATCTTCACCGAAGGCGGGCGCCGTATGCACTATACCGGTACCATCATCCGTGGTTACATAATCAGCCAAAGTTACTATAAACGCCTTTTTATCGGGTACTAAAAACGGCATCAGCTGCTCGTACTCCATATATTCCATGTCTTTACCCTTTAACGTCTCCAAGACTTCATATTCTTCGCCGACTACATCTTCCGCCCTGCTCTTACAAACGTAATATATATCTCCCTTATTTTCACCGTCCAGGATTTTAATCTTTAGGTAATCAATATCAGCGCCTACCGTCAAAGCCACGTTTGCAGCGAGTGTCCAAGGAGTCGTAGTCCAAGCGAGAAAATATTCATCCGCTCCCTTCCTTTTAAATTTAACGGTAGCCGTAAGCGACTTGATCTCCTTATATCCTTGCGCCACCTCATGCGATGCAAGTCCCGTACCGCATCTCGGACAATAGGGAAGCACCTTATGACCTTCATACACAAACCCCTTGTCAAAAAATTGCTTAAGTATCCAAAAACAACTTTCTATATAGTCGTTATCAAGCGTAATATATGGGTTTTCAAGATCTACGAGGTACGCCATCTTTTTGGTCATATCCTGCCATATTTTTTCATATTTAAATACGGATTCGCGGCATTTTTCATTAAAATTCTCTATGCCGTAGTCCTCTATTTCCTGCTTGCTTGTGAGGTTTAACTGTTTTTCTACTTCTATCTCCACAGGGAGTCCGTGCGTGTCCCAACCGGCTTTACGTTCTACTTTAAAGCCCTTCATGGTTTTGTATCTACACACCGAATCCTTAAGTGTACGTGCGATCACATGGTGAATTCCCGGCTTTCCGTTCGCAGTCGGAGGCCCTTCATAAAAAATAAATGGCTCTTTACCGTCTCTAATATCAATAGATTTTTGAAGTAAATTCTCTTTTTCCCACTTGTTTTGATATTTTTCCTGCATTTCATCAGGGGCTGAATTGAATAACTTTTCAAACATCTATTTTCCTTTCACCTACTAAGAATCGACTTTTTCATTATACACTTAAAAGCCCTGCAAATCAAGGCTTTAATAAGGTGTCAATGACCAGAGGTCTAAGACAATCAAACATATGTGATGCAGACTAAGAAGGCTTAGAGCGAAAAGAAAAATCGCATTTTTCCCCATTCATACCCAAAGTCTGACTGCGTTCAAATTGCAATTTATCTATATTGCCAAATACGATGTAATCGCATAAGCAAAAGATCTCACAAATTTCTGCGCAATCAAAATAGCTGCAGGTATCAGCCCAAAGGCATTTATGTACATCCATGGAAAACCTTTTTGAATCGTCAAATAAAATTTGGCTTTTCCAAATCTCATCTCCCGCCATTCCCTTTCTCATGAAAAATCTGAAAACACGAAAGAAACTGGGGATACGGAAAAAAGTAGCTAAAAGATCATGTGCTTTCCCCGCTTTATAAAAAGAATATTCCTTTACAAGCTCTTTCGCCTCAACTGACGGGATATCATTATCCATCAACACTTTGTATAATGCAATGTTTGGAAGAATACTGCTCTTCTGCCTTTTTATCTGTCTTTCTGTCCAAGAACCGTGTTCAAGTTCTTTGATCAAAAAATTCATCTTACTCTTGTGCTCTTCATCCAGATTTTCCAATATCTTAGAAGATAGTTTCCCGAAATAAAACTTTTTATATTTCATTTTTCTCACCTGCTTTCAGCTCCGGCAGCCAATTCTATGGAATTTATAAATCTTCTTTAAAACTATTTCTTATTTTACCGCTTTCTAAAACCATAACTCTTGAGCAGATCATCTGTATGAACTCCCTATCATGGGTGATGATGATAATTATCTTTCCTTCTTCCGCCAATCTCTTTATAAGAGCTCCCACTTCATTCATACTGTCAAAGTCAAGACCGCTGGTAGGCTCATCAAATATAAGGATTTCCTTGCCGCAAAGCATGCTTACCGCAACTGCAAGCCTCTGTTTCTGCCCTCCCGACAAGGATAGCGGGTGTTTCTCCTTTAATTTCGAAAGAGAAAGCAAGGTCAAAACCTCATCTATATTTTCTTTTATCGGTTTTGCCACTCCAAGGCTGCATTCCGCATCCACGCTGTCTGTGAAAAGCTGGTGCCCTACATCCTGCATCACCATGTATGAACCTTCCCTTCGCCTTTTGGAAGAAAGGGTTTCACCGCCTAAAGATACCATACCGATTTCCCCGTTAAGACCACATAATGCACGCGCCAGTGTCGTTTTTCCGGCGCCGTTTTCTCCTGTAATTGCAACGATTTCTCCGCCGTTTACCCTAAATGAAACATCATCTAATATAGTTTTATTACCAAGCTTTACAGTAAGATCGCTTACCTCAAAAACCTTCTTCTCCGAGTCCATGTCCGCCTTAGCAAGCTTAATATCCGAAAGACTCCGAGCGCGAAGCCCCATGTTCTCAATTTCATTTTCAGAAAGGCCTGCAAATTCGTTAATTCCCATATCGCTTATGAGCCTTCCGTTTTCCATAAAGATCACTCTATCCGCAATGTCCATCAAGTACCACAGCCTATGTTCAGCAACAACTATGGTTTTACCCTGCTGCTTTATTTTCTTAATAAATGATTTAAGCTCATTTATTGAATGGTAGTCTAAATTTGAGGACGGCTCGTCTAATACGAAAATATCAGGGCTTGTAGCATACACAGAAGCAAAGGCAATTTTCTGCTTTTCTCCTCCCGAAAGTTCGAAGATACTGCGCCCGCATAAATTCTGTGTATGCAGTTCTTCATTCACCCTTTCAAGACGATTAGATAGTACCTCCGAGGGAAGTCCTCGATTTTCAAGCCCAAAAACGATCTCACTGTCTGTATCCGTATTAAAAAACTGTGTCCTCGGATTTTGAAAAACGGTGCCTACGATGTCCGAAAGCTTCAAAATGTCCGCTTGCGTTACGTCGAGCCCATCCACTGTGATCTCCCCCGAAAGATCGCCTTCAAAAAAATGAGGAACCAGCCCATTGATTAAACGTGTAATCGTAGTCTTTCCGCATCCTGAAACGCCGCATAACAAAACGCATTGCCCCTTTGGTATATGGAGTGATACTTCATGCAAACTTTTCTCTTGACCGCCTTTATATGAGAAGGAAACTTTATTCAAAGTAATCAAATAAGAACACCCCCTCTTACCAAATCAAAGACTACAAGCGCAATAATTCCTATATAGACGGTAATAAATACCACATCCCATATACGAAATTCAACAGTCTCAAGAGAACTTCGCCTGCCAACATGATCTATCCCCCTAGTAATAGCTGCCTGCGTAATCTCATCGGATATTTTCGATGCCGATACAAGCATAGGTACATAGACGTATTCCATTATCTTTACAGGATGCATTAATAACCCTACCTTAGAAAATGAGATTCCCCTCAATGACATGGCATCTTTTATAAATCCCCACTCTTCTGTCATTGTCGGAAAATACCTCAGCGCAATTGATAGGGCGATCGTAAACCCTTTCGGCAGATGCAAACGGCTGATAGCCGCTAAGAAGGTGCTCACCTTTGTAGTGCGAATCAACAGTAAGCCGAGCAGTAAACATGGGATTAGCTTACGTACATATGCTGCAAACATGTATACTATACCGCCTGCCACAACCGGAAGCTTAGGAACCGCCACAAGCTGTACCAGTAGCAAAACGATAAATACTGCAATATTCTTAATCACAGGTCTGAATAACCTCGCCTGTGCAAACAATATAGAAGGAATCGATACAAATATGCACTCAATCAAGATGCTTTTATTCAGGAAAACCGAAACACTCGTCATCGCCAGTATCAGTAGCTTGGTTCTGGGGTCTAAAAACATTTACACGATCCCTGCTTTTTCAAAATGCTTTCTTAATAACTTCTTTCCTATGAAGCCACCTATAGCTCCGCAAATAATCGTCCCTAATATCATTGCGGGAATCGCCCACCAATTAAAGCCTATGGATTTAATCACTCCCGCAAAAGAAGAAAAATTACCCTTTCTTTGCATGAATTTATCGAATTGAGCAGGCATGATCACCATGGGAATATACGCACCCATGGGAGCGAGCGCAAAAATACAGTAGGCGGTCAAATTTCTTCTGAATGATTTGAAGTCTCCTGAAGATATGATGTAATCCGCAATAAAGCCGAATACTACGAAAAATGCAGACATCATCCAAAACATTCCGGTAATAAAAAGCAAGATCCCGGCTAAAATGCCTAAGATTGAAACGGCACCCTTTTTCGGTATTTTTGCCGTATACAGCATGAAAATACTTCCTGCAAACAAGGCTACAATCATAGGCATAAGCGGGAAGGTAACGGGAGTCATCTGCGCAATTCCACCGATCCCGAAAGCTATCACAAAATATATAAGCGAAAACACTCCTATGGATATATAGTCCTTCGTCTGTAGTGAATTATTGCCTCTATTTGTCATAATCATCCTCCTTTAAATTTTAATTACCAAAACATAACCGATCTCATGCTGTTAGATATAAATCTCTCGTGCTTATAATTGAAACCCAACATATCTTTCAGTATTCATATAAGCTTTAAAATGCCCTCCCAGCCTGAATTGAAAAAGGCTGCAAGTTCCTCGATATACCCCATCGCTTTTTCTCTTGACATGTCATGAACCACCGTCTCAAACGCTGCTGTAAAATACGCACTTGTAATCATGTGATGCAGCTCATGGCTGACACTTCCTTGAAGCTTGTTTTTTTCTCTTAAAAGCGCATAATATTTTTCCGCTCTCTTAACCTCAAGCTCCACCAATTCATGGATGTAATTGGCATACTTTGTGCCTTCGGAGCAACATATTACAAGTTTGAATTCATCAAAATTATCATAAACGTAGTTTAAGAAATGCCTTAAATATTCCGTTGAAAGCTCTCTGCTTTTGGCGGTATTACCGGTGGGGATCAGATCAAAATGAGCATCCTGGGCAGCTTTAAACATATCAATGAGCCCGTCAGCCGCACCTGAAACGAGAGCCTCAAATAATGCGGCCTTATCGGGATAATATCCGTAAAATGCTCCCTTCGTAAACCCCGCATCCGCTACGATCTTCCGCAAAGATGCATCTTTGAATCCCTTTGCTAAAAATTCTTTTTTACCAACTTTAAGTATTTTTTTCTGTGTTTCAGATACGCTCATATCCGGCTTCTCCATTCAATGTACCGCAGGTATATACCACTGGTATATTATCATGAAAAAATCCCCCTGTCTATAGTTTGCGTCATAATACTATTGGATTTCTGTAAAATTTCGTTTCTATTTAGATGCATTTCTCCATCCTGCTATTTTTCTATTACATCATAGGTCAACATAATCTCCTATATGTGATAACATGTAGATTATAATACTTATTAATGGCGGAGGAGATATCATGAAATTTAAACCTGCTTTAGCTTCAGACTTTGATGAAGCTTTTTATTATATAAAAAACTTATGGTATTACAACGATTACGATAAGACAGAAACCGAAAAGCTATATCTTAAGACACTATCAGATGAAAACAATTATATGTTTTTTGGAGTGGAAAATGAAGAATACCACGGATTTTGCCACATAATATTTTTTAATACCTTTTGGCTGTCAGGTCTCACTTGCTATATTTCAGCTATTATCACCAACGAAAATGAACGCAGAAAGGGATATGGGACTCAAATATTGGACGAAGTTAAAAGAATCGCAAAGAAAAAGAAGTGCAAAGGCATAATACTTGACTCCGGAATTCCAAGAAAAGAAGCCCATAAATTTTACGAAACTCAGGGCTTTGAAAAAAGTTGCTACGGCTTTGACTATATCATAGTTTAAGATATATTGCCTTACACCATGCTTTACATTGTTTTAATGCTTTTAAAATTTATAACTGTAGCTATACAAATTATTTTATAGTATATCCAGTTTAGATTTCTACTCTGTAACTGTATCGACCCATGTCTTTAGATCACTTTCAGACACGCTTTTTGAAAATACTTTTCCTTCTTTAAGAACTGCACCCTTACACGATACTTCCAATTCTTTATTTGTATTTCCCATACCGCTTCCTTCTGATGTTGCAACCGGTATGATTGTTTTCCCTTGAAGGTCATAGCTTTCAAAGAAGGTATTTACGATTGTAGGTGCCACATACCACCATATAGGGAAGGCTACAAAAATCGTATCGTAAGCATCCATGTTTTCTACGCTACCTACAACTTCCGGTCTAAATGACTTGTCCTTCATTTCTATACTGCTTCGACTATCTTTGTCTGTCCAGTCAAGATCCGCGCTTGTGTATTCCATTTTCGGTTTGATCTCATGCAGATCCGCACCAGCTGCGTTTGCAAGCTTTTCAGCTAATTCCTTGGTTACTCCCGTTGCGCTAAAATACGCTACCAATATCTTTCCCATAATATTCCTCCTTAACATCCACCTCTATATCCATCTTTTTTACCATAATAATTCTTCATAATACTTTTTGTCCTCATCTTTAAACACATTGAAAATTATTCTTTCCAATGAATAAGAGTGAGCCTCACACCATTTCCCAACTGTTTTTACGGCAATCTCTGCCGCCCTTTTATTCGGGAAATGAAACACACCTGTCGATATGCAGCAAAATACTACGCTTTTCAAATTATTTTCCATGCACATATCTAAGGTATTGGTATAACAATCCGCTAAATCCTTTTCTAAATCAGAAGTAAGCCCCCCGGATACTATGGGCCCCACGATATGAACCACCTTCTTCGCAGGAAGGTTATACCCCTCTGTGAGCATAGGAATCGCTGTAGGCTGTTCATAATCTCTTCCGTATTTTTCTCTGAGCTTTTCCATCTTTTGATCGCATTCTTCCCTAAGCTGTATTCCCGCAAAGGTGTGAATTTGATTGTCAATACACGTATGGAGCGGAATAAAACAGCCGAGCATTTGTGAATTCGCCGCATTGACAATAGCATCTACCTTAAGCCTTGTGATATCTCCTTGCCAAACGGATAAATTATCCTTAATTACAGGGATATCCCCCAGGGTCACAATGCCCTTTTCCTCAATGCATCCTCTTAGATATTCATCCTGCACTTTTATGACATCATCCGGCATTTTCTTAGGCATGCGCACATTCATTAGAGCTCTTAAAATTTTCTGCTTTTCGCTCATATTATTCGGAATTTCTATATTTCCATCTCTACCTGCATCAGCTTCAAACTCCTTTAAAAGAAAGTCTAGCCTTTGTTCCTGTAGCTCGTTCGTATTCATAATCTCACCTTTTGCTTTTGAAAATCAAATACCCTATGAAGTTTCCAATCAAAGAATGTCCCCCTAAAAACGGTAACATTTTTCTTAATTTATCCATTTTATTTGCACCTATGTAAATTTTAATTTATATTGTAAAACACCCGGAATTTGTAGATTTTCAACATTTTTAGGTGTTAGCCTATTTAATATGAAATTCGCAGAAAGCTGAAGATAAAATGTAAAATTATTACTTCTTTCAAAAAACTTTGATTTATTCAATTTAACATGGCATTATTAACGATTACAAAAAAATAAACGGTATGGTACCAAATAAAAAGATGAAATTACCTCATTTCTATTTTTTATTATAAATTTGACATCTATGTCCAACATCGATAAATACTAAAACCAGTTCGCTATCTTGAATTTCTGCAAGAATACGATAGTCTCCTACCCTATATCTCCATTGACCGCTTCTATTTGCTGCAAGTCCTTTCCCTCGCAAACGTGGATTTTCGCAATCGATGAGATTTTTTTCAATCCAAGTCTTAATTACCCTTTGCGTTTTTTTATCCAGTTTTTTGAATGACTTATCGAATTTATCGGTCGTAACAATCTGATAAATCATAATTCAAGATCTTTCCAAAGTTCATTTATCGGTCTTGTTTTTAGTTTTCCCGCTTGTTTTTCCGCTTCATACTCTTCAAATATTTTTAAATCATATTCGTCTTCAATTCGCTCAAGCATGGTAGTTCTAATAATTTCAGACAATGTACTGTTGTTGTGTTTTGCGTAGGCTTTAAAAATGTTCAGTTCCTTATCAGGAACCCTAAAACTGATTGTAGACATATTTATCTCCTCTCTTTTTGTAATACAATCGTAGTACATTTGTTTTAAAAAGTCAAGAGCAAACGGTGAAATCGTTGTTTATCTTGTCTAGTATAATCAAACATATGTGCCGTATACTCATGAAAAAGAAAGATTAATGCCTGCTATAAGCAGATACTGTTGTAAAACATAATATAGTATGATAGTATGGCTGTTGAAAAGCGGAGGTCCCTACCAACCAGAAGTGGGAAAGAAAAAAGATAAAAGAAGTGGAATTCCCCTTCTTTTCAATTTAAAGGATACAATCACCTCATCTATACGCTTCTAAAAACTAGTCTAAAGCAATCGTCACGTGGCATTACCTGCCCCCTCTGACAACTATATGTTCGGGAAGTTTTATCTCACCTCTGTACGTCGGATAATTCTCACTGAGAGGGGGTGGGACATGTTCCTGCCACACTGATAAATCGCTACGGCACATGATTTCGTGTGCCAACTGTTCGTCGCACAAATCTGACGTAGATGCCTCAAATTGTTTCCACTCTGTCATATTGCTAACTAACTCATAGGCCTTCTCGGGTTCGCCCCCCAAAAAGAAGTAATCCGTCATTTTTTGAACTGTTTCTTTACTTAACATGTAGTTATCCACCTTTCAGTAGAGCACCTGCTTGTACTGTTATTTTACTTCTTTCTTTATATATTCTCAATATGAGGAGGTTAGCATCACACCACAGTAGTCTTTTGATACCTGTATATTGTACTGCTCATCTCTATATCCTAGGCACTAGTTAACCTTCCGTCTTATAAAACTAATCTAAAAGTAGTGCAACTATATCAATCCCTCCATCGATTAAGTCCGATACTCCCATCCTTTGCCAGCACAAAATATTGAGAAACATCAAAAATATGATAAGTCTGTTTATTATCCATGATATATCAATCCTTTAGCAATTCGGGTTTATATGAAGTATTTTTTTGACTATATCTAATGCGATGATCCGCCATCTGAAATCCAAATTCAAATTCTTGTACGTACTCATTTCCCATAAGGTCTGAATAATTAATTTTAAACTTTATAAAATCAATTATTTCTTCACCATCTGTTAATTCTCCTTTTATTTTAAATGTAACTTCTTCTTTTGACATTGCATAATTCTGACTTAAATATTCATTAATACAATACTGCCTTTTAGAAGGCATCTTACTACCAAATATATAATCCCACCTTTTAGGAGTAACCCCACTATCAAAATATCCTTTCAATCCTTTATCTGGAAATTCTGGAAGCAATTGTATATTTACCGCACTTTCTTTCCCTATATTCATGAAGCCTACTCCCAAAATCAAACTATTCCCTTCTTGTTTGATTCTATTGTCCTTTAAAACGATGTTAAAATATGGAATAACTGATGCCCTAGTATTCTGCGCGAATAATAACCTTTTAATTGATGCATCATTTTGTTTAACTTTATCCTTATAGTTCTCGAATTCTTTTTTCCAATTAGAATACTCTTCATTGCGTTTCTCAACTTGTTTATAACGCTTACCTTTTATATAATCTTTAATAATTACATATAAAAAAGTCATTATAGAAATTATAATCGCAATCCGATTCGACAATTCTATATTTTCAAAAAATTTATACATACAAATTTCCCTGCCCTATCTTTTTCAAAATTACCCTTACCTCTATACAAACAAACTCTATTATACCACATCTCCATGTCTATTGCTAAATATTAAAATCATATAATAACGATGTTTCTAATCAGCTTTCCGCTATTTTTATTTTATACAATACCCTAACATCAAACAAATTCTTATTGCCATAATTTGCCTTTGACTGCAATCGCGCCTGTAAATTGTCCGCTTTATCTCAAAGAAGTCCACACAATTTAAAGTAAATAACGAGAACAGCGGTAAGATAGACTCGTTTATTGTAGACACTACACTGTCATATATCGTTTCGCTTTTATGTCAAATATTAGATACATGTTTTTAAAGTTTTTTATAATGAATATAGGCCATTCATATCCCAAGGCATAATAATCCACTCTCCATTATCTCGCCATGGTACGGCAATTTCAAATTCTTTTTCATTTTCCTGATAAGCGCAACCAAAAACTAATTTTGATTCTTTTACTTTGTCATTTTCCTTCCATCTTACCTCTACCGCTACCTTTGATAAAGCACATGCTCTTTCTTCAACATCTATCAATTTAAAAGACATTAGTTTCTTACTTTCAAAAAACCTCCTACATTCTCCTGCTCTTCTTCCTTCAGATAAAATTTCAAAAAACATTAGTTTTAAATGCTTTGAAAGCTCTCCATAATTCTCAGCTTTCCAAGCATTTAGCATATTAATAATAGCCACAATATACGGATATTCCATATACTCTTCTACATTTCCACAAATAGGAATATCTTTTCCAACACATACGCTTCTTCTTTTCCATGCTTCTATTTCATCCTGAATTTCTTTATTATATTTTATTTGTTTTAGTGCTTCCCCTGTTGATAAAGGATTTATAGATTTATGATATTCTTTTTTTCTTTGTCCTTCACTATTTTTCATCCTCATCCAGTCTGCAACAGCAAACATCAAAGCTATCAATTTACAAGAAACATATTCATTCGCATAATTCAAATCGCGACCATGTAAAATTCCATTCCTATACGGCATTTTTATAATCTCAAAATTGGTTTTTTTACGATTTTTATTAAATATTTTTTTTAATTTTTCTAATCCATCATTGCATCCAACAAGACAATCCCATGCATCAACATTAGTCCCTTCTGCAAAAAAACCTTTGCTCTTTGTAAAATCATTTACAGCACCATCAATTATTATCAGTCCTAAAGGAACACTTGAATAATACATTTCATCAAAATGATTTTTAAAAAATACTTGTAGTAAATCGTATCTATATAAAAATTCTTTTGAACTCTTTTTTATCCAATGTGTAAGACATTTAACATCCGACTTATAATAGTTTATCAAAATTTTTTCCGCACTATCTAATCCATTTCTTTCAAATTCATCGTTACATTTTTTAATTAATTCCATATTCATACTATCATATGCACACCACCCAGAATCAGAGAATCTGCTATTAAATTTATGTATTTGAATTGACATTTCATCTAATCGTTTTTCAACTTCTTTTAGTTGATTCTTTAGATTAGAATTTAAAAATGATGATTCCATAAACTTAATATCAGATTTCAGTTTATTTATAGAAACAAGATTTTTATCCAAAGTTACTTACCTCCAATATTTATATTATTCTTTTCGCAAGTTGATTTATTCACAATTAAACTTATTCAACAAGAAGCTAAATATTAAAGAATATATAATTCTTTATGAAGACGTCGTTAAATTAAGGACCCCGCCAATATATAGTACACTAAATGCGATTCTTACTGCTATCACACAAAATTACACTACAAGTGCAAATAAAGAATTAGTATAATCACACTAACAGATATGGAATCTCATATGCATTTTTTGTTTAAATGATTTGACAAAACACTCACAAAAAAATGATAAATAGTTATTTCTATCGCCTTGCATTGTTTATCTTATACATGGTTTATCTTGAATTTTTCTTTCGCTAAGTTTAAACTATGATAATTGTTTTTAAGTATATATCTCCCCATTTCAAAAATTACTCCTGAGTAAAAAAGTATATGTTCATTATAATCTAGCTCAATAATACTTTTATCAACTCTTTTTAAGTAATTCTCTCCATCAAATTCTACTAAATCATAAATTTTCGAATAATCATGCAATTCGTTGACTATAGTATATCCTCGATTTTTTATTTTAGCAACAAATTGCGAATGATTCCCTCCATGACAAATTATAATATTCATAGGATATAGGTAATGATTTTGTATATTCCAACTATATTCCGCCCCATCAAAAACATTGTTTTCATTTATACCCTCTAAAGCACCAATAACTCGTTTACCTTTCCAAGGATTTAATAAAATTGGCAATTGATTAATGTGAATTTTTAAATACTTATTATCTACCAGTTCAACTCCTTCCTGATTACAGCATTTTTGTTCATCTTCAATCATTCCACCAAGAGTAATCGAATGAGGACTCTGCGACACTTCGCTTGCGATTATATTATAAATTTTTTCTATCAACGAATTATTCTGAACTTTTCGGGGTGTCTCCAATGCTTGAACTGCCTCCAAAAAATTCATATACTCCACAATAGTTGAAATTAAGCCATTGACAACCAGCAATTTGTTGCGACACATATTATTTTTAAAAATTAAATTCATGTATCCTGAAAATCTTTTTTTCTTTTCATGACTATCCCCTAACTTATCTATTCTTGCATCCTTGAATCTCTTAATGTTTTCTAAAAAACTAAGCACAACATCATCTCCATTAATCTTTTATACATTTTATCTTCATAATGTATACCCGCAAACATAAGATATTACAAACTCAGCGCCATTATCTACTTGAATTGTTTTTATGTAAAAGCCCATCTGTTTTTCTAGTTCCAGAACATATTTCTTCATTAAAATCGTTTTTTTCGCATATTCTCATAATCTCCGGCGATATTTCATTCCTTCTGTTACGATATTCACTCATATCTTACCTTTTCTATATAGTACTTATAATATAACCCCTCATATGAGGAGTTGCTGCATAGCTTATATTACCCATTACGTTTAATTAACTCTTTCAATACCATTATTGGGAACATTAATATAGCTAATGTAGCTACTGGAAATAAAATTGCCAAAATTATAAGAACCGGAAGTAATACTACCGCTAACACAACTAACATAACACCCCTCTTTCTTTATCTTACATTCAACTATTTACACAACTGTAAATGGAATTACACTACTAGATTATACATAATTTCAGCCCGGTAGGCTTGCGGTATCCTAAGCGCCTCAGCTGTTAACTCAGCGGCACTTATGCGCTCACCGACCTTAAGGGCTGTGTATAACTCGGATAGAATCTTAAACACTAGTCTAAAATAGTCATCACGTGGCGTTACTCAGCCTCAGTCCAACGGTCTAATAGTGCGAAGCCTGCATCTGACGCTTTGTCATAAACATCCCTCTTTCTCCTGCTAACCTCATCAATCCCCATCACTATATCCGGGTCTAGGTCGTCAGGAAGTAGTACACCACCGTCTTTACTCAGCCATGCACCCTCCGGCGTTATTGTTTCACCATTCTCGGGTATAGCCACCCCTTCATCTGTTACTATCATTTTGATACCCTCCTCTTATACGTCCATCCGTACATGTTTTACTATCATATGAATTTACAATTATATCAATAGATGATCTTCCATTACTTTCTGATAAAAAGAGTTTCTTCTTTACTTCAGTTCTACAATTGTAATATTCATAGAGAATCCCTTACTTTATTCTGACATAAAGTAAATACTGCGATAAGACGGAATATTTTGCACCGCTTCTGCCGATTTGATTGCATCTATGACTGCAAGTCTCATTGCCTCCTGCGCAAGATAACAAACAGTATCAAGATTGGCTTCTGCGATTCCGGATGCAAGTGTAAAGATCGTATCTCCATCCATACTCGTATGAATAGGGCGAATAGACAGCGCGTATCCGTTATGTGCCACTTCGGCTACTTTGTTACACTCTGTTTTGTTTAAGATTGCATTGGTCAAAATACATCCTATAGTAGTGTTTTTCCCTGATAACAGGCTTTCTGCTCCTTCTAGCATAAGTTGATGAGAGGATATAATTTCTGATTTATCATCGTTAAGTGCGCCTGCCAATATTTTTTCTCCCTCATAAACTTCTCCGCAGGCATTCACACACACATAGGCACCTACTTTCAATCCGCTTTCAAGACATAATTCAATATATCCAGTTCCGCCTTTCATCACGGTATCAAACCCGCGCAATTTTCCAACTGTCGCACCGCAACCTGCTCCTATATTCCCGGTAAAAATTTCAGTGGATGCTTTTTTTGCTGCAAGGTATCCCATCTCTTTATCCGGACGAATATCAGGGTTTCCTACAGCTAAATCAAACAAAACCGCTCCACAGACAATCGGGACTCTTGCAACTCCGACATCAAATCCGACTCCCACCTCTTCCAAGTAGTTCATCACTCCACAAGTGCTTTCTAAACCGAATGCGGAACCTCCCGATAATACAATGCTATGTACTTGCTCCACTGTTTTCTCCGATTTTAACAAATCAGTTTCCCTTGTCCCGGGAGCGGAACCTCTGACACAACAACCTGCAGTAGCTCCCTTTTTTGCAATAATAACCGAGACTCCCGTCAATGCCTCATGATTTTCTTCCGTACCGATCTCAAATCCCTCTACTGTTATCGTCTTTTTCATGGTTATTACTCCTTTTCTCCCATTTTTTATGATTTTGGCATCAACTATCACTTTACTATATTTTCAGAAAAATCACCTGCCGTCTTTTGAACCTGCATTTTTAACTTTTTAGTATCAAAACAGTATCAATAGTGATACTGCAGTATGAATGGTTTTCTACCAGCAAACATCATTCATCCAACATCAATTTACCTTTTTTAGCTTTATCCTTTAGACACTTCATCTGCTCTTTCTCTATCTGTTGAATACTTTTCTCCGGAACAGGCAAATCTTCCGGCATAGTGCCACCAATTTTTTCAATAGCACTTCTTACTTCTTTTCTCGGATCGCCGTTTTGCACAATCAAATAGCAAGCATATCTCGTAAGTTCATAATCTTTAATAGACTTGCTTGTAGCACCTGCATCCACGATTTTGCCGACCTCAGCAAAATCGCTTGTTACCTCATGTCCACTGGTCGCACAGGCAATCATCTCTCCATTAATGACTTTTTGAAAGAAAGTTTCTCCACTGAGAATAATCAAGTACATCAGCAAGTTCTCTTGCGCTCCAATATTCGCTTCCATTTTGTCTAACATACTTAATATCTTCAAATTTCTTATATTCTGTTGCTTTTAAATTTAGCTTAACTTGTCATCCTCCTAATCAATGGAAGTAATATCTATAATATTTTCTTCACCAAAAAATTCTTTCGCTTTCCACAATATGTCAGAATCATTAGTAGGCATATATATTATTAAATTCTTTTTTGCTCTCGTTATACATACATAAAATAATTTTTTCGTTCTTAGTTGAACATTAGAATTTGAAGACCCTTTTCCAAATAATGTATTAAAATCGTATTTATTCCAATCAGACTCTAATACAAGAAGTACATTATCATATTCACTCCCTTTAACACTATGTTGAGTGCAAATTGGTGAAAATTCTTTTAAATATAAGACACTTTTTCTGTATTGATTAAATGTTATCTTTTTTATTCTCTCCCATAAATAAAACCCTTTATTTAAAATATAATCATTGAATAATTCATCTTCTTTGAGTAACCTTTTTACTTCTGCAAATTTTAAAACATCTTCTATCGTTTGATCATCTTCACTTACAAGATAATCAATTGCTTGTTTAAGGCAAATCTTATCATTCCTATTATGAATAGAAAATTTTGTTATTCGTAGAAAATCATTAAATTTATTAGCCTCATATAATTCAATAATTTCCTCTAATATATCTAATCTGCGTAAAATCCTATCTCTATAAGAATTAGCTTCATATCTACCACTCATCCCATTTAATTTATATGACATAAGTGATTCCTTAGTAACTCTACATTTTTCGCAAGCTTCTTCCCATGACATACCTTCTAAAACACTGTATATTGACTGATAAATTTCGTTTCCGTTAATTTGATCCAGCAACTCTACTTTCTTATATGTCGGTTTTACCTTTAACGCCAATTCTCCCAAAGTCTTATCACCGTCTAAATTTCCCTTATCAATTTTTTCCTTTATCTTGCTTATAAGCGTAATTATCAAATCAGCATTATATAGATCATATAAGCCTTTAAATCCAGCCATTTCAGCATTATATTTATGTGTCAACCTTAACTCTTTTGTTTGTTTTCCATCCGAGAAATTCCAAGATTCAAAAATACTCTTTTCCTTTATGCTTATAAAATCATCTGCTTCATTTCCATATAAAAATTTAATACTACCTTCTCTAATAGTACCATTCTCCATATTAGGTGCATTTGTATCTTCTGAAGGTCTTTGCTCAATATCATCATCTCTAAACTTATTGGCTATTTCGATTACAACTCTTGGATTTCTTCGGTTTTGCATCTTTACTATTTTAGTTAAATTATATTGATTTAAATTACCAACTCCGTCGTCATATATAGACTGCATTGAATCTCCAAAAAAACCAATTACATTTTTCTTATCGCTTTGCTCAAGATGCTTTAGTAAAATATCAGCAACTAAAGGACTTGTATCCTGATATTCATCAACAAAAATACAATCTGCAATATCCTTTAAAATGTCCGCTATTTTTTTATATTTCTCAAACATTTTCTCTGCAACAATCAAAATGTGATCATGGCTGATTTTCACTCTATTTTCATCATTTGGCGTTACAGAATA
Source organism: Eubacterium saphenum ATCC 49989 (assembly GCA_000161975.1). Lineage (GTDB taxonomy): Bacteria > Bacillota > Clostridia > Peptostreptococcales > Anaerovoracaceae > Eubacterium_N > Eubacterium_N saphenum. The sequence goes on from GG688422.1 coordinate 350,297, forward strand.
ATACTCGTCATAATCCACATAAAGATTTTCGAAATATTCTTTAGAAATTAAATCCTCAGAAAAATCTTTTGGCTTTTTTAAGTTCTTTTCATTATCATCGTTAATAAGCTCAACTAAAATATCTTTTATTTCATTCTGATATTTTCTGATAAGAGCCCATATAAACTCATGTATTGTTGAAACCCAAAGGTTCTCATTTTCTATTCTTGATAAAATTTCTGCAACTGCATTATTTGTATATGTAATACATACTATCTTAATATCTGGTAATTCCTCTGTGAGTGCATTTATTAAGGAAATTAAGGAGTATGTTTTTCCACTTCCTGCTCCACCTTCTAAAATGAAATTTTCACCATTTTTTATACATTGAAGAGCTTCTAATACTTCTTTTTCCAATGTTAGCGTATCCATAATAAGCCCTCCTCAATATAATGTGGAACTGCCCATTTTTCATCTTCTTCGCCATTCTCATCATCAAAATACAATAAGCTTGATGCAAATGCCGATTTCTTTTTCACATTATTCAAAGCAAAATTATAATAATCACCATTTTCTATTTCATCATTCGAAAAATCTTTTAAAGCTCCATATTCACAAAGCCCTTCTTTATTCTTTAATATAAAGTCTTTATTTAACGCTATAAATGCATCTTCAAAACTACTTGCTTGGTACTCACCATCAGTTTCCGGTATTTGATAAGCTATTCTTATATTATTTTTAATTTTATCCTCAGGTGTTTTTTTTAAAAGTTCCTCAAATTCATTATTTGACTCATCAAAACAAGTATCTTTGAAAAAATCTTTTATGGAAGCGTTGCTTGTATACTTTGCTTCCTGAGGGTGTGATTTTACATATCTCCCATTGTTATTTTTAGTAGCGGCATCTATATCCGTGATTATTAAAACCTTAATACCTAAAAACTCAAATAATGGAATAAAGATATGTGAATGAGCTCCAACTTCTATTACAGAAATATTTTGTGATAATAGTGGGATAATATTTTCTTCTGGCTCTTCTTTATTATCAATCTTATGCATCATCATTGACATTAAGATTCTTTCGGTATCTCCTTCTATACAAATAGCTTTATCAGCAAAGAAAAGTTCACTTCTATTTATTGTCAGATATTGTTTTACAAACTTAAATCCTTTCTGTTCATCTCCACCATACTCTTCTTTTAAAGAATTAAAACTCTTAGCTATAACCGTATTCCCGTTTTTCTTTAAATATATAATGTCATCAAAGTTACATTCAGAAACTATATGTGATGAATGCGAAGTGATTAAAATCTGCAACTGTTTATTCTTGTCTTCCAACAACTTTTTTCTATGTGCTTTGATATGAGATTTAATATTCCTTATAAATATATACTGTAACTGAGGATGTGTATGTGCTTCGGGCTCTTCAATATATAAGAGATTTATATCTGCCGGTTGTTCAAATAATTCCTGTATCTTGGTTTCAATCTCAAACAAAATACCAATTAAATTCAAATACCCCAACCCATTGTAAGTTTCTGGAAGTGAACAGTCTCCTCCTTGTCGATAGCTTAAATTTGTATTATCTGACAATAAATTTTTCTCTGAAATAGATGACTCTATTGATATATCAATTCCATTTTCTGAACCACCATAAGTTTTTATAACATCTATAACTCCACTAAAAATGCCTTCAATAGATTCTCCACTTTCACTTTTTTCTCCATTGTAAATCTTATATAATTCTTTATCGGCTTCATCCAATTTTTCTTCAAGTCTTGTAAATACTAATTCGCTTTCATTTTTTGCGGCCTTATAAGAAGCAAAATATTTACCAGTTAAACCTGATAAAACATGATTACGATCATCATTAGAAACTGCTCTATCAGCTCTAATTCCTGCCACTTTAATTACTTTTTGAATATCCTTATTATCAATCTCTTCTGATCTATCTTGTGTTATTTGATTTAATTCAGCATCAAATCCCCTCGAATATTTTTTAGTTTCAAAAAAGTTTGAAAAATTCTTGCCGATAAATTTAGAAAATGATATGAAGTCTTCAAGTTTTTTTTCATTAACGATCTCTTTTAATTCTATAATTTTCTTTATAGGTATTAATGAAATAAATTCTAAAACTATAATATTATTATCTGGATTCAAATCCATCATAAATTTTTGTATATTTACATATGAATCATTGTCATTATACTCAATAAACAATTGGAGATTAACAGCTTCTAATGATTCAACTTTCTCTTGCTCAGACATCTCGAAATCCATTATTTTCTTATACAGATATTTCTGACATTCCAAATTTATATCTTCCCACATTACTTTAGATGAATTTAACATCTTGTCCAAAATAATAAGAGCTGATGTTTTTCCACAATTATTTTTACCTATAACTAATGACAATTCATCTTTAAATTCTAATTCAAAATCTTTTAGCAACCTAAAGTTTTTAACCTTCATCTTTCTTAAAATCATTTCCAATTCCCTCTTTTAAATTTATCGTGTATGGATTACAATCATCTTATAGTCTTTTGAATCTATTTTTTTACACTTAACCTTCTTTCGAGTAAATTTATTATGCTTGATTTAACTGAATCATAAATTTCCTCTTTTAATCCATATTCCAAAAAAAGCATCTTATTAAAATTAATCCAGTCTGGATCATTTAACTGTACAAAAATATCTTCAATACTTTTGTTTTTTATTTTTTCCCAATGCTCAATAATCTTGTTTTTCGATTTATAATCCAACAAATTTGGATTTAAAAAATAAGATTGGCTAATTCCATCCTTTGTTAAATCAGTTACTCCAAGACCTCTTCCAAACCCAGAACTCATCAATAAAAATAATGAAATTGATGAATTAAGAAGTGCGTGAATTAAATCAGCATCATTTTTATATTGCTCCTTTATTCTAAATGCTGTAACCCTCTGATTTACAACTGTTAGATTTTCAAACTTTGACCAAAAAAATCTCTTTTCTGGATTAATAGAAGTTGTAAAATCAGCATATTGCGGAATTTGATCTGCCTTATACCAATTATCTTTAATTTTACTTTTTCTACTTATCGCTGATGGATGATTTTCGATTGATTTTAAATATTCAATAGTTTTTTCACATCCTAGTTTCTTCATATCTGAGATTGAATCCTTGGTATAAAAGTAATAATTCTTTACATCATTTATCATATATTCATCTGCATCATTTAAATTCTTTAAAATTGGATAGCTATATTCCTCATCAAATTTAGTTGAATCTGTAATAAATAGTTTATCAGCTCCAGTTCTAACCCCCCTACTACTATCAAACACTTTATTCAAGCATATTAATTTATCGAAAACATTTTTAAGCCAACTAACATCATCAAATAATGATTCTAGAGACATACCTAAATTTATATACTTAATAACTTCGTCATTATTATATTCTTGTATAGATACATCAGATGACTCATTGCCAAAGATAGTGTTTTGAACTAATTCATCAACTTCACTAGGACTGCAAATACTTGGATTCTTATTCAATCCAATAAACTTAACCTTACAGTTATTTTGTCTTTTATTCTTCAAAACAATAATAGATGCAACAACATCTGCATTATCAAACCACTTTCCTTTATTCGAAGAAACGACAAACTCTATATCAAAAATACCGCTTAATGTCTTATAAAATGATTTATATTCTTTTTGAGTTTTGAACCATGAATTAGATATAATTACTCCGACCTTAGAGTTTGCATTATCCATCAATAACTCTTTATATTTCAATATCAATATCTGATACAAATCCGCTCTATTACCAATATTATATTGCTTAGTTAATCTTAATAAATTCTTGTTTTCATTAATTCTATTATTACTACTAATGAATGGCAAATTTGAAACAATACAATTAAATTTAGGGATAATCAATTTTTCATTTTTTCCAGTCAGTGGATTTACAATATAAATTTCATCTCCACAATTAATATCAATTGCATCATTTTGAAATACTATATTTTTAAAATTCATGCTTTCTTTAGATGTTATAGCTAAATTAGCCACTTGAAGTGGATAGCTATATTTATCAGAAACCCAAACATGATCATGTGCATATTCAATTCCTTTGTATTCAGAAATTTTTTCTATTAAAAATTTGGCAATCGTTCCAGAACCAGCGGTAAAATCAGCAAAATCACCTTCTGAATCCTCTAAAGTAACCTCTACTAGATATCGTGCTAATCCTTGTGGTGTTGTATATAATCCCATAAGTTCACGTTTAGCCGTATCAACTATATTTTCCAAAATTTTAGATGTAAAGGTAGTCCCCACTTTTGAAAAGTCACAATTTGCTAAGCACAAATTAAATTCATTTAAATTTGCAATAACTTCTGCTGGTAAAATAACTTCATACTCATCTACATGAAAAATTGTAAAAAAATCGGTTGTCATAACGACTGAATTTAATGATTCTTTTAATTGGTAAATATTTTCATTTTCAGAGAATTCAACAAGCAAAGTGTTTATTGAATTATTCTTTTCTCGCAATAAGTGAGCAAATATTAACCTATTTACCCATTTAATAATTATATTCTTTGCATATGATTCAGCATATTTTTCTATTGTATTTATTTTATCTATATTTTCCAATTCTGCCTTTTCTATTTTAACCCAATATTTGATATATTCTAACAATCTATGGTTTCCGCTTTTTACTATAAAATCAACTGTAATTGGAGTTAGTTTTTTTGTTATAGTCTCAACATAATTTGAAATATTGAATTCAATAGGAACACCTTTAAATTTTTCTTCTACCAAGCATTGATTTAGATAACTTAAAGTTTCATATAATTGTTTCTTCCATACAATCGGATTAGATTGAACAGATACTCTAGAATTTAATATTTCTTTATAATTATCAAAAACAACAGTCGGATAATTGTTCCATGTTCTATCATTATTTCTTATATAGATGCTTACATACTGAAAATTCCATAATACAAAAACTGATGTTCCTAATCTGTCCGCTTTATCTCTTGCATTAGAAATAAACTCATTATCATCAATAGAAACATCTGGCATTTTTAATTCCCATCCCATCAATGGTTTCAGTTTATTCTCATCTTCAAAAATAATTACATCTGGAAACAATGTCACATTTCTGGAATCTCTAGCATTTTTAGTTTTTAAAGATAATTCCCCTACTGCTTTTTTCATTTTCCAATCATTCTGATTAAAAATTAAATTGGCTTCACTGATCAGTTCACCACCTTCGCTTCGTTCATTTGAAAGCAATACTGTATTGTTTTTCATATCTCAAGATCCTCCAACAAATTTACAGGCTCTAACTTAGTAAATAAGCCTATATCACCGCTTTTAATCTGAATTACAGCCTCTTTAATTCTCTTTTTAGATATTTCAATATAATCCACGGGTTTATTTTTAAAAAGAGCGACGTCTTCATTCTTTTCAATACCTATAAAATTTCTACCCTCCAATATAGCTGCAACCAAAAATGAGCCTGCTCCGCATGTATTATCTAAAATCACATCCCCTGTTTTCGAAAATGTCCTAATAAGATACCTAGCTAGTTCAACAGACTTCTGCGTAGGATGAAAAACCTTCCCTTCTGATTCTGCTGTTTTAAAATATAAAACATCAACAGGATATCTTTCTCCATTACTTTCAACCAATGTAGGATTAAACTCACCATATGAACCAGTTAATTGGTTCTTTCTTACCCCCTTCGTATAAGGCTCCCCTTGAGTCATTTGAGGACAATAATATGGTTGCCTTCTGTAAAAAACCAGAATATCTTCATGTTTTCTTAAGGGTTGTTTTTTTGCATTTAAAAAATTTGTTGGTTTAGATTTTTCCCAGACATATTTATATTTATAGTTCTTAGAATTTGATAACATCAAGCTTGCAGTAAATAATCCTGAAGCAGTAAATATCATTGCTCCATTTTCTTTTACTATTCTATTATATTCCATCCATAATTTTTCAAGAGGTATTAAACTATCCCATTTATTCTGAGTAGTTCCATACGGCAAATCAACCAATAACATATCCACTGTTCCACTAGGTATTTTTGCCATTTCCTCTAATGTATCTCCCTGAATTATATTATTTAAAAATTTTGTATCTCTCAAAGTTTTTATATTTTTTCTTGTCATTCTATATCCATCTTTCTTGATTATATTTAATTTATTATTTTCACTCGTTCTACAATATCTGAAATATCGCAGTCTAATACATCACATATCCTTAGCAATACATCTGTAGTGACATTCTCACCTTTTTTTATCTTGTAAAATGTACTTCTACTCACTTTAGCTTTATCCATAAGCTCTGTATTCTTCATTTCTATATCTATCAATCTTTTGAATAATTTTTTATAACTAAGTTTCGACATGATTATCCTCCAGTCCTATCCGTCTTAATATCATATCATTTCTATTATACCATATAAATCAAGCTTATGACAATATTATATTCTGTTTTCTCAAACATAATGACGCAAAAAATAATCGGTGTCGCCCTACGACCACACCGACCATAATTTTACCTCTCAGCCTCTTTAGATATTTTATTCTTTTCCTTAGAATTTGCCCTTCCTTCACTTCTATGTTTCCTAATTGCACCAATAACTGATTCCTTTTTCTTTTCAGTTTTACCCTTACCAAGATAATCATTCATATTGTTTTTTAAATGCTCCAATTCATCACACTGTGCTACTAATAAATTATGTCTCTTTGCAATCACCCCTTGTTTAACCTGTAATTCTATGAAACGCTCATTTAATTTCCTGAAAAGATTTTTATCTGATTTTGTTTTCAATTTCTCCAACACCACATGTCTCAAGTGTGGAAATTGCTTCAAAAAAATATCTATTTCCTCATATGATTTCTGATAGGCTTCTACATCTTTTCGGTTCATCACCATATAAATTTTGTCATTCGGATTTTTGCGATAACCCTCATAATGTTCTTTTTTACTTATGCAGATTTGAATATGCTTTACTACTTTTTTTATCCTTTTTTGCTCCCATGACAGTTTATCAATCTCTCGCTTCAAGTCATTTTTTTCAACGGAAAGTCTGCTAATGCCACGCTCCAATTCTTCCATTGATTTAAAGCCCTTATTTCTGATCTCAACAAGCGTAGAAGCCGCTGTTTTAATATTATGCTTTGTCGCCCAATGCTCATATCCTTTGCTTAACTTGGCTTTTTCCTTATTCTTGATATCAATTATATTGCCAAGTTCTTTGTCTTTATTCAGGATTCTATCTTTGATTCTTTCCTCAGTGTAATTAACTCCTATGAGCTTTGTAATTTGATTTGGATTCGTCTAATTATGCCTTACTTGAGCGAAAAACTCTCTTAACTTTTTTCTAAAAGCTTCGAAAAAATATATACTGATTATTTCCTATAACTAAAAATAGTAAATTTTTCCCGCTCCAGTACCACTAAATATCTCCTATACTTTTATATTAAAATTTGAAATTCGTCGTTAACACTTACTCGCTATCTCCCATATTCAGCAATATAAATTTCACTCATACTTTTTCCTTATTGCAGAATCCTCATACACAAACTCAGGGAAACATAATAGTCTCAACAAAATACAAGCATACTAAAATTATTTTTTTATATTATACATCGTTTTTATAACCTAACAACTTGTCTAAGTGTTCTTTAAGCTTCTCTTTTTCGCTATCACCATTTGTTGCAAATCTTAACAATGGAATTTCAAGCTTTTCTAATATATTATTTTTCAATAAATCTCTAGTAGCTTGTTTCGTGCCTTTTTTATGATATTTATATCCATCTACTTCAACTGCTAATACCGGCTTTTTACTTATTTTATTAGATATAAGAAAGTCCAAATGTGTTGCTGGATTTTTAGCGTAACTGATTTCTTCCTTCTTTAAAACATTATAATTTTTAATTAGCATATTTAATTGATAATTACAAATGACATCCAAGTTCGAATACTTGTCATTCGAAATAATTTCATTTATCAATAAATACATAAGTTTCTCCGAATCATATTTAAAATTTTTTTTGCATTTCTGCAGATACAATATCCTCTCTTCCGTATACTGCTTATAAAGATAATCAAAGATAGAATGAATCTTACTATCTACAACCTTAAATCCATTATATTGAATATAATCTATTAAATCTGTTGTATTACGATTAGCACATTGTCCATTGCCATTTACAACCAATATTAATTTCTTTTTTGCTCTTGATATTGCAACATTAATTAAATATGAATTATCTACGAAGTCAGAAATATTATTATCCACCATTGACATAATAATATTTTCTTTCTCTCTCCCTTGAAACTTATGCACTGTAGCAGCAGAAAAATCACAAATCTGATTATTTAACCCATTAACTTGCTCTTTATATGGAGCTACTATTCCAGTCTCTTCCGTAATTAAGTTTTTTTCGCAAATAATTTCATTAATAACTGATATTTCACGTTGGTTATACTGATTACGGGCATGATTGCCTTTTACCGTTTTTACTACTGATAAAACATCCTCTTCCCCACTATCTGTCGTCATTATAATTAATTTTCCTTTATAGAATTTTTGATTGCAAAAATTAATTATTTTCGGGTGACATCTGTAGTGCTCACGCAACTGTGTTCGTACTGCATTAGGTATTGCATCCAAAACTGATTGTAAAAAACTTTTTGTGTATTGATATGCATCATTAATGTTGAATCTTTTGAATATATCTTCAGCTTGCTTCTTAATATTTTCCGTAACAACATTCTGAAGTTGCTTTGTATCTCCAACAATAACAACATTCTTCGCTCCAAAAATTGCCAGCGCACCGGTAGCAATGTCAACCTGAGATGCCTCATCCATAATAAGATAATCATAAATTATATTTGGATTCAAGCTATTTCTGGATGAGAATGTAGTACTCAATATAACTGGATATTCATTCAAAACATCATGTGAATTCTGCCATAAATCATCTGTAGTAAATATTTCCCGTTCTTTACCATTTGCATATTTTGTTGATAATTTATTTTTTAATATATGCATAGACTGTTCACATAATTCTTCAATCGGGTTTTTATCAGCACTTTTTAAATACTGCTCAATTTCTGCAATTTTTTCAGAAATTTCAATTTCTTTTTTTTTATAATACGTGTTTTGTAAAAGTGGGATTATTTTTGAAATATCCTGCTTGCAAATCATCCAGCTTGCAATACCATATTTTAATAATGCTTTTATTTTAAACCAAAACCCTATCGATTTCTTTTCTTCCCAAGTTAACTGATATTCGTTACAAAATGCCAATAAATGTTTTGACGATAATTTGTTTAACTTTTTACTCTCAGTGCTAATATCCAAGTCTTTAATACATTCACTAAAATGTTTATACTCAATTTTCATTTGTGAAAGTTCTTGCTTTAAAGACGCCAATTCTTCCTGCTTTTCAAAAAATTTTTTTAAATTCTCAGACTGTTTTTTTATTTTATTTTTAAAAGTATATATGTTGTTTTTAATTTTCCAAGATGAAAAATTCGGATAACTCTCTTGCTGAGCATTAACAAATGATTCTTTATTTTCCTTATTTCCAAGCTTAGCCACAATAAAATTCAAATTATACTTTGACGAAGATAGTTTATCGTATATATTGTCAAGTGCTGAATTATTATTTGATACTATCTGTACAGTTTTACCTTGCATTAAAACATTGGCAATAATATTCAATATCGTTTGTGTCTTGCCGGTTCCAGGTGGACCTTCTATAACACTTATCTGGTTTTCCATAGCGTTCTTTACAGCCTTATATTGGCTATTATTACAACCAAAAGGAAAAATTGGAACGTAATCATTCTCTGTTGTACCCCTCATACAACATGGATTTAGATATACAGCTAACGCAGTATCTTCTCCCACATATGTCATATTTTCATATACCTTGCCTAATACGGAATCCCCCGTGCTTTCATCCTTTATATCACTTAGTTTTGCAACTTCCTTTAAATAGCTAAAAACATCCGAGGCTCCGTTATGATCAAGACAAGACTTAACAATATCTAAATCCTTACCGCAATAAGTACCCTCTTTACCACTATTGAAAGTAATATGATAATATGTCTCATTCGTCGCTTCAAATTTATGTATGTATTTAATATCATTAAATTCTTTCTTGTTCTTGCTGATGCGATACATGGTAGGATCTAAATCTTTCGGTTCAGTTAGTTTTTTTATTCTATCAAGTTGATATGAATATGTTTTTTCAACATTATTAGTAAAACTAACATCCCACATATTAGTATTTGAATTATATTCACAAGAATGTATATCATCTGTCTTTATTTCACCATCAATTATAATCACACAATTCATCTTATCCGTACTACCTTTAGAATTTTAAATTTGAAATAACATTAACAAATAAGTCTCTATTAATTTTAGCAAACTGCCTCCTACTCAAACTCTATCGTTGCAGGGGGTTTTGGTGTTAAGTCGTAAAGGACACGATTGAGTCCTGAAACTTCCGATGTAATGCGGTTTACCAATCTTTTTAATAATTCGTATGGTAGTTCCTCTATCGTGGCTTCCATGGCATCTTTTGTGTTTACTGCACGGATTATTGCAGGCCATTCATAGGTTCTTTTGCCGTTTGTTATTCCGGTTGTTTTAAAATCCGGAACTACAACAAAGTACTGCCATACTTTGCCGGAAAGTCCTGCTTTTTCAAATTCCTCACGAAGGATTGCATCGGCTTCACGTAGCGCATCTAAGCGATTTCTTGTGATGGCACCTGTGCATCTTACTCCAAGACCGGGACCCGGGAAAGGCTGCCTGCTTACCATAGCATCAGGAAGCCCCAATGCTTTGCCTACAACACGCACTTCGTCTTTATAAAGAAGCCTTATGGGCTCTACAAGTTCAAATTTTAAATCTTCCGGAAGTCCACCGACATTATGATGAGCTTTGATGCCGTCGCTTTCCAATATATCAGGATATATGGTGCCCTGTCCTAAAAATTTAATGCCCTCATGCTTTCTGGCTTCCTCTGCAAAAACCTCTATAAATTCGCTACCTATTATTTTTCTTTTCTGCTCAGGGTCTTCAATTCCTTTAAGTTTATCTAAGAACCTATCCGTTTCATCAAGATAGATCAAATCCGCCTTAAACTTATCCTTAAAGACGCTGATTACCTGCTCTGATTCTCCCTTTCTCATAAGTCCGTGGTTTACATGTACCCCAATCAACTGGTCGCCCACAGCTTTTATTAAAAGCGCCGCAACCACAGAAGAATCAACGCCTCCCGACAATGCAAGCAATACCCTATCGCTTCCTATCTGAGCTCTTAATTCACCTATTTGCTCTTCTATAAAAATTTTAGCTGCTTCTTCATTGTCTATTCTCTTCATTGTTTCCGGTCTGGTATTATTTTTCATAAAATTACTCCTATTCACAATTAATTGTTTACCTGTCCCGATCTATCTTTGAGTATTACGTCGTGAGCTCCGCCTTCCACTATGCTGGTAGCGGAAACTATCGTAAGTTTCGCATTTTCTCTAAACGCCTTTATCGTAACGGAGCCGCAATTACACATCGTGGACTTTACCTTTGCAAGCGACTGCTGAACATTATCGCTGAGCTTGCCTGCATATGGGACGTACGAATCCACGCCTTCTTCGAAACTGAGCTTCTTGTCTCCGCCTAAATCATAACGCTGCCAGTTCCTTGCCCTTGCAGAACCTTCTCCCCAATATTCCTTTACATAATTACCGTTCAAAGTAACCTTAGCCGATGGAGACTCGTCAAATCTTGCAAAATACCTGCCGAGCATCAGAAAATCAGCGCCCATCGCAAGCGCCAAAGTCATGTGATAATCGTAAACTATGCCTCCATCCGAACAAATAGGTATGTACACGCCGTTTTTTTCATAATATTCATCCCTTGCTTTAGCTACATCTATTAATGCGCTGGCCTGACCTCTTCCTATACCTTTTTGCTCGCGAGTGATGCATATAGAACCTCCCCCGATGCCCACTTTGACAAAGTCCGCTCCGGCATCTGCAAGAAAGTTAAACCCTTCACCGTCTATGACATTTCCCGCACCGATCTTTACACCATCTCCATAATTCTTTCTTACAAAATCAAGTGTCCTCTCCTGCCACTGGCTGTACCCTTCCGATGAGTCTATACAAAGAACGTCTGCACCTACATCTACAAGAGCCGGAATCCTCTCCTCATAATCTCTGGTATTTACGCCGGCACCTACGATATATCTCTTATCCTCGTCTAAAATCTCATTAGGATTTGCCTTATGTGAATCATAGTCCTTTCTAAACACGAAGTGCGTGAGCCTTCCCGCCTCATCAATAATTGGAAGAGCATTGAGCTTATGGTCCCACAGCATATCATTTGCTTCTGAAAGTGAAATACCGCTTTTTGCGCATATGAGCTTTTCAAATGGAGTCATGAACTCCGAAACTTTAGTGTCCATCTTCATCCTGGACACCCTATAATCTCTACTGGTCACAAGACCGAGCATTTTACCTGCAGCCGTTCCGTCCTCCGTTACGGCAATGGTTGAATGTCCATTTTTCTTCTTAAGCTCCACTATATCCCTTAGCGTTTGGTCGGGTCTAACATTAGAATCGCTCGTCACAAACCCCGCCTTGTGCGACTTCACATTTTTCACCATATTCGCCTGTGATTCAATGGGTTGAGAGCCGTATATAAAAGAAATCCCGCCTTCTTTTGCAAGAGCAATAGCGAGATCTTCTCCTGACACTGCCTGCATTATTGCAGATGTCATCGGTATATTCATGGATAATGATGCTTCTCTTCCCTTTTCGTACTTTACGACAGGTGTTTTTAAAACTACATTGCTTACTGTACAACCTGTCTGCGAATAGCCCGGGATCAATAAATATTCATTAAAAGTCCTTGACGGTTCTTTCAAAATTTTTGCCATATTTCACCTCCTACGCTGTAAGTTTCTATGAGTATCATTTTATCATAAATATGGCCGTCTAAATTAATATTTTCTGCCTACATTTCCTCCCTTTTATCTATCGCATTTTGCATTGTCATCGCATCTATATAGTCGAATTTTCCCCCTACCGGAATGCCCTTAGCTATCCTCGTAGCCTTGATACCCAGCTTTTCCAATTCCTTTGCAATATAATTTGCGGTGGCCTCGCCCTCAATCGTTACGCTCGTAGCAAGGATCACTTCCTTTACATCGTACTTTACTACTCTGCTTAAAAGTGTATCTATTCTTAAATGATCCGGCCCTATACCGTCGAGAGGAGAAATCACTCCGCCCAGCACATGATACCTTCCCCTATAATTTTTAAGCTTTTCCATAGCCACTATATCTATGGTGTTTTCAACAACGCAAATCACATCATCGTTTCTGAGAGGGTCACTGCAAAAAAGACATTTGCCATTGTCCGTAAGACATCCACAGGTGTCGCAAGGTTTTAGATTGTTCACAGCCTCTTCTATAGCCCTAGATATACTGAGCGCTTTATTGTCTTCCATGTCGGTTATAAAAATCGCAAGCCTTTGCGCTGTTTTTCTGCCGATACCGGGAAGCCTTGAAAGCTCTGTAATCAAATTTTCAAAATATACGGGAAATTGCATTACATCATCCCGGGGATTTCAATGCCGCTCGTAATGTCTTCCATTGCCTTGCTTGATGCTTCTTCTATCTGACGAATCCCTTCATTGACAGCAGCCATTACCAAATCTTCCAGCATTTCTACATCTTCAGGATCGACGATATCTTTATCTATATTTAGCGAAACTACTTCCTTCTTACCATTTACTTTAACCTTGACTGCGCCGCCTCCTGCGCTCGTTTCAAGCTCCATGGCATCTATATTCTTTTGCGCTTCATTCATCTTCTCCTGCATTGCGCCGAGCTTTTGCATCTGCTCCGCCATGGCTTTACCGCCTTGTTTTCTAGGCTTCTTATGCGCTCTCATTCCTCTTCCCATTTACTCCTCCTCTACTACATCTATATTATAAACTTCTTTCATAACATCCTTTATATCTCGCTTCTTAGTTTTTTCTTCCTTTTTACCCGTAAGCTTGTCAATCGAAATTGAAAGCCCTGATAGCTCGTCACTTTCAAAGATAAATTCGTTATTCTCAGTAGTTGTATCTTTTTCACTTTTCCCTTGCGCCATACCTTCTTGGGATTTAGCCACCGGCGCTGAGGTTTCAGCAGGAGTTACAGGCATTTCATCGTTTGTGTTTTTTCCCACATTACTGCTTTTTTTAATGCCTGAAGGTTTAGTCTCTTCTTTTTTTATACTTTTATCCGGTGAAAGGCAATTGCTTACCTTTATAAGTCCTGCTTCTATCAATATTCTAGGATAGGAAGCTCCCTTTGAAAGATCAATAATGCGAACTATTTCAAATATTGCCCTCTCAATAAAATCCATACTGACTCCGCTTGCTTGCCGCTTAAGTTCATTAATATCATCACTGTGCATGTTTATAAGCGCATCCAGCTCGCCGGAAACCTTAGCCAGCATCATGTTTCTAAGATAAATCAAAAGATCATTTAAAAACTGTTTTTCATCCTTTCCATCATCAAATGCATTATTACAGGTGACTATCGCCTTTTCAAGATCATTTGATAGCACGCCATCCATTATCTCGATTATCTTCCCATCACCCACGGCATGCAAGCTTTCAAGCACATCTTCCCTTGTGATGATCCCTTCATCTATAGCCATAACCTGCTCCAAGATACTAAGTGCATCCCTAAGCGATCCTTCTGCGTTTACTGCAATCAACTTAAGCGCATCCTCTTCTATTTCCCTGCTGCATGATTCACATACAAAGCCTAAACGCTTTACTAAGTCCGATTCGGTTATCCTTCTTAAGTCAAACCTCATGCATCTGGATAAGATCGTCTTGGGTATCTTATTTGGATCTGTTGTTGCAAAAATGAAGATCACATGCGAAGGTGGCTCTTCAAGTGTCTTAAGAAGTGCATTGAATGCTCCTTGAGATAACATATGTACTTCATCTATTATATATACCTTTTTTTCAGCAACTGACGGTGGGTATGCAACTGTATCTATCAGCTCTCTAACGTCATCAACTCCGTTATTTGAAGCCGCATCTATTTCTATGACATCCATATGCGATTCTTCGGTAATTGACCTGCAATTCTCACATGCGCCACACGGTTTTTTCTGAGGATCAAGGCAATTTACAGCCTTTGCCATGAGCCTTGCCAAGGTTGTCTTTCCTGTTCCTCTTATACCGCACAAAAGATATGCATGAGAAACGCTACCTGCCTTCAACTGATTTAAAAATACCTTTATAATATTTTCCTGACCGATTACTTCATCAAAGGTGTTTGGTCTAAATCTTGTATATAAAGCGTTAGATTTACCTTGCATAATATCCGTCCTTACATAAGTACATCGTTTCGAAGCCTTGCCATAAGACTGGTCTGTGGCACATACGACAATCCTCTTATTGCTGCTTCCGTCAGGACCTGACAAGGTTCGTGGTGTCATATTGCACAGGGCCTTAACAGCAAGGCCATGAAACGATGTCCAATCACTCTAATTAAGTGTATTTTAACATATCCTCATGTGTTATTAAAGTATAAGAAAAACAAAAAAGACCCCGAAGGGTCTTCTTTAATAAACCGGCAACGACCTGCTTTTCCATACAGTCACCCATATAGTATCATCAGCGCAGAGAAACTTAACTACTGTGTTCGGGATGGGAACAGGTGTAACCTTCTCGCTATAGTCACCGGATAGGTGCGGATGCACCTTGAAAACTGAATAGTATCTAAAAACCATTGGTCAAGCGTTCGACCTATTAGTATCGGTCAGCTAAATACATTACTGCACTTACACCTCCGACCTATCAACGTGATAGTCTCTCACGGGTCTTACCATTGCTGGAGGAAATCTTATCTTGTGGTTGGCTTCGCACTTAGATGCTTTCAGCGCTTATCCTTTCCATACTTAGCTACCCGGCTATGCCCTTGGCAGAACAACCGGTACACCATAGGTATGTCCATTCCGGTCCTCTCGTACTAGGAACAGCTCCACTCAAATTTCCAACGCCCACAGCGGATAGGGACCGAACTGTCTCCCGACGTTCTGAACCCAGCTCGCGTACCTCTTTAATGGGCGAACAGCCCAACCCTTGGGACCTACTCCAGCCCCAGGATGAGACGAGCCGACATCGAGGTGCCAAACACCGCCGTCGATGTGAACTCTTGGGCGGTATCAGCCTGTTATCCCCGGGGTAGCTTTTATCCGTTGAGCGATGGCCCTTCCACTCGGATGCCACCGGATCACTAAGCCCGACTTTCGTCCCTGCTCGACTTGTTGGTCTCGCAGTCAAGCTCCCTTCTGCCTTTGCACTCTATGCGCGATTTCCGTCCGCGCTGAGGGAACCTTTGGGCGCCTCCGTTACTCTTTAGGAGGCGACCGCCCCAGTCAAACTGTCCACCAGACACTGTCCCCGTAGCAGATGATGCTACCGGGTTAGAATTCCAATGCTACAAGGGTGGTATCCCAACATTGACTCCTCTAAAACTGGCGCTCCAGATTCTTAGTCTCCCACCTATCCTGTACGCATAACACCGAAACTCAATATCAAGTTACAGTAAAGCTCCACGGGGTCTTTCCGTCCTGCTGCGGGTAACCGGCATCTTTACCGGTACTACAATTTCACCGAGTCTATTGTTGAGACAGCGCCCAGATCGTTACGCCTTTCGTGCGGGTCAGAACTTACCTGACAAGGAATTTCGCTACCTTAGGACCGTTATAGTTACGGCCGCCGTTTACTGGGGCTTAAGTTCTGTGCTTCGGTTACCCTTACACTTCACCTTAACCTTCCAGCACTGGGCAGGCGTCAGCCCCTATACTTCAGCTTTCGCTTTTGCAGAGACCTGTGTTTTTGCTAAACAGTCGCCTGGGCCTATTCACTGCGACCTACTTGCGTAGGTACCCCTTCTCCCAAAGTTACGGGGTTATTTTGCCGAGTTCCTTAACAATAGTTATCTCGCTGGCCTTAGGATTCTCTCCTCATCTACCTGTGTCGGTTTGCGGTACGGGCACCTTTAGTCTTGCTAGCGGATTTTCTTGACAGCATGAAATCAGTTACTTCCGGTACTTAATTTCCCTCCACATAACGCCTCAGTATTATTGCAGTGGATTTGCCTGCTGCAACTACCTTAACGCTTGTACGTGCTCTACCAACGGCACGCTTAACCTATCCTTCTGTGTCCCCACTTCACTCTTAACGACTATCGGTGGTACAGGAATATCAACCTGTTGTCCATCGCCTATGGCTTTCGCCCTCAGCTTAGGTCCCGACTAACCCTGAGCGGACGAACCTTGCTCAGGAAACCTTAGATTTTCGGCCGACAGGATTCTCACCTGTCTCTCGCTACTCATGCCAACATTCTCACTCCTATGCAGTCCACCATGCCTTCCGGCACAACTTCAACCCACATAGGACGCTCCTCTACCAATTTATTTTAAATTCCCAAGCTTCGGTAATAAGTTTTAGCCCCGTTTATCTTCGGCGCAAAATCACTCGACTAGTGAGCTGTTACGCACTCTTTAAATGTATGGCTGCTTCTAAGCCAACATCCTAGCTGTTTGTGCAACTTCACATCCTTTTCCACTTAACTTATATTTTGGGACCTTAGCTGTAGGTCTGGGCTGTTTCCCTTTCGACTATGAAACTTATCTCACATAGTCTGACTCCCAAGTATAATTATACGGCATTCGGAGTTTGATAGTTTTTGGTAACCGGTGAAGGTCCCGCAAACATTCAGTGCTCTACCTCCGTTAATCTTTTCTTGAGGCTAGCCCTAAAGCTATTTCGAGGAGAACCAGCTATCTCCGAGTTCGATTGGAATTTCACCCCTATCCACACGTCATCCTAACCTTTTTCAACAGATACAGGTTCGGTCCTCCACGAGATTTTACTCTCGCTTCAACCTGCACATGGATAGATCACCCGGTTTCGGGTCTACAGCATGCAACTTCTCGCC
>GG688422.1:368423-369723 GCA_000161975.1 Eubacterium saphenum ATCC 49989
GGATAGATCACCCGGTTTCGGGTCTGCAGCATGCAACTTCTCGCCCTATTAAGGCTCGCTTTCACTTCGGCTGTTGCGCTTCACGCCTTCACCTTGCTACACACCATAACTCGTTGGCCCGTTCTACAAAAAGTACGAGGTCACTTAGAGGCTACCCTCTTTGCTCCCTCTGCTTGTAAGCATAAGGTTTCAGATTCTATTTCACTCCCCTTTCGGGGTTCTTTTCACCTTTCCCTCACGGTACTGTTCTCTATCGGTCACTAGGTAGTATTTAGCCTTAGGAGGTGGTCCTCCCATACTTCAGACAGGGTTTCACGTGTCCCGCCCTACTCTGGTGCCACCCTGAAAACTCTACATTTCGCCTACGGGGATTTCACCCTCTTTGTCTTGCCTTTCCAGACAATTTGACTATGCTTCATTCTCGTTTTGGTGGTCCACAACCCCACAGCTTCTGTGGTTTGGGCTCTTTCCATTTCGCTCGCCGCTACTTTGAAAATCGATTTTTCTTTCTCTTCCTCCGGTTACTTAGATGTTTCAGTTCTCCGGGTTACCTTCTCTATGACTATATATTCATCATAGGATAATTATGCATTACCATAATTGAGTTCCCTCATTCGGAAATCTACGGGTTATTGGCTATTTGCGCCTTACCGTAGCTTATCGCAGCTTATCACGTCCTTCTTCGGCTCCTAGTGCCAAGGCATTCGCCCTATGCTCTTTATCGCTTGACCTTTATTTGCCTACCTATAGCGTTAGGTAGGTCTTTTCTGGTTTTTTCTCGGTTGAAATCTCTCAGCAGTTATTTGATAACTTGCTTTTCTCGATTTCTCTCTTCTTAAGATTACTTTCGTAATCTCCTGTGATACGTATTCAGTTTTCAATATGCATCCTAGGCTTTTTATTTGCCTTCCTCTGAACGGGTTTTACTGCTCCGTTCAGCTCGCTCTCGCGTCTTTTACCACTTCCGTGGTTGGTGGGCTTGGGAGGACTCGAACCTCCGACCTCACGCTTATCAGGCGTGCGCTCTAACCACCTGAGCTACAAGCCCATAAACAACAAAGAGAAACTAAGATAGTGTAGAGAATATGTCTCCCTAGAAAGGAGGTGATCCAGCCGCACCTTCCGATACGGCTACCTTGTTACGACTTCACCCCAGTCATTGATTTCGCCTTAGGTAATCTATTGTCGACCAACTTCGGGCGCCCCCAACTTCCATGGTGTGACGGGCGGTGTGTACAAGACCCGGGAACGCATTCACCGCAGCATTCTGATCTGCGATTACTAGCAACTCCGACTTCAT